>NZ_JBNFVX010000010.1:0-122783 GCF_049943275.1 Marinobacter sp. VGCF2001
TCACTGGAAGACCTGACGCCATGGGAATACCTGGCGAAACACCAACGAGCGGAAAACTCTAATCAGCGGTGCAACTGAAACAGGGATGTTTACATACCAAGAGCCCTCCCAGACTGAATATCGCGATGAAAAATATGCCAGTTTGAGTCAAATCACTTTTGGTGATCTTCAAGAAACAAACCCCATAGGTTAGGTGTGACCACTATAACGGGGGGGGGAGTCCAGCCTCTTTTGAGGGATGTATGCAGTAGCGGGGCAAAATCCAAACTAGAATTTCAGATATTATGGGCGGAAGATCGTGGGCACCGGTTAACGGTGATCGTGATATAAAAACATGAACTAGGTGGCAAGCATGACATGGAGTCGTCCACCTTTAAAACCTAACTACCAGCCATTCAGTCGTAAAAGAAAAATAGCTTTTCAATGATTTCCTCCGCCCTCAGGCACAGGTTAGTTTCTTGCCAATAGTTAGTGATAAAAAATGAAAAAATTATTATTGCAAGACCAAGAGCAGAATTAAAAAGCCCATCAAAATAAGAAATGGACCCACCGATGCAAAACCCTATAACTAAAGGACCCCATGAAACCAATAACTTTAGTATGGCACCCAAGAATATATAAATTATAAATATCGATATTATAGAAAAAGTTAGAATTAAGAGATTCAATCCAAATACCCCAGAATCTTTTTCTTTTCGATATCAAACTCCTCTTCGGTGACAAGCCCTCTTTCCAAAAGACTCCCTAATTTGCTAAGCTCTGAATATTTATCAGTTAAATTACTTTCCCTTTCTGAAACCTGACCTCGCCCACCATTCAACACAACCTCGAATCTTCTAACAAACTCTTTTGCAGACCTTTTTTCTACATTCTCTACGATTATGCGTTTTGCACTTGCGGTAACAATTATTTTAGCCAATAGCAGACCGGAAGAACTCGTTATAGAGCTAACTTGATCTATTGGAATAGAATCTTGACGCAAGCCAAAAACCAAGCCTTTATTTATGATTAAAACCCTAAGATTGGTTAAGGATATGAGCCAAGTTGCTCCACCAACCATGCCGGAAGCTAAAGCAAATACCACCTCTCCGGACTGAAGAAGACCTGGTAGTAGAAAGAACTCCTTTTTCGTGAAAAACTGATCATCACCCATCTCCAGAGCAATATTTTTTAGGTCAGCTACACTCTGATCTCGGTTTTTAACCATTGCTTCTCTTTCTAAACGAGGTAGGTTTGGTCAAAGCGAAGGTATTTTTAGCGTCTAGTTTTATTAACCCGCACACGAGCCCATGATCATCAAGACCATAACGATACCCCCTAGAATTAAGTAATTTTTCAGGCTGTGAACTGGACCATTTGGATCGGTTGATCCACAATGCGGACAAGTCTCCGCCGAGCTAGACACCTGCCCCTCGCATTCCTTACAGGTTCCCATCATATTTTTTCCACCTTTTTGGTTTAAATGCTTAAAAGCTTTTCATTACTCTTTTCTGAAAACTACCAAATTAAAATTTAGATTAGAATGACTTCTTCCTGTATGTAGCAAAAAAATACAGTTTTATGCATAAAGTTACACTAACCTGCGCCCCTCCATAAATTAGCCCTATGATGGCCTCTGGCTCCGATTCCTTGACGTAAGGTACAGAATTCGAGGTTACCTACCCCAGTGAGCAACAGGTCAAGACGAGTAGCTTGCCGAGATCTAATGCGAGAGAAATCAGTTCGAACCCAAAAGCGATCCCTGCACAAGCCGGGCATTGCCGGGATCGTATACCAGTTTAGTAATCGACCCATCCCGAATCCGACCAACCGCGTCATCAATCACCGATAGCGGCACCAGAAACCACTCACGCGGTTTAACGGGATGCCCAAACCTATCCTTGATCTCCAGATCCAACTGGGCAGGCGCAAACACGCGATGAAGCAGCGCTTCCAGTTTGGTTCGATTAATCCCGGCCAGTTTGTATGTGGCCACGATTTCCACTTCGGCCAACAGGTAAGTGGCATCATGCTCGGCATTGGCGACGCGAGCCTCCACCTTCCCACCGGTCACTCCGATCTTGTGGATCAGCTCCCGGTGCTCGGCTACGAAGGGATTCTGTGACTTGCTTCGGAGCACGTAGATAGTCCCGCTTTCTACGTCATCGTCATCCCAGGTATCCCGGAATAGCGGCCCGGCATCATGCTCTGTAACCCGGCGACCGGTTTCATCCTTGTAGAGGGCTCGCTGGAGAGACCGGAGCAGGATGTCGCTTTCTGTCTCATTGGAGTAGATCACCCGTAGCCTGGCATCTCTTTCGCCGTTGGGAGCTTTAAAGGCCTCCCCTACCTCTGCCACGTAGACCATTTGGCCATTCAGGATGAAGAAATTGCCCTGTTCGATACTGGCGTCCTGCCCAAAGCGACGGGTCTCACGTATCCCGGCTTTGAGTTCTGCCTCTACCTGCTGGAATAGCGACCTGAACTGGTCAAAGTCCTCACATTTTGTGCGATTGGCAATGTCTTCTACCGCACGTTTCTCGGCGGTAGAGCGAACGTGGCGCAACTCAGTGAGTCCGCCAGCAGGCGCCATATCACTAAGCTCTGCGAGCAATTCCTCATCATCCAGCTCCTCGGCAGACTCGCTTTGAACAGCTGCCTTACCATCCAACAGCCCCTGATAATCAAGGTCAGCCACTAGCTCACGACATTCCTCCAGCGAACGAATCCGGTCGAGGCGCACGGCGTACAGGCGTTCGAAGATGTCATTGTCTTCGCCATGCTGTGGAGCCCGGCCATGTTCCTCCACGAAGCGCTGAACTTCCGCAAAGCCGGCAATAATCCGCTCGTCCCGGGCGCTGCGGCTTTTCTCTTTCTTTGGCTGGGCAAAGTCCTGTAGCTCTGCACTGAGCTCATCAAGATCCATCGTAACGGCCCTCTTCTCGATATCTCATGAACGCAGCTGCCCCCTCGGCCATTCGCCTCTCCCAGGCATCCTGGGAGGTATTGGAGGGCGGGCGGCCTCGCTCTCGCTTAAATTTCACCGCGCGGATCGCCAGTTCTTTTGCCTCGTCCGGAGACAGCGTTGTGCGTTTGGCTGATATGATGGACGCAATTTGTTTAAGACTGTCCTCACTCATGGTCTTTGCCAGAATGGCATAGGCTTCACTGAATGGATTAATCCGGTCGATCAGGTCGATATCCAACTCGGTTACATCCATGGCAAACTTCCGCACCCCAGCTATCAGCGCGGTATTCGGCTTGGTGCTCGATTCACCACCGGCCCCGGCCCCCTCTCCTTCGTTGCCACCAATGGTTTCGAGTAAGGCCTGTTTCGCTTGCTGGGTCATATTTAGCGCAGCAATAGCGTGCTGCCGCACAGCCTCTTGATCGTGCTCATCCAGTTCCGGATACCGGTCTTTAATGATCTTGCCCATGCTGACCTGGGTAAGCTCTTCCGGAATCATCTCCTCATCGAACAAGCCCCGCTCAATCGTATTCTTATCCTGAACAAAGCTGGCGATCACCTCATTCAGGTCTTCCGTGCAAATTCGGGATGCCTCTTCGCTCTTTGGCTCGGCCAGGCCCTTTATCTCTATCTGGAACTGACCAGACTCCTCATTTATCCCCACATTACACTTATTCAGATCATAGCCGTCTTCACCATAGTCGTAGCCCTCAACTGGGCCGGTGGCCGTTGTTGCTTTAGGCTTAAACTCGAAGCGAGGAGCCAGTACCTGCTCCATAAGCAAACTGGCGGCTATGGCCTTGAGCGTATCGTTTACCGCTTCCGTTACTGCCTGCTCTGAGGCATCGGGTTCTGCAATGAGATTGGTAAAACGTGCGCGGGTTTTGCCGGGTGCATCCCTGGTAGAACGGCCGATGATTTGCACAATCTCAGTCAGGCTCGAACGGTAACCCACGGTCAAAGCGTGCTCACACCAGATCCAGTCGAAGCCCTCTTTGGCCATACCCAGAGCAATGATGATGTCTACATGATCACGGTTATTCTTCTGGGCAGAATTTTTCAGCGCAGCAGATACTCGGTCACGCTTGGAGGCATCGTCATCCACCAGATCAGCAATGCGCAGCACTTTGCCACTCGAGGTTTTGACTAATTGGAACCCGGTTTCGGGATCAGTACCCTGCCAGTCACCCAGTTCCTCAATTATGTGCTCAACTTCCCGGATCTTGTCTTTGGTGCTCTCACGGGAGTTCACATTCGGTATGTGGACGATCGTCTTCTCGTTCGGGTCCAAGACCTCCAGAATGCTGTCCGCATAGGAGCCAGAATAAAAGAAATAGCCAATATCAAGCTGTTTCAGATACTCGTAACCGTTCAACTGTTCATAGTAGGTGTAGGTCACCGTATCAAAGCGGGATTCATCGGTGGGAGCCAGAACTGCCTCCGCGTCACCCCGGAAGTACGAGCCTGTCATGGCAACAATGTGGACTTTATCCCTGGCTATGAACTGCCCCAGCTGCGACCCCAGCCGATTATCCGGGTTAGCGGAAACGTGGTGGAATTCATCCACGGCAATCAGTCGATCATCAAACGCCTCGATACCCAATTGATCCACCGCAAAACGGAATGTGGCATGGGTACACACCAGCACCCTATCGTCACTGGCCAAAAAGGCACCTACCGACTTCACCTTGCCGCCGTTATCGGAACCTGGTGCATTGCACAGGTTCCACTTCGGCTCCACATGCCAATCTGCCCAAAAACCAAAATCGCTCAAAGGTTCATCGGCAAAGCTGGAACCGATGGATTTCTCCGGTACTACGATGATCGCTTGTTTCAAACTCTGGTTGTGTAACTTGTCCAGCGCAATGAACATTAACGCCCGACTCTTGCCTGAGGCCGGTGGCGATTTGATCAAAAGGTACTGCTCTCCGCGCCGCTCAAAGGCACGCTCTTGCATTGGCCGCATACCCAGCTCGTTGGACTTGGTAGAGCTACCGTTGCGGGCATAAGAGACTGATACGGACGGAACGCTTTTAGTCATTGGGTACTTCCTGTTTTAATCCCAGTCTGGTTTTTTATCTGGCGTGCGGGCCTGGCGCTTTACCTGTTCCTCGAGCTTCTCAAGCTCCTTGAGGTCCTCCTCGTCAGCCAACATTGCTTCGTTGGTCTTACGCTTCTGGTCGAACTCGCCATAACGTTGGTGAGCAATCTTCTCCATGTTTTCCCGGCTGACGGAACCAGCCCCTTCCAGAATCGGCTGGTCGTTGAAGGCTAACATGCGATCCACATTGTTGCGCCAGAACTCCAGCGTAAGGTCTTTCTGTTGCTTCACCCGCAATTCCGCCTGCTCGAGGAAGATCACCACCAGGCGGTTTAGGCTATCCATTTCGTCAGCAGTCAGGTAATTCTTGGCGATGATCACATCCTGTTTGCGCACCCGGGAACCCTTCCAAGTGGTCAAGGCCATGTTCGGCTGATCCGGGTCTGCACGTTTCAGCACCAGCTCAGCAGCTGTGTAACCGGTAACGGCGTAGATCAGCTTGTTCTGTACCTCAGCAAAAAAAATAGAGGTTTCCCGCTCCCTGGCCCGGTAATCCGAGCTAAGAGCGAACAGGTCACGCACCTTCTGATAGAACCGCTTTTCCGATGCCCGAATCTCGCGGATACGTTCGAGCAATTCATCGAAATAGTCCCAACCACCGGGATTCTTCAGGCGCTCGTCGTCCATGACGAAGCCTTTGAGCAGGAACTCCTTCAAATGCGCACTAGCCCATTGCCGGAACTGGACACCACGTGGGGAACGGACGCGGTAACCGATGGCCAGAATTAGATCCAGATTGTAATGGCTTATTTTGCGTTGAACCTGGCGGCTACCCTCGGTTCGAACTGTCAAGGATTCCTTGACAGTTGCCTCCGGAGTTAATTCACCGTCTTCGAAGATATTCTTGGCATGAAGTGACACATTCTGCTTTGTGGTTTGGAAGAGCTCCGCTGTTTCGAGCTGGGTAAGCCAGACGCTGCCATTCTCGGTGCGCAGGTGGATCTGGGTTTGGCCGTCGTCTGAAGTGTAAAGAATTAGTTCACTCATGGACTGGAGCTTCCTTGTTTCTTTCTGGGGGCATTGCCGTTGAGCCCGAGAGCCTTACTGAGCCAGGCTGGCATAACGGCTTGATCATGATCCCAAAGGTCTGCCGGAACATCCCGCCAGAATGACTCAATTGCATCTGAGAACGCTTGAAACTGATCATCACTGACCGAAAGATCTTTATGGCTGAGGCCGTCAAAAAATAGTGGAGCGGTCCTGCCACACACAGAGTCAAGTAGGTATTCAGGATACTTCTGCTTGAGCTGTGTTAAAGAGTCACCATTTCCATGCTTATAGACATTAACAACCAGCCGACAGGCATCCAGGTGGATATAGTAGGGCTTGCTTCGGATATCCCAGCCTAGAGGCTCGACCAACTCAGCAAAATTGGTAAGCGTTGCTTTCCATACAGCCTTTTCGAATTTCGTCCCCGAGCACCATCCCCTCATCTCGTCCACCATCCACTGGTGAAGCTGCTTATCCCACTCATGGTACATACCCGCAACTACACTCAGTCGAGTGCGAGCCTCCATACCTTTCAACAACTCATAAAACTCCAGACCAGCATCAAATGCCTGCTCTTCAAAGTCTCCAGGCAAATGAAAATCTGGATTGAAACGATGATCGTTGTCCTCTAGCCATTTATCAGCCGCTTGGTTCGCCTCGGCCTCAATATCAGAAAACTGTGACAGCAAGCGCTTTCTGGACTGTTCGACGTAGAAACGATGATTGGCAATTAGCGACCGCCGGAAAGGTTCCCACATTTGAAACAGCGAGTATCTTCCCGTCATGATGCTCTCTGCTTTGTCTTGTTCGTCGAGGAAGAAAAGGCTGTCATTTTTGTGTAGAGCTCGAACAGCTTTTCCAGTCGCTCGGTATCGTTTTTAAAGCGCCGGCCGATGTAAATGCGCTCTAGCACCTCATCATTCTGTTCGTGGGCTTGCCTCAAGTCCGCAGGCATTGCTTCCGGGCGGTAAAGATCCGCAATAGCTGCCGGAAAATGCCCCTCCCGAGCAAGCAAAATATTCTCTGCACATTGAGTTAAGTCAGACTTGTTCTTCTCCGTGAGCCTGGGGATTGGAAAAGTATTCCACCCCATGGTATTGGAATATCTGAAATCTGTTTTCATTTTTCCACACACCGAACCGATCCAGACCAAATGCATGCGCGAGGCGATCAGAGCCATATTCCAAAGAGGAGCGTCGTAGAGCCCAAATGCAAGGTTTGTCAGAGTAGCCTTATTATCGATTACGCCTACTGGCAGGTAAGGCCGCCTCTCTGAAGAAACCGAGGGGACCACAATCGTATGCCTCCCACCAATCCTCATTAGCTTTAGCTGGTGGGCCCTTTTGGCAAGAGCGTTGGCTCCCTTATCCCGACTTGCAAGTCTAAGGGCACGCACCCTCTCTATTCGTTCAGCCAGTTCGGGGATTGACATTGCCTCTTCAAGATGCCGGTCCTCAATCCAAACGCAATATCTGTGTCTACCGTTTATGAAATCTGAAGACCCGTAGATCTTCCGTATAAATTTGGCCTTGGTAAACTCATCGAATTCGAGCTTTTTAAGTTCATATTCATCCAAGAGTAAGTTGCCGCCATCACTCGGCTTATTACCAAATTCCATGGGCGCAACATCAGAAATTGGTGTGCGAGTTTTATTAACAATGGTCACCGAACCAAGCGTCAAATATGGCGAGATAGCGTCTCCAAAACGCACAGAGACCGCTCCATCGCGCGAGCTTTCAAACAATGACTTGGACCGATTGGAAACTGGAGAGATGCCAACAATGACTACAGTCACACCTGCATTTCGACTAGCTAAGTTCGACCATTGAAATGAGGTATGAGCAAAGTCTATCTCCAAGCCTTTTTCAAAAATCGGCGGCCAGAGAAGAGGAACCATTTGTCCCTGACATATAGAATTAGTTGATACAAATGCTGCTTTTCCTCCACATAGTGACATCCAGTCCGCAGCTTTTAAAAACCAACCGGCAACATAATCAAGAAATCCTGTAGAGCCTACTCTTCCGTTAACGATCTCCTTTATTTCCTGCTTTTGACTCTTACTTTGCCAAGTCGAGCCTAGATATGGAGGGTTTCCGCATATATAGGTCTCTCCACCCTCGTTCTGAAAATCAATTTCAGATTGATCCAAAGGAGTCCCAAACAAATCATCCGCATTAAACCTCACGCCAGTACCTGTAGGAGGACAAATTGTTAGCCAGTCCAACCTCAGTGCATTGCCGCAAGTGATCCAGTTTTCAGCATCGAGTGGCAAAAACTCTTGAAGAGCTTCCTTTTGCCCTCGATACACGACATTGCACTGGTACTCTGCAATAATCAGTGCAAGCCTCGCGATCTCTGCGGAGAAATCTCGGAGCTCGATGCCTCGAAAATTCGTAAGCGGAATATCGCTCTTCCGCCCAGGTTCACCCCGCCGCTCATTGATCTCATTTTCGATCTCTCGCATCTGCTTATAGGCAATTACCAAGAAATTCCCTGAGCCGCAGGCCGGATCAAACACACGAATCCGGGACATGCGATTGCGGAGATTCAGCAGTTTACGAGGGCTATCAGCCGCCTCCTCTAACTTCTCACGAAGATCATCCAAGAAAAGCGGGTTTAGCACCTTGAGGATGTTTGGAACGCTCGTGTAATGCATTCCCAGCGAGCCTCGCTCCTCATCATCAGCAACGGCCTGGATCATCGAACCGAAGATATCTGGGTTAATCTGAGTCCAGTCCAGATTCCCGATGTGAAGAAGGTAGGAGCGGGCGATCTTGCTGAATTTTGGAACTTGAACACTTCCGGAGAACAAACCGCCATTCACATAGGGGAAACGCTCTGTCCACCTTGGCAGGCCCGCAGCCTGGCGATCAGCTGCCCGGGTGTTCATGGCCCGGAAGACTTCGCTAATCACTTCATGGGTATTGGAAGAATCCCGGGCGCTCATCTGCTCTACGGTGTCCGTAAACAAGCTTTCGCCGGCAAAGATATCGGTGTCTTCAGCAAAGAAGCAGAAGATCAGCCTGGCCATGAAGTGGTTCATCTCATGGCGCTGCTCACTGCCGCCCCAGTCCGGGTTGTCTTTCAGCAGCTCAACATAAAGGCGGTTCAGGCGGCTGGTGGCCCGTATATCAAAGGAGCTGTCACGCAGCTGCTTAACGGTAGAAATGCCGGCCAGCGGCAGGAAGAAACCGAAGTGGTCAGGGAACTGTTGGTACTCACAGGCAACAGTTTCACCCGTCTCCAGATCCTCAGCCTCAAAATCAGCACCGTCCGTAGAAAGGATAAACCGCGCCTTAGCCCGGGCAGTCGCTGGGCTCCCCCTGAGCTCACCCAGCTTATGAGTAACCTCTCCGGCATCAGCCACCGCTATGTGGATGTTATTGGTCTGTAATACACCGCCAGCGTCCGACTTGTTGGTAGTGCCGGCCCTCAGCCGCTTGATGGTGGTTTCTTTATTGCCAAATGCGCGCAGGAAGGCGAAGGGGAATTCGTCTTTGTCGAATGCCTCCAGGGCTAGATCGGATATTGCTTCTTCGATTTCTACTGCGTTCATTGACCAAACCGCCTTTGATAAGCCTACAAGATACTGCTTTACTGATGGACAAAGAAAATTTAAGCCCGAAGTTTACCAGCCACCATATCCCAGTGACAGAAAAGGGAAAATGTTCGCACAGCTCGATAGAGCTTCAGAAAGGGCAATGGCAGAAGGACTCACCATGAAGCTAGCGCTAGACGAAATCGCCGTGGCCCTGCCCGACCATCTATCTCCCAAGACGATTGAGAGATTCAACATCGCCTTCCGGGGGCTGAGCTACCAGTCCGACTACTGCCTATACCACTACGAACAGTTCAAAGCGGAGCACGAACGCCACGAAGCAGCCATGAGAGGGGCGCTTCCCCTCGACCAGATTCAAAATCCCCAGTATTACCGAATAGCGTTTGAGGCCAACGCGTACGCATTCTTTCGTGCGTTGCACGCAATGATTGAGTCACTTCCGTACCTCCTTAACATTATTTTGACTGTCAAGGAGGATGTCGAAGCTCGAGATGTTAACTGGAAAACCTTAACTGAATGGCTCACTGAAAGGCCGGATTTCGAGGCACCGCGAAAGCAGATTAAAACTCTAAGGGGTAGCTCTCTTTACAAACAGCTCAATACCCTAGTCAACGTCACAAAGCATCGGAGAATTCCGAGGATCGATAGCGGCAATTTTGCCGGTTCACGGCCTCGTTTCTGCCCAGACGACTTAGATCAAGAATTTGAGTCGCACAACATCATCCAGTTGATGGAAGCGGCCTATGATGAGCTCCACCCACAGGCATTGGAAATCATTCTGAGCATTGCCGGAGCAAGACAGGCAGCCTCATAGTACCGCCACTTGCTCAACCAACATAAGGACAATAAATGACAAGGAAACTCTCGGAATATCGAATCGCCAGAGAACTTGGAGAGGCAGTAACCAAACGCCTTGTTACAGGCTGTATCCGCGACCTCCAAGCGATGAAGGAAAGCCTATTATCAGGCGAGGACTCTGGCCTTGAAAATATATGGGATGAAATCTGCGTACAGCAACAACAGGAACAGTCCATTTATTGGGATGTATACCAAGCCACAATAGACGCTTTTATCGAACACCGGGTAGACCAGCTACTCCCCTATGAACTGGATGCGGTGTGGCTTCTTACACAGGAAGGTGACGACTGGGACACAGAGCTGGAAGAGGAGCGAGACGCCTACCCCGTTATGGCACATGATGTGGTGGCCTACTTGCAAGATGAGCTGCTCACGTCGGCCAGTGACTGGAGCAACGCCAGAATATCTAACTATATTGATAGTGGATACGAATAACCTTGTGAGCCGCCCTTGGCGGGGCTTACAAAAGCTCCCGCCGTTTCTTTTCTAACTCCCTGAGCATCGTTGCCAATTCCCGCAGTTGTGACCTCTCCCCACCTTTCCAGGCATTGCGTGAGACCTTCGCTTTGCCATTACCGCTTGTAGGGCCGGTGCTGTTTTTCCACGGTTGCCATTGCCGGATCAGCTCCGCCTGCCTGGCCCGTCGCTCTGGTGTCCAGCCGTTCGCCATTGTCTGTCTCCAATAGTTTGTTTGGCGCTTTTCGTTTTTTCCGCGTGCGCGCGCCTTGCGCTTCGTTATTAACCTGTACTTGGTTACCGATATTGGCCTGCTGAACGAAGGCAACCCTCTTTGGCGCCTTCAGCTCAACCAGTGTTTGCAGGGTGGCCCTGGCCTGGTTCTGAGCCTTGAGGGCCAGCTTCATATAGCGTTCCAGTTTTTCAAGATTGCCGCTTGTGAGCGCATCGCTTGTTAACTTGGCGAACAGGCCATCCAGAGTGTGGGCCTGGGCGGTTAACATGGCTTCAGCCCGGGATAGATCGTCCGTATTAATTGCGTCCGACTGCCTTTTGAGCTCAGCCACCAGCTCCGTCACATTGGCACTATCTATACTCTGGCAAATGGTTAATACAGAGGCACTGAGACATTCCGGAGTGGTTATGGTCTGCGCCAGCGTTTGTTCTGAGCGACCCCGGTCGGTCACCGCGTCCTGCTGTCGTTTAGTCACTGGGTTTTCCACAGTCATTCTCTCCCCGGCTTGCCGGTTTTCGCTTTATGTCCGGCCTGTGTCCGGAGGTTGTCCGATTGTTGTCCGCCTTGTCCGTTATTGATGTGTATTGCTTTGTCCGTCCTGTCCGTTGCCCCTAATGGGCTCCCTTCCGGACGGACAAGATAAACATGCGGCCCTTCAAATCTGACCTGCCCCCTATCGGCCAACGTATTTTTGGCATCGTGAAAGCGCTGACGGGGAACACCTTTCTCTTCACAAGCCTTTTTCCACTCCACTACGGTAATGTGGACTGGATGATCTCCTCGGCCTTGGCTTTCAAGCCTCTCAGCAATCTCAGCATGGCGCTGCTCCAGAACACTCAGCGCTGCCCTCTGCTGTTTGCCGAGCTTTGCCGTATCGGGCTCTGGTGCTGTGTATTCAGCAGGCTTTAGTGCCGCCCCCATTATTGAATTCCCTTGATCATCCTGAATTGGCACCCCTGCCAATTCGAAGGCAAGAGGTTCGGGCTCTTCCGCGTCTTTCATCTTCCGAGGGATCAAGCGAATAAGCTTATCCTCGTTGCCGCGTGTCACCTCATATTCAGCGTCCGCAGCGCCTTTCAAGGCCGATGATCCCCGAGCGCCCCGGTCTCCATCCTTCCCGCTATGGTGAACAATGAGCACGGTGGCATTCCAGCGCCTACGAAGTGTGTCGGCGTTGCGAACAAACTGGCCCATATCGGTAGCGCTATTTTCATCCCCGCCGAAATTTCGGGCCAGCGTATCTACAACAATCAGTACCGGGTTTTCACCGGTTGCGTCCGCCAGCTCTTGAACAGCCTGAGCCACACTTGCGGCGCTGGTACTACTGGAAAGTTCAGCAGCAGCCTCTGAGATGAACAACAGCTCTGGCATCTCTTGCTGATTGAGCTGGGCCCATGCCCGCAGCCGTCGCGCCAGGCCGTTGTGGCCTTCACCAGCAATGTAGAACACCGCCCCAGGCTTTACATCACGCTCATGAAACAGTGTTTTACTGGCGATACAGCAGGAAACGTCCAAGGCAAGGAATGACTTACCTTTGCCCGGAGCGCCATACATCACGGCAATCGCATCTTCTTCGATATACCCCTCAACTAACCAGGCAATAGGGTTTACCGGCATATTGGCAGCCGACACGAAGCCAAAGGGGGTCTCCGGTTGCGGGTACACGGGTGCGGGTATAAGCGGTGGAATCGTAACTGCGTTCACTTAACCGCCCTCCAAACCGCCAGGTCGTTAAAATCCGAGAGTTCCAGCGGTGCTTCCGGCGGAAAGTCGGGAAACACCATTGCGCATCCCAGCTCCTGAGCAGCTTTAGTGGCGTATTCAACACCAACATTACTCTTGCCCTCCGAAGCCGTTTTGCGGTCATCATCACCGGAGATAATCAGTGAGCTTCTTGAATAACGGCGCCGTAGATAGCGCCCCACACTCAGCAGGTTCTGAGCAGTCATAGCACATGCCACCGCCGCACCTGTCTCCGCATGGATCGTGGCGCCTGTAGCAAAGCCTTCGCAGACGTACAGCGGCTTTCCGGGTTCTGGCTGACCGAGGGGTGCGTAACACCCCTTGATCCGGCCTCCTTTCAGAAATCGTTTAGTACCATCAGGTGCAATCCTCTGTAGGTTTACCAACAAACCTTCACCGTAAAGCGGTACACACAGAATCTCGCCAGCTTGGCGCAGCACGTAGGGCTCAATCCGTTTTCGAACGAGGTAGCCGTGTTGGCTATTCGCCTTCCGGGCTTCATGCCACAGTCGATTAGCACGATCCGCCGCAAGTCTCTGCTCTTCGGCCTTTGCCGCTTCTCGAGAACGAATGGCATGGCGTACTAGCTCAGAAACTTGTCTGGCCTCACTCCGGCCATACGACTGTCGGGCACACCATTTTCTGGTTTCGCCATCCTTCCAATTTCCATAAACTCCGGCGGCAATGCCATCCAAGAAAAAAATGTACCAACCATTTTTGGTACCGGGCTTATCCCCTGGCACATAAAACCGATGAATCTCTCCGTCCGGGGTCGGTATCCATCCAAGCGGGCCAAACGCTTCTTGGAGTTCATCAGCGAACATGGTGGCAGTGGCGCTCATACATAACCTCCCACCAAAATCAATGTCACGGCAACTACAGTAACCAGTAAGTCCATGACTGCGGGCCGATCCTGGAACCAGACTGCGGCTTTGAAGAGTAGGTTTCGGATTGAGGACTTTTTACTCATCGCCTGCTCTCCCCTTTAACGATCTGCGTGTGCGAGTGAGGAGATTCATTATTACCTGGCCTTTCTCGCGCTCAGCTTCCGAGAGACTGTAACGAACCACCGGGGTGTGTGAGCCCCAGCGGTTTGGCACGCGCTCCCATGAACGGTTAAAAACCAATCCATAATGATTTTTTAGCGTTGAGATCGTACTATTCAGGCAGTGATCACCAACCGGTTCAGCGTCGAAGCGATTAAGGCTGCCGCCGTCAAGCATCACCTTGAGAATGCGGGCGGTTTTGTTCAGCGGCTTTTTGGTATAATGGGCCTTGCTCAGGCGGCTTTGTTCTTCGGAATGGGTCGCTTTTTTCATGTTAGACCTCCCCATCCAGCTGGGCGGCTACCCAGTTTTCTACCAAATGACTATCCCAGCCAACGGCCCGAGGCCCGATCTTGCGAGATTTTGGGAACCGACCTTCTTTCATGAGGTTGTAGATGTGTGCCCGACCAAAGCCAGTGGCGGCTTTGACTTCAGGAAGGCGCATGATGCGGCGGGGGTGCTCTTGGGTATACATAACCAAATCTCCTTTGCGCTTCCTAGCGCTTTGTGGATTCGGTTACCTATTATCTAGATCAGATTCCGGGAAACTAGACCATGTTTTTCGGCTAAAAAGTTTCCTTGAATTGCCCCTGGCTATGAGTTGGGGCTCCAGCTCTGGCTTCTTTTGCTGCAATAACCTCAAGCTGGCCAAGGTCTTTCATCAGAGCTTTAATCATTGGCTCAATGGTTTTCTTATAGTTATCAACACTCTTTGGGTATCCCACCCCATCGACCATGTCATCAGAGGATTTTGTGACACCGTTTTCGATACACCAGATCCAAAGGTCTAGGTATTCCAATACCTTATAGCTCGCCCAGCGCAAATAGAGTGGCTTTCGTTGCTTGCTTTGTTCTTGGCGCCGCCATTCCTCTAACCACGCTTTAAACGCACCAATCAAGGCATCATTTGAAGCCCTCATATCAACCACAAGTAAAACGTGACCCTTCATGCCAGCACCAAGGGGAGATTGCTTAACCTCGCTCGAAATCGTCGGCCACTGCTCCAGCGCATGCCACCGCTCTAAAGAAATACCCTCACTGTCAGCTTGCAACCGATCTGCTGCCCACTGGTTTACCAAGTCTGAAAAGAGCATCGTCCGCACGGGATATTTAAGACGCCTATAATTGTAATCTGCTGTAAATGAAGCCCAGCTCCTACAGGCATCTAAATCTAACGGTGATTGTCTAAGCGCCTTTAGCTCCTCACGCATTTCCGGCATCAGGTCGTAAGTGTCTGTCAACTCCCACATTGTTTCGTCATGCAATGAGAGGCCTTCCAATTCATGTATCGAAAAGACATCCATGATGTTCTTTCTTATCCGAACAGCTGCCAACCACTCTGCCGCTCGAAATTCTTCGGTTCCCTCATATTTTTTTAACTCGAACCAATCCGGCAAGCTGCGATCTTTGTAATAATGCGCCATGGAAGTCAGCCCCTCGATAACATGCGAAGAATTCTTGTCCGGATGAGTTAAGCCCGTTTGAACTGGCCTTGTATAACGTTGTCAGCTGTCAAAATCGCCTCGATTCTCTCACCTAACAAACTCCATGCCTCGGCCTTCTCTCGAGCATAATCATGGTGAAGGTAATGACGGCGCACCTTGCCTTTCATTATGTGATTCTGGCAACGGTCAATGAGGTCAATCGAGATACCAAGACTTTGCATCATTGTCGCGCCAGTGCGGCGCAGGTCATGAGGTATCCAGTCACCGTTGGCCCCGTCAGCTAGAACCAACGTGTCGTTATGCTGGCGACCAAGCAGAGGCTTTGAGCGGTTTTTAAATCGACATTGGCGGTCGCCGACCTGTTTACTTACAGATTTGACGCACACATGGCCGGTTTTGGTTTTCGACGGGAAGCAAAAAGGCGTATCCCCAGTTTCAGCATGGAGCCGCTTAAACTGGGACAGTGCGAAGGGAGATAGAAAGACGTGATGATCCTGGCGCTTTCCACGCTTTCCCTTGGTGTTTTCAGCGGGAAGAAACCAGGTACCGGCATCCAGGTCAACATGCCGCCACTCGGCTTTTAATAGTTCTCCTATCCGACAAAGGGTGCCAAGACAGATCCACAAAGCGCACTGAGTTCTCAGAGTAACGGGCCGTATACCTGAATACTTCTCTCCCGCAGGCAAGTCCGCATAATCCGATTCAAGTTTGGCGAAAATATCTCTCAGCTCTCGAATCTCATCCGCAGACAAAACCCGATCACGTTCTTCCTGATAGTCCGGATCAAGCAACTTTTCCACATCTACTAGATCTGCGGGATTACCATCAACCATGAGCCCGCGCCATGGCTTCCGTTTCTCCCCCCAGCGCAGCATCTGGCCCATATCATTGTTCAGAATCACGACCGTCCGGTTTAAGCCTCGTGCTCGAACGGAGCGCAGTACAGCTAAAAGATCCTTCTCTGAGAGTTCACGGATCGTTTTCTTGCCGATCTTTGGTAGCACATCTTTTTGAAAGGAACGTTTCAGTCCGGCGTTACCGTCTTGCCGGGCAACTCCATCTTTAAGCCACTCAGTAAAAAGATCCGCTACGGTCAGGTTTTCGGTAGCCTGTTGCTCAGCCTCGGCAATAGTTGCTGCTATGGCAGCCTGGGCTTCGATCTTTGCGGCTTTGTTTGCTTTGGTGGGGTGAATGCCTTTGGCAACTTTCGTCTTGGCTACATCACGCTCAACCCGTAGTTCAGCCAGGGATTTCTTCGGCCAGGAACCTAGCCGGTGGTCATGTTTGCGGCCATCGAGTTTGAACTCGTAACGGAACAAGACCGTAATGCCGCGAACTCCTGCGCGAACCTTCCCGACAATTCCTCCGTCCTCGCGCAGTGTCTTTCCGTCGTCAGCCTCAGTCAGAGATTCCAACTGCCGGACAGTCAGCTTGGCCATTATTCATCCACCCCAGGTCAGATTCACCAAAGTCCATTTTTGCCCCACTTTTTGCCCCACCGGATCGGCTAGCTCTCAGTGTTCCTTAATGGACAACCATGGAAGAATAATAACCTTAACTCTCTATTTATTCTACTTTTTTTAAAATCCAGAGAAGTCTATTTATATCTAACAAAATACACTTTGTAACCGCATGGGGTGCAAGGGGTAGTAGGTTCAAATCCTACCGTCCCGACCAGAATTTCCCCACGAAGCCCGGGCCGAAAGGTCCGGGCTTTGTTGTATCTGCCACACCCACATCTTTTCGGGTGCTCACGAGCGACAAAAGCGCGCCACACCCTCGCCAGGCACCAACACCGACCACCAAGACCGCCTTACCAGATCACGCCTCGAGCGCCACCGCCCCCTCCTCCCGGACATTTGTACAAATCTGAACGCAAAAAAGTACCCATGGTGAAAACTTTGGGTTGATCTGAGTACAATACATGGAACAGAATAGATACACGTAATGTCCGTAATGGATACAATAACAAGGCGAGATGATTCTTATGACCGATGCACACGCCCCTCCGACACAGCGCAAAGATTCCGGCGTCCCCAGCACCTCCCTGTTTGATTTCCACAGTCGTCCGTCAATCACCAAGGCCTTGCCGCTGGGCTTGCAGCACTTGCTTGCGGCAATAGCCGGCATTATTACCCCGCCCATCATTGTTGCTGGTGTCGTCGGCGCCTCGGTGCCCGACCGAATGCTGCTGATTCAGGCAGCCATTCTGGCTTCAGGGATCTGTACCCTCTTTCATTTGTACGGCGTCTGGAAGCTGGGAGCCCGCGTTCCGGCGCTGTTCGGCGTCGGCTTCGCCTACGTCCCCACGCTGATTGCCGTCGGCAGCCAATACGGAATTGAAGGCATCATGGGCGCCCAGCTGATCGGCGGCATCTCCATGATGGTCATCGGCTACTTTATCCAGTACATCCGGCATCTGTTCCCACCCGTTGTTGCGGGCACCGTTGTTCTGGTCATCGGCCTTTCTCTTTACGACGTCGCCATCCGTTATATGGCGGGCAGTGGCAATGTGAATGCAGAAGGATTCGGACACCCCAACAACTGGCTGGTCGGCATTGTTACCATGCTGACCGTGCTCATCTCCGCCCAGTTCGGCAAAGGTGTCTTCAAGCTGGCCGCTGTTATTGTAGGCATTGTCGTAGGCTATGTTATTGCCCTTCCTCTGGGCATGGTCAATTTCGACAATGTGGGCAACGCCGCTGCCGTCGCCATTCCCGAATTCATGCCCTTTGAGATGGAATTCCACGCCGCCGCCATTACTTCCATGGTGGTTATCTGCATCATCAACTCGGTGCAGACCATCGGCGATCTCTCGGCAACGACCGTCGGCGGCATGAACCGGGAACTGAAAACCAAAGAACTGACCGGGGGTTTACTGGGCAACGGCCTCACAACCGCATTGAGCGCCTTTTTTGCGGCCATGCCCACCTCGACCTTCAGTCAGAACGTTGGCATTGTCGCGATGACCAAGGTGATCAGTCGCTTCGTTCTTGCCATTACCGGCTGCCTGCTGTTAATCGCCGGATTAAGCCCGGTGTTCAGTGCCGCGATCACCACTATTCCGATGCCGGTTCTCGGTGGTGCCACCATTGCCGTGTTCGGCATGATTTCAATGACCGGTATACAGCTGTTGATCAAAGATGAGCTGTCAGCACGCAACATGACCATTGTCGGTCTGTCACTGGCCTTAAGCATGGGCATCTCTTCGGTTCCCGAGGCAACTGCAATGTTCCCGGAAACCCTGAAAAACATTATCGGCGGGTCCCCCATTGTTGTCGCAGCGTTCGTTGCTTTCACCCTGAACATTGTACTGCCCAACAAGACTTTGGCTGATGAAGCGCGCGAGCGGCGGGAAATCGAGCTCGCAGAGAAAGAGAGATGCGATCGAATCAAGTCTGCGGAGGAGTCCCGCATAACTTCAAAAAAGTCAGTCGCTGAGAGTCTCGGTTAATCGAAACCACGCTCTCAGCCTTCTCCGCCCCGCTGCAATTGCACCGGGGCGTTTTTTTGTTTACATGGTCTGCAAACGGAACAGCGCAATCTTGTTGATTTCCGACACCGCCCGCTCAAACTCCTGCTCCCGGGTATTTTCCAGGCGCTCCTCAAACGCGGCGAGAATCTGGTGACGGTTACTGCCCCGTACCGCCATGATAAAAATAAACCCGAATTTTGCTTTGTAAGCTTCGTTGTAGCGAGTAAAACGTTCAAACTCGTCCGGTGTGCACTCCTGGATGCCGGCTCCCGCTTGTTCAGAGGTACTCGCAGCGGTAAGCTCCCCCCGGGTGGCCGCCTTGCCTGCGAGGTCCGGGTGGGCATTAATAAGCGCCAGCTTCGTGTCGTCGCTGGCCTCAAGAAACACCTGGGACATCCGTGCGTGCAGCCCTTCAACCTCGTCCAGGGTCTCATCCACTCCCCGGTCGTAGGCTTGCTCTGCCACCCATGGCGAGTGTTCATAGATATCGGCAAACGCTTTCACGAACTCCTCGCGACTGAGTTTGGATGGGGTCAGTGTCTGAAAATGACTCATGGGGTTCTCCTTGGATAGCGGAAAATACGCTATATTTTGAACAACATTCAATTTTATTGTATACAATTAGATTAGACTACATGCCGCAAGTCAGATCAATGTTCGGCGGCTAACGGAGAATTTATGAGCACACAGGATCGAGCCATATCCAGCCAGCCGAAGAAAAAGCACGCCGGCAAAAAACACGACGAGATCTACGCCCATCTGTTCGACGCTATTCTTGAACACCGACTGGCGCCGGGCATCAAGCTCAGTGAAGAAGCGCTCGGGGAGATTTTCGGTGTCAGCCGGACCATCATCCGGCGTGAGTTGCTTCAGCTTGCCCACGAGGGCGTGGTTTCCATGCGGCCAAACCGTGGCGCCATGGTGGCAAACCCCACTATCGAAGAAGCCCGGCAGATACTCCAGGCCCGCCGCATCATCGAAAAAGCCGTAACCGAGCTTGCCGCACAAAACGCCACCAAAGAGCAGGTACAACAGTTACGCCAGATGATTCAGGAAGAGAAAGCCTGTTTCGACCGGGGTGAGACGGGGACGGCGATTCGCCTTTCCGGCGAATTCCACCTCCGGTTAGCCGAAGTAGCCGGCAACAAGCCACTGATAGGCTTTCAACGCAGCCTGGTGTCCCAGACATCCCTGATTATCGCCCAGTACGAGCGGGTGACGGTATCCCACTGCTCGTTCGACGAACATACCGAGCTTGTCGATGCCATCGCGGCAGGGGACGCCAGGAAGGCTTCAGACTTGATGATGCACCATATGGACCATATTGAAGCCAAGCTGCATTTCGAAGATGAGAGCACAAGCCAGGACCTGCACTCGATTTTTTCATACCTGTCGCCCGATACCGCCGGCCAGTAAGCCGGCGGCCCCGGTCATTCAGTCGAGGGTTACCCGCACATCAATCGCAAACTCGTCGCAATTGTTGCCGGCACCGCCCCGGTCCACCACCACAAACTCACCTTCTGTTTCCAGTACAGACTGAATGGCGTGCCAGGTGCCGGCCCGGTAATTCACACCTTGCCGGCCGTCGGTGACAAATGCCCGCACATCACCGGGATCAATCCCGTCTCCCGGCGGCGCCACCACAATCAGGAAGCGTTCACGATTCAACGGCATGAAGGCCTGACTGCCCTGGGGATGACGCTCCAGAAAGGTCAGCTCCAGTGGTAAGGATACCGGCTGACTGACAAAGATACTTACCAGCACCCGGGCCTCGTCGCCCAGAGCCTCCACCTTCGCCAGATCATGGTGGCGCTGGGTTCGCCCGGCATTGATCGGGAACGACTTGTCGTCGCGGCGCTCAATAACCTCGCCAAATGTCTGGAATGCTTCTGCCGTTAGCGGCTGTGCGTGAAGTTCGAGCATATGCGCCTCGTATCCTGGATTCAGCGTGCGCCGAATCCGTTCAGTTTCATGTGTCGGTTCACATCCTTGTACAGCAGGTACCGGAAAGGCCCGGGCCCGCCGGCGTAGCAGGCCTGCGGGCAGAAAGCCCGGAGCCACATATAGTCACCGGCCTCAACTTCCACCCAATCCTGATTCAGGTGGTAAACCGCCTTACCTTCGAGAACATAAAGACCATGCTCCATCACATGGGTCTCATCGAAGGGGATAACACCGCCAGGCTGGAAGTTCACGATATTCACGTGCATATCGTGCCTAAGATCCTGCATATCGACAAAACGGGTGGTGGTCCAGCGCCCGTCGGTACCGGCCATTTCAACCGGTTCAATGTCATTTTCATTGACGACGAAGGCTTCTGGCGTACCCAGCCCCTCTACCGGCTCGTAGGCTTTACGAATCCAGTGGAAGCGCACAATCCGGTCGGCCTGGTTGTGCAGTTGCCAATCTGTACCTGGCGGAATAAAAGCGTAGCCGCCCTCTTCCATCTGGTGCTTCTCGCCGTTCAGGGTCAGGGTCATTTCCCCCTCGACGACAAACAGCACCCCTTCAGCACCCGGGTCCAGCTCCGGCCGGTCGCTGCCACCGCCGGGCTGCACTTCCATAATGTACTGAGAGAAAGTCTCTGCGAAACCTGACAGCGGGCGGGAGAGCACCCACAAACGGGTCTTTTCCCAGTGCGGCAGGAAACTCGCCACGATGTCCCGGAGCACACCTTTGGGGATAATCGCGTAAGCTTCAGTGAAAACCGCACGATCTGATAGCAACTGGGTCTGTGGCGGATGCCCCCCGGTTGGCGCGTAATAACTGTGTTTTTTGACGGTCTTGTTACTCATCACAACTCCTTGGCTGTATAGGGGTGGCGCTCAGCCCAATGCTTCGCGATATCGATGCGCCGGGCCACCCAAACCCGGTCATGGCTCTCAATGTGATCCAGGAATCGTTGCAAGGCCCGGAAGCGGCCGGGGCGGCCAGCTAACCGGCAGTGCAAACCGATAGAAAGCATTTTTGGAGCCTCTTCACCTTCGGCATAGAGCACATCAAACGCATCCCGGAGGTAATTGAAGAAGTCCTCGCCCGTGGCAAAACCCTGGGGTGATGCAAAGCGCATATCGTTGGTATCCAGGGTATAGGGCACCACCAGGTGGGGCTGTTTCTCGCCCTGGCTGTCGGCTTCACAGGTCCAGAACGGCAAGTCATCACCGTAGTAGTCACTGTCGTAGAGGAAGCTGCCCTCATCAACCACGAGCCGGCGGGTATTCTCACTGTCGCGGCCGGTATACCAGCCTTGCGGCTTCTCGCCATAGAGTGACTGGAAAATTTCAATCGCCTTACGCATATGCTCGCGCTCAACGTCTTCAGGCACGTTCTGATAGTGAATCCAGCGCCAGCCATGGCAAGCGACTTCATGCCCCAGTTCTTTGAAGGCCCTGGCTACTTCTGGGTGACGTTCCAGTGCCATGGCCACGCCAAAAACCGTCAGCGGCATATCGCGGCGCTTGAACTCATTCAGAATCCGCCACACACCCGCCCGGGAGCCATACTCATAGATAGACTCCATGCTCATGTGGCGAGCCGGATAGGCCTCTGCCCCCGCGATCTCGGACAAAAACTGTTCGGAGTGGGCATCGCCGTGAAGCACGCAATTTTCCCCGCCCTCTTCGTAATTCAGTACAAACTGCACCGCAATTTTGGCCTTGCCTGGCCAGTCGGCATGGGGCGGGTTGTTGCCATAGCCAACCAGATCCCTTGGATACTCACTCTGTTTGGTCAAACTCATCGATTGGCTTCCTGAACGTCAAAATCACAACAATGGGCTTATCATCTGAGCGGCGAGTCAATCATGCCAGTTGGCAATCAGTGCCCGCTCTTCGTCGGTCATGCCGGTGATGTTGCCAAGCGGCATATAACGGCTGGCGACCACTTCCCGAATCCTCGGGGCGAGCTGGCTGATACGATCACTACTATCCAGCATCACGCCTGCCGGCGGCGCATTGAACCCGGGATGGGTTGGCTTGGCAGCATGGCAAGACACACAATGCTGGCCAATCACTTGTTCAACCTCTGCAAAGCTGGTTCCTGCAGACACACCGTCCGCCTGGCTGACGGCCTCTGTGGCAGGCTTGCTGGCAGGTGCCGCCACCCAGAAAGAGAGCAGAATAAGCGCCGCGCCCACCACCAGATAACCCGGCTTTTTGTTGCCCTGATGCATACGCACGAAGAACTGCCGGATAATCGCGCCGGCAAAAATAAGAATGGTCATGATGACCCACGCCAGATCGTGGGTATACGCGAAGGCATAATGGTTGCTGATCATCAGCAGCAATACCGGCAGCGTGAAATACGTGTTGTGCACGGAACGCTGTTTGCCACGCTTACCGTCGATAGGATTGGGCTTCTCGCCAGCCGTCATCGCCTTAACCATTCTGCGTTGGCCGGGAATAATCCAGAAGAACACGTTGGCACTCATGGCGGTGGCCATCACGGCACCGGTCAACAGGAACGCGGCACGGCCAGAGAACATATGGGTACTCAGGTAAGCCACGATCACCATCATGATGGCCACCGCCACACTCAATACACCGTCGCGCTCCATGTTCGGGCTGATACGCTTGCACAATTCGTTATAAACCACCCAGCCTGAAACCAGGAAGGCCAGCGCCAGGATGTTTGCCTGCCAGCCGGTCAGCTGGGCGGCCCATTGCCAATCACTGTTCGGGTTTACCAGATAAAAACTCGGGTTCACCATGTACAGGATGGTGAACAGGGCAAAGCCGGACAGCCAGGTGGTGTAAGCTTTCCAGAACGACCAATGCAAGTCTTCCGGCAGGTTGGCCGGTGCCGTGGCGTACTTTTGATTGTGGTAGAAGCCGCCGCCATGAACGGCCCACATTTCACCGAACACGCCACGCTTTTTACAGACATCGCCTTTTGGCGGACGCAGGCTGTTATCCAGCATAACGAAATAAATAGACTCGCCAATCCAGGCGACCGCAGCAATCACATGCAGCCAACGCAGCATGAAGTTCACGAAATCCAGGATATACGCTTCCATGGGACAGATCTCTCGTGGGCTTTTTGGTTATTCTGGGGATTCAGACCTCTGACCAGCGACTGCCGGTCAGCTGCCTCGGTAGGTGGAATAGCTGAACGGGGTAACCAGCAACGGCACGTGATAGTGCTGCGAGGCATCGGCGACTCCGAATCTCAGGGGAATCACATCCAGAAACGCATTATCCGGGAGTGTGCTGCCCTGGCTGCGAAAATAGTCACCGGCGTGAAAAACCAGTTCGTATTGCCCTTCCGTTAACGCATCACCTTCCAGTACGGGTTCATCGCAGCGACCGTCGTCGTTGGTTGTAACTGTCTTGATGAAGCTCCGGCTCTCGGCCTCCAGCCGGTAGAGATCAATGCGCAATCCCTTCCCCGGTTTACCCGCAGAGGTATCCAGCACGTGTGTCGTCAGGCGTCCCATAAAGCTCTCCCGTTGTTCATTGCGCAGCTGGCACCCTCCGCCAGCTCACGCGTCAGATTCACATTTGTTTTAGCGTACACTTACATCATCAAAATGTATACATTCTGAATGCAGCCGGGTGACCTCTAGAAATGGAACTTCACCAGAGCACTGACCGCGCTTTCGGTATCAAAGGTTTTGCTGCCGTATTTGGTGTGCCAGTATGAATACTCCATGCCGGCCAGCGCGATGAGCGTTTTACTGAGCATCCTAAAAGTAACTTTTGTTGTTATTTATCGTCGGAGGCCACGCACTAGACAAACGTAGCCAACGGACAACAATCTAAGAAAACGAATACACATTTTCCATTAATCGAATACAAAAATTGATAATTCTTCGGACTATCAGTCAGACGGAGGGCAGCAGAGCGGGAAATGCAGGCGCTGGTTACAAGATCGCGGATCTGAATCGCCGGATGGACAGAAGCAGCACCAGAAAGATCAACAAACCTGAGGCGGCGAAAGCCAGCGAAAAACCGCCCAACTCAAGCAATAACCCGAACAACAAGGGCGCAAGAAAATGCACCGCGCGATTGGCCATCAGGCGCATACCCAGCGCACCCGCCCGACGCTCTCTTTCTACGGCCTCAGCCAGAATAACCATGGACAATGGCTGGGTAAGACCAGACCCTATACCGACCAGGACTGCCAGGGCAGCGATCAGCATTATCTGCTCGGACACTCCCATCAAGGCGATACCGATCGCGAGAACAATCAGCGAAATACAGACCGTTGGCATACGGCCGCCCGACAATCCGATGATGCGCGCCATGAACGGGCGTATCAGCATGGCAACACCGGCACGAAGACTCACCAGAATACCAATGATGACAGGGCTGACCTCGAGGCTCTCCAGGTATACCGGAAGGTAGCTGCCGTAAACCCCGAGGGCGAACATTCCAAGTACCGTCACCATGACAGACATCTGCACCCCGCGGCTGCTGAGCATAAGCTGCCACTGAGCCCGGAAGCCCGCTTGTGTTCGGGTAACGGCCACACGCTCCCTGGCCTGGCCGCTCAGCCGAATCGCCACCAGGCCTGAAACCAGCGCAAACAGCGCCATCACCAGAAACACCCACTCTGTTCCCGACGATTTCAACATGGCACCCGCGAGCAGCGGGCCAATCACCTGGCCGCCAGACAACCAGGTGGCATACCAGCCAAAATACTTCTCCAACCGCGGGCCACTCCCCAGATTGGAAATAATGGTCTGGGCAGACAGAACCACCTGCAGGTGGGCCAGCCCGACCAGCAACTGACCCACGATCAGGCCGGTAAAACCCGGCCATAGATGCATGGCCAGCAAGCCGGACACCATGATGCCGGCCCCCGCTATCAAGGTCGCCCGCCCTCCAAACCGTGTAACCACGCCACCCAGCGGAATCGCCAATACCAACGGTAGGACATACTGGGCACTGAGAACAACACCCAGCATCAATGGCGACGCCCCCAGGGCAAGCCCATAGACCGGCACCACCACGATGAGCATGGAATAAACAATGAAGCACAAGGTCAGAGCCAGACAAACCGCGAAAAAATTACGCGCGGGCTCAATGCTTTGATTTGAACAATCCGGAGAGTTGAAATGGTTAACCGACAAGGGAGGACCCGTTTCTGGCTGGGTTGGCAAAGCAGGCTATGGTAACGCGAAGTGATTCAGACAGAAACGTAATGCGAAAAGAAGCCGGGGGCGGCAGAACCCGCCCCCGGCACAGGCCTATTCAGCCGATGCAATCAGGCTTGCGTTGCCGCCGGCTGCCGTGGTGTCCACACACAGATGGCGCTCGATTACATATCGCTGATCCAGCTTGTGCTCGGTAATCAGCGGCAGCAGTGCGCCCTCCCGCTCGCTCAGCGCGGTGCGGTATTGCTTGAGCAACGGCTTTTCTGCCACGCTGACAACAGCTTCGAAGCCCGTCAGTTTTGCCAGGGCGTCCGGGTTCAGCATACCGTCACTGGCCACGATCGGGAGACCGGCCTTGATGGCATCCGCCAACGCCTTGTCTGCCCCGGGTGCAATAACAACCACTTTGTTACCCTGAGACAACGCGGTGCCAGCCTGCTCAACAGCGGTCTCCGCATCCGGGCCCAGGCACAAAACCACGCCACGCCCATGACAGGCCAGCTGGTTCTGCTCGCCGGTCGGCCCGGGCATCTCCTCATAACCGTCATCCAGCGGTGCAGGCACTGTCCCGAAATGGGGCTCTAGCTGTGCCTGGCGCTCCTTCGGCTCTGGTAATTCGAGGTCAGCCAGTTTGTTGATCAGTTTCTGAGCCTTTTCGACACCGACCATCTTATCGGTGGACGGTGCGGATTTCTCAACCACGTCGCCCTTCAGGAACCGACGCACATAGTGCGGGCCACCGGCTTTCGGTCCGGTACCGGACAAGCCCTCACCACCAAATGGCTGGGAACCGACAATGGCACCAATCTGGTTGCGGTTAACATAGGTGTTGCCCACTTTGATCCGACTGGCAATGTGCTCGATACGACGGTCAACGCGGCTGTGGATGCCAAATGTCAGGCCGTACCCTTTGGCGTTGACCGAATCAATCACCTTGTCGATATCTTTGGCCTCGAAGGTTGCCACGTGCAGCACCGGGCCGAAGATTTCCTCTTCCATATCCTCGATGCCGCTCACCTTCAGCACGGCCGGCGAAACAAACAGCCCCTGCTCCGGAACCTTCAGCTTTTTCAGCAATTTGCCCTGCTGCTCGAATTTCTGGCAATGGTCGGTAATCTTCTTTCGGGCGTTTTCGTCAATGACCGGACCAACGTCAGTGGACAGCTGCCAGGGGTCGCCAATACCCAACTCTTCCATCGCTCCGTAGAGCATTTCCAGCAGGTTATCGGCGATGTCCTTCTGAACGTAAAGCATCCGCAACGCGGAACAGCGCTGACCGGCACTCTGGAAGGAGGATGCCAGCACGTCACGCACTACCTGCTCTGGCAACGCTGTGGAATCCACAATCATGGCATTCAGGCCGCCGGTCTCGGCAACCAGAGGTGCGTCGGGCTCCATATGCTCGGTCATGGCTTTGTTGATGCGTTGCGCAGTTGCCGTAGACCCGGTAAAGCATACGCCGGTGACCCGGGAATCCGAGGTAAGCCCCGCCCCCACTGTGGCCCCGGTGCCCGGCAGCAGCTGGATCGCAGCCCGGGGAATTCCCGCCTCATGCATCAGCTCAACGGCTCGACACGCCAGCAAGGACGTCTGCTCTGCCGGCTTCGCCACAACCGCGTTACCAGCAGCGAGGTTCGCCAGAATCTGGCCCGTAAAAATTGCCAGCGGGAAGTTCCAGGGCGAGATGCAACACATCACGCCCCGGGCATCACCGTCCTGCTCGTAACGGATAGCCTCGTTGGCATAGAACATGGCGAAATCCACAGCCTCACGAATTTCCGCAACGGCATCCAACAGGGATTTGCCTGCCTCGCGAGTGGTCAGGGCAAACAGTTCGTGCACGTTCTCTTCGTACAGGTCGCCAACTCTCCGGACTATCGCGGCGCGCTCTTCGGCAGGAACCGCAGACCAATGCTTGAAACCATCCCGGGCCGCATCAAGTGCCGCAGAAACGTCGGTTTCAGACGCGTAAGTGATATGGCCCACCAGGTCGTCCGGGTTGGCCGGATTGCGAACTTCCACCACTTCGTCGCTGGCAGGCTCAACCGCAAGGATCGGCCCACCCTGCCACTGATGGCTCTTGTAACGGTTACGCCCCTCATCAATTTCGGCGACGGTCACGGGGTCGGTAATGTCCCAACCTTTGGAGTTACGGCGCTGCTCACCGAAGATTTTCGATGGGTGCACAATCGCCTTGCTGGACAGGTTGTCGCCCAGGTCGACCACCACATCAATGGGATCCCGGGCAATCTCTTCCGGCGTGATGCTGGTGTCTACAATCTGGTTAACAAACGAGCTGTTGGCGCCATTTTCCAGCAGACGGCGCACCAGGTAGGCCAGCAGGTCCTTATGGGCCCCCACCGGCGCATAAATCCGGCATGGCACACCGCTGTCTGCCAGTACCTGATCGTGCAGTGACTCACCCATGCCGTGAAGGCGCTGGAACTCGAACTTGTCGCGACTCAGATCCTTGGCCAGCTCCAACACCGCAGAGACCGAGTGGGCATTGTGCGTCGCGAACTGGGGATAAATTCGATCGGTCATCCCCAGAAGTTTACGGACGCCCGCCAGATAGGCTACATCACTGCAGGCCTTGCGGGTGAACACCGGGAAGTCCGGCAGGCCCATAACCTGTGCACGCTTGATCTCGGCATCCCAGTAGGCGCCTTTCACCAGGCGGACCATAATCCGACGATCCAGCTTTTCAGAAAGGGCATAGAGCCAGTCGAGAGTTTCCGAGGCGCGCTTTCCGAAAGCCTGGACAACAACACCGAACCCGTCCCAGTTCTTCAGCTCAGGGTCAGAGAGGATGGCCTCGATCACATCAAGGGAGAGGTCCAGGCGATCCTGTTCCTCGGCGTCGATGTTAAAGCCCATGTTGGCCGCCGCAGCTTTTTTGGCCAGCTTGAGGGCCCGGGGCATCAATTCACTCATTACCCGCTCTTTATGGCCATATTCGTAACGGGCCAGCAGAGCCGACAACTTCACGGAAATTCCCGGGTTGGTTCTTACATCGCCTTCACAGCGCTTGCTGATGCTGTCGATCGCATCGGAATACGACTGATAGTAACGCTGGGCATCCTCGTCGGTGCGGGCAGCCTCACCGAGCATGTCATAAGAATAGGTATAGCCACGCTGCTCCTGAGGCTTGCCACGCTCCTGAGCCTCGTCAATATCGCGGCCCAGCACGAACTGCCGCCCCATTTCTTTCATGGCCTGGCCCGCAACGGTGCGCACCACCGGCTCGCCCATGCGCTTGACCAGCTTGCGCAGGGTATCGCCCACGCTTTGGCGTTCCGAATCCTTGAGCAGGTTGCTGGTCATCAACAGGGCCAGAGTCGCCGAGTTGATCATGCCGGACTTGGCTTTACCCACGTGGGCACCCCAATTCCCGGAGGTGATCTTGTCTTCGATCAGATCCTGGATGGTCAGGTTGTCCGGCACCCGCAACAGGGCTTCAGCAAGGCACATCAACGCCACGCCTTCTTTGGTCGTCAGCCCGTACTCCGCCAGAAACTTCTCCATGATGGTCGGCTTGGCGCTATTGCGCACATCACGCACCAGAACGGCTGCCCGGGCTGAAATCGCCTTGCGGGTTTCGTCAGACAGCTGGGCCTCAGCAATCAACCGGTGGATCACTTCGTGTTCGTCCGCCAGGTAATTCGCGCGGATCGCTTGGCGGATGTCATTGAGTTCCGGAGCCACGGATTGCTGAAGACTCATGGTGTACCCTCCTGATTGTTTGAATACTGACCGCATTTTAGCGAAGCAGGTACATACAATTATCCTGTAAATCGACCGGGTAGAGCGTTCTTTTCCTTTTTTAGCACCTCAAAAATTACCCATTGGACTATCTATTCGCTAAAATTGGACGATTCGGCCTTTTAAAAAAATTACTCCGACGAACCTAAAGGATAGCAGTCATGGCGGATCTCGACAGAATCGATCTCTCTATCGTCCGGGAACTGCAGAAGAACGGCCGCATTACCGTTACCGACCTGGCCTCCCGGGTAGGATTATCAAAGACTCCCTGTCAGGTACGAATGAAACGGCTGGAAGATCAGGGGTACATCACCGGCTACAGCGCCATGGTGAACCAGACCAAACTGGGGCTCTCGCATATCGCATTCGCCCAGGTCACCCTGAACGATACCAGCAGCAAAGCACTGGCCGCGTTCAATGAAGCCGTCCGGCAAATCTCCGCGGTAGAGCAATGCCACATGATGGCGGCCAATTTCGACTATCTTCTGAAAGTACGGACGCGCAATATGGCGGAATATCGTCAGGTTCTGGGGGAGCAGATCTCCAGCTTGCCTCACGTTCTGCAAACCAGCACGTTTGCGGTTATGGAAAACGTCAAAGACCGGGGCCATTAAGATGCGGATTGTGATTGCACCGGACTCTTTCAAAGAGTGCCTGCCCGCCCATGAGGTGGCCGCGGCCATCGCAACAGGGTGGAGAAGCGCGGCTCCGGACGATGAGTTGGTTGAGGTCCCTCTTGCCGACGGCGGCGAGGGAACAACGGTTGCCCTGACCAAAGCCCTTCGCGGAGAGCTTCACACGGTAACCGTATCCGGGCCTGCCGGTATTCCGGTCCGGGCGTGCTTCGGTATCGCCGACGGGGGTAACGCAGCCATCGTCGAAGTGGCCGAAGGCAGCGGCCTTCAATGCACACCCCGCGATACACGCGATGCGCTTCACGCCTCCAGCCGGGGAACCGGAGAACTGATTCTGGCAGCCCTGGCACATCGTCCAAAAACGCTGATCCTCGGCCTCGGCGGCAGCGCTACCACCGACGGCGGGGCCGGTATTCTGCAGGCGTTGGGCGCGCAGTTACTGGACCATCAGGGGAATCCTATCAGGCCGGGCGGCGCAGGCCTGGCACAACTGGCCCTGATGGACCTGCGGCCGGCCATGAAGCAACTAGAGGGGGTCTGTATTGTCGCCGCTTGCGACGTGACCAATCCGCTACTGGGCACCCAGGGGGCAGCCGCCATTTTCGGGCCACAAAAAGGTGCAGACAGCGACCAGGTACGACTGCTAAACGCAAACCTGTCGCACTTTTCAACGCTGGCGCAGGCGCAAGGAATGGATATGGCCAGCTTTCCAGGGAGCGGCGCGGCAGGGGGCATTGGAGGTATGATCAAGGGCCTGCTGGGAGCACGGCTTCAGCCCGGTATAGAGTTGGTCATGGCAGCCGTAAAACTGGAGGAAAAGATTCGGGATGCCGATCTGGTGATTACGGCAGAAGGTGCCATTGATGCCCAGAGCGCTTTTGGCAAAACCCCGGCAGGGGTCTCCCGGCTGGCCAGGTCTTGCAAGGTTCCGGTGATCGGCCTGTGCGGCAAGCTGGGCACCGGACTGGGGCCACTGCACGACGCAGGATTAACGGCCGCGTTTTCGATCACTCCCGCCCCCATGACGTTAACCGACGCCTACACGGCCGCACAGTACAACCTGCAGCATTCGGCAGAGCAGCTCGCACGCTTGGTACACAGCCTCTCAAACCATTGACGCGGATTTCAGCAGCCCGGTGAGCTCAACCCGGCCCCGGGCCAACCTGACCTGCCCCCGACGCTCAAGCTCTTTCAACAGGCGACTGACCACTTCACGGGCCGTGCCAAGCTCAACCGCCAATTCCTGGTGAGTAATGGTTAATAGCTGCTGGCCCATGGCTGCCCTGGCCTGAAGCCACTCTTCAAGACGCTCATCCATCCGGTGAAACGCCACCTCTTCCACCAACAGCATCAAGTCATCAAGCCGACGGCCATAAGACTCCATAATACCCAACCGGAATTGCGCCGACTGATCCATCAACCGATCAAACAAGCCCCGCGGAATGATGGCTGCCTCTGCGTTTTCCTCGACAATGGCTTCGGCGCGGTATCCGCGGCCAGTCATCAGGCAGCCAATAGACAGGGTGCAGATATCATCCGCGCCCATGCGATAGAGCACGATGCCATGGCCGGAAACCCCGGTCATCTGAACCTTGATACTCCCGGACAGCACCAGTGGCAGCCCACGGCAATGCTCGCCGGCACTAAACAGCACTTGCCCCGGCGGGAAACGCATGGTCTGAAGCCCGTCAAGGGTGTCCTGCCGCAAAGACCCGGCAAGCGTGTCGAGAATACTATGTTTGGCCATTTTCCAAAGCCTTGTCGGGAAAGTTGTTTGCCTGTGTGACTTTATCACTGAACCCGGCCAGTGGCAGGCCTATAGTCTTATTATCATCCGATAGCACACAGGAGAGACACAATGACCGTAAACATGGGTTCCGCTGATCGTATTATTCGCGCCATTGCAGGCGTTGTCCTGCTGGCCCTGGTTTTTGTTGGCCCCCAAACCCCCTGGGGCTGGATTGGCCTTGTTCCGCTGGCGACGGCACTGGCCGGAAACTGCCCTGCGTACTCCCTTCTGGGCATCAAAACCTGTAAAAGCAAATAAACCTGCAGGTTTCAGAAAAACAAAAGCCAGAGTGGCGGGCCACTCTGGCTTTTTCGATCCTTACGCTTAAGCATCCAACCAAACGTTACCGCACCGGCGCATTCAGCACATCCAGCACTTCTTCAAGTTCGGTGATCATCTGGCGAATAAGCTGCTTGTACTGAGAGGTGTCGTCCTTAACCTCGCTGCTACTTAGCTTCTGCTTGGCACCGCCGATGGTATAGCCCTGATCATACAACAGACTGCGGATCTGCCGGATGGTAATAACGTCGGCCCGCTGATAGTAACGCCGATTACCCCGACGCTTGACTGGTGACAGCTGCGGAAACTCTTGCTCCCAATAACGCAGCACGTGCGCCTTGACCGCACACAGCTCTGCTACCTCGCCAATGGTGAAGTAACGTTTCCCCGGAATAACGGGGAGCTCGTTGTTATGACTGGGTTCCAGCATATGCTTCTACTTTCTGTTTCAGTTTCTGACCCGGTCGAAACGTCACTACACGCCGTGCACTGATCGGAATTTCCTCGCCCGTTTTCGGGTTCCGTCCCGGCCGCTGTTTCTTGTCCCTCAGATCGAAGTTGCCGAATCCAGACAACTTCACCTGTTCGTTATGACTGAGCGCACCTCTGATTTCGTCGAAGAAGGCTTCCACCATTTCCTTGGCTTCCCGCTTGTTGAGACCCAACTCCTCATACAACCGCTCCGCCATATCTGCTTTCGTCAAAGCCGCCATCTGTCAACTCCTCAGTGTTGCCCCCAACTCTTCTTTCAGGGCCTCGATAACCCCATTGAAGAGAGAATGCACTTCGTCCTCGTTCAGCGTGCGCTCCGGATGCTGCCAGAACAGACTCAGGGCCAGGCTGCGATTACCTTCTCCGAGACCCTCACCCTCATAAACATCAAACACACGCAATGCCGTGAGGTGCTCGCCGGCATGTTTTCGGGCCACATGCTCTACCTTCGCGAACGCCACATCGCTTCCGATAATGATAGCCAAATCCCGACGAACTTCCGGGAATTTCGAAATATCTTTGAAATTAGGCACATAACCGGTAACGATCGATTCCAAGAATAGCTCAAACATCAGAATCGTGCCATTAAGTTCAAGATTTTTCTGCACTTGCGGGTGCAAGGTCCCCAACCAGCCGATATGCTCCCCGTCGCGCACTAATTCAGCAGTCTGGCCTGGATGCAGCGCGGGGTGCTGGCTGGCAATAAAGCTGATTTCGATACCCAGCAATCGGAAAAGGCTTTCCAATTCCCCTTTTACATCAAAGAAATCCGTGGTTCTGCGACCGTTTACCCAGTTTTCAGGATTCTGGTTGCCAACTACAACGCCGGCCAGCATCGGCTGCTGCCGGATTCCCTCGGCGCCCTGCTCAAACCTCAGGCCAGTCTCAAACAGCCTAATTCGGGGCTGCTGCCGGTTCTGGTTATGGCCAACGGTTTTCAGAAGACCACTCCACAGCGTGGTGCGCATCACCGACAGGTCTGCTGAAATCGGATTAGCCAGCGCAATTCCCTGGCGATCAGGGTCTAGCAGCTGCTGAACCTTGGGGTCCACAAAGCTGTAGGTCACCGCTTCCTGATAACCCTGGGCCACAAAGAAATTACGGACGGCAGACAGCGGCCGAACAGCCTCTTCCCGCGCACGCAAACCAAGGGCGCCGGTGGGCTCGGTAACCGGAAGGTTGTTGTAACCAAAAATGCGCCCCACCTCTTCGATCAGATCCTCCTCAATGGAGATATCCGGCCGAAAGCTCGGTACGCTGATGCGCCAGCCATCTTTCAGAAGTTTGTCGATGTGCAGCCCCAAACGGGTAAGAATTTCCTCTACCGTCGTCCGATCAATTTTCATGCCGAGCACATCGGCCAGGCGCTGCTCCCGCAGATCAATAACCGGCGCTTTCGGCAAGTGCTCGCGACTCGCCACTTCAACAATTTCACCCGGCTCACCGCCGACAATAGCCATTAGCAAACGGGTCGCCCGCTCCATGGCAGCACGCGCCAGTTCGTAGTCAACGCCTCGCTCAAAACGATGGGAGGCATCGGTGTGAAGCCCATAATGACGGGCTTTACCCGCCAGCGTGATGGGATCGAAGTAGGCCGACTCAAGCACCAGGTCTCGGGTCTTCTCACTCACACCGGAATGCTCGCCCCCCATAACACCGGCAATCGCCACCGGTTTCTCATGGTCCGCAATCACCAGCGTTTCCGGTGTCAGCTCCACCTCCTGGCCATCCAGCAGCACCAGTTTTTCACCCGCCGTTGCCATACGCACCACAATGCCGCCCTTGATCTCATCCCGATCAAATGCGTGCATCGGCTGGCCCAGCTCCAGCAGGACATAGTTCGTCACATCGACCGCAGCGTCGATTGAACGCACACCGGAGCGGCGCAATTTTTCCTGCATCCATAGCGGTGTCTCAGCCTGCAGATTCACGTTCCTGAGAATGCGCCCGAGATAACGGGGACAGCCTGCCGGCGCTTCAACCCGGATATCCGGCACGCCCGAATGCGCGGCCGCGACCGGTTCGATTTCTGGCGCATGGGTGACCAGACTGTTTAACACACCTACTTCCCGGGCAAGCCCTTTAATGGACAAGCAATCGCTACGGTTCGGCGTGAGGTCCACATCAATGGTGATGTCGTCAAGCCTGAGGTAATCGGCCACCGGCTCTCCGACCGGAGCGTCTACCGGCAGCTCCATCAGGCCATCATGACTATCGGATAAGCCCAGCTCAGACTCCGAGCAAAGCATACCTTCGGAGGGCTGCCCCCGGAGTTTGGCCTTTTTGATCTTGAAATTACCGGGCAGGACCGCCCCCACCTCGGCAAACGGAACCTTGAGCCCGTCTCGAACATTGGGAGCGCCACAAACGACCTGAACGGTTTGCTGGCCATTACTTACCTGGCACACCCGCAGCTTGTCGGCGTCCGGATGCGAGGCAACCGAAACCACCTCGCCGACAACCACACCGGTAAAATCGCCTGCCACGGCTTCGAAGCCATCCACTTCCAGGCCCGCCATGGTGATTTGATCCATCAGCTCCTGGGAACCAATGCTCGGATTCACCCATTCACGCAGCCACTGTTCACTGAATTTCATTGTCCTGATCCTGTTCTGATACGGTTGATTCTTAGCCTGTCGAGTTGATTCCCGGCGCCCGATTAACGGAACTGGCGCAGGAAACGCAGGTCGTTTTCGAAGAACATACGCAGGTCTTTTACGCCATAGCGGAGCATAGCCAAACGCTCAACGCCCAGGCCGAAGGCAAACCCGCGATACTCTTCAGAATCAATACCGCAATGTTCGAACACTTTCGGGTGCACCATGCCGCACCCCATCACTTCCAGCCACTTGATGCTGCCATCCGGCTCTCGGCCCCATTCAATATCAACCTCGGCCGAGGGCTCGGTAAACGGAAAATAAGAGGGGCGGAAACGCACTTTCAGATCACGCTCAAAAAACACCCGGAGGAACTCTTCAACGGTGCTTTTAAGGTCGGCAAAACTGACATTCTTTTCGACCAACAGCCCCTCCACCTGATGGAACATGGGGGTGTGGGTCATATCGGAATCACAACGATACACGCGCCCGGGGCAGATCATGCGGAATGGCGGTTTACCAGCCTCCATGGTGCGGATCTGAACCGGCGAGGTATGAGTGCGCAGCAGGGTGCCCGGGTTGAAATAAAACGTGTCATGCATGGCACGAGCCGGGTGGTGCCCCGGAATATTCAGGGCTTCAAAATTATGATAATCGTTTTCGATTTCCGGCCCCTGCTCCACGCTGTAACCGGCCTGGGCGAAAATTTCCTCAATACGCTGCAATGTGCGAGTGACCGGGTGCAGCCCCCCCAGATCCTGGCCACGGCCCGGTAGTGATACGTCAATGGATTCAGCCGCAAGCCTGGCCTCGATGGCTGCCGCCTCAAGATCTGAACGCCGCGCGTTGATGGCCTGCTCAACCTGGCCCTTGGCTTCGTTGATCTTCTGGCCAGCCGCCGGACGCTCCTCCGCGGAGAGTTTGCCCAGTGTTTTTGCCTGCTGGGTAATCACACCTTTTTTACCGAGGTATTCCACGCGAATTTGATCAAGCGCCTGCAGGTTGTCGGCCTTCTCTACGGCACTCAACCCGTCCTGAACCAGTTGCTCCAGGTTTTCCATTGACCCTGCTCCAAACCAGAAATGGGGTAGGTTAAAACAAAAATAGGGGAAGAGCGTGCCCTTCCCCTATCAGAAGGCGTCATCATAGGTCATGAGACGCCCGGATCGATCAGCAATCGATGAAAGAGCTAAGCGATCACAGGGACGCTTTGGCCTTCTCAACAACAGCGGCAAACGCCTGCTGCTCGTTCATGGCCAGATCAGCCAGAACCTTACGGTCGATCTCAACATTTGCTTTCTTCAGACCAGCAATCAGACGGCTGTAAGACAGGCCGTTTGCGCGGGCGCCGGCGTTGATACGGGCAATCCACAGGGCGCGGAATGCACGCTTACGGTTGCGACGGTCACGGTAGGCATACTGACCTGCCTTGATAACCGCCTGCTTGGCAACGCGGTAAACACGGCTACGGGCACCGTAGTAACCTTTGGCCTGATTGAGAATCTTCTTGTGACGACGACGTGCTACCACGCCACGCTTTACACGAGCCATACTTTAATCCTTCTACCTTTACTTTCTAAGGAACAATGTGCGCGGCTGGATCAGCACGCGGTCATGCGCTTGATAGATGCTACGTCCGACTTGGCGATGAGCTTGGTGCCGCGCAGCTGACGCTTACGCTTCGGGCTCTTCTTGGTCAGGATGTGGCTGGTGAAGGACTGCTTGTGCTTGAAGCCAGTGGCGGTCTTCTTGAACCGCTTGGTAGCTCCGCTCTTGGTTTTCATCTTAGGCATTTTTAAAACTCCGCATTCTATTTTGGATAAACAATTGTGCCCCTGAACGACAAATCCCCCGCCACTGCGGGGGACCCGTCAAAGGATCAGGTTCACTTCTTCTTGCGGGGGGCGATAACCATGGTCATCTGCCGGCCTTCCATTTTCGGCCGCATCTCAACCTGGGCTATTTCTGTCACATCTTCCTCAATCCGCTGCATGAGCTTCATACCAATTTCCTGGTGTGCCATCTCACGCCCACGGAACCGGATTGTGATTTTGCCGCGGTCCCCTGCTTCAAGGAAACGTATCAGGTTGCGTAGTTTGACCTGATAATCCCCTTCTTCCGTTCCTGGTCGGAACTTCAGCTCTTTGACCTGGGTCTGCTTCTGCTTTTTCTTGGCAGCCGCCTTGGCCTTTTTCTCTTCAAAAATCTTTTTGCCGTAGTCCATTATCTTACAGACGATCGGATCGGAATCCGTAACCTGTACCAGATCCAGGGTCGCCTCTTCCGCCATACGCAAGGCATCTGCGATCGGAACAATCCCGACCTGATTGCCTTCGGCATCAATCAGTCGGACTTCAGTTGCGTCAATGTTCTCATTGATAGGCGCTTTGGGTGCGCGCCCACCCCGATTCGCTCGCTGTTTAATAATTAGATCTCCGTTTTGGTTCTACCTTTGCGATCGACCTCGGCTGCAAGCAGCTTTTCGAATTCGTCGACCGACATGGTTCCCAGATCGTCGCCTTTACGTGTTCTCACGGCAACGGCGTTGTTCTCGATCTCTTTGTCGCCAACAACGACCAGATAGGGAACCTTATTTAAAGTATGCTCGCGGATTTTAAAGCCGATCTTCTCGTTTCTCAAGTCAGCATTAACCCGAAAGCCTAAAGAATCCAGTTTTTTGGCCAGATTCTGACAATAATCACGTTGTTTGTCGGTAATGTTCAGCACCGCAACCTGCGTCGGGGCCAACCAGGTTGGGAACGCCCCTTCGTATTCTTCGATCAGGATACCGATAAACCGCTCAAAGGAGCCGAGCACGGCCCGATGCAGCATGACCGGCGTTTTGCGCTCGGAGTTATCAGCCACGTATTGGGCCCCGAGGCGCCCCGGCATTGAAAAGTCTACCTGGATAGTACCACACTGCCACACCCGACCGAGGCAATCCTTCAGAGAGAACTCGATTTTGGGACCATAGAACGCACCTTCACCCGGCAACAGCTCCCAGTCAACACCTTCACGGTTCAGCGCTTCTTCCAGCGCGGCTTCCGATTTATCCCAGACTTCATCGGACCCAACCCGCTTCTCTGGACGGGTGGAGAGTTTGTAAAGAATCTGATCGAAACCGAAATCCGCATAGATTTCGTGAAGCATGGCGATAAACGCCGACACTTCCTGTTGAATCGCATCTTCCTCACAGAAGATGTGGGCATCATCCTGGGTGAACCCACGCACCCGCATCAGGCCGTGCAGCGCACCGGATGCTTCGTTACGATGGCAGCAACCAAACTCAGCCAGGCGCAGAGGCAGATCTTTGTAGCTCTTCAAGCCCTGATTGAACACTTGCACGTGGCACGGGCAGTTCATGGGCTTGATCGCGTAATCGTGCTTCTCGGACTCGGTGGTGAACATATCGTCCTTGAACTTGTCCCAGTGCCCGGATTTCTCCCAGAGCGTACGGGACACCACCTGCGGCGTCTTGATCTCTTTGTAACCATGCTTGTGCTGCTGGCCACGCATGTACTGCTCGACTTCCTGGTAAAGGGACCAGCCGTCCGGATGCCAGAACACCATGCCCGGCGCTTCTTCCTGCATATGGAACAGACCGAGTTTCTTGCCAATCTTGCGATGATCGCGTTTCTCGGCCTCTTCCAGGCGGTGCAGGTAGGCCTTGAGGTCTTTTTTGTTGCCCCAGGCCGTACCGTAGATGCGCTGTAGCTGCTCATTGCTGGTATCGCCGCGCCAATAGGCACCAGCCACCTTGGTCAACTTGAAGGCCTTCAGTTTGCCGGTACTGGGCACGTGAGGGCCACGGCAGAGGTCGATAAAATCCCCCTGGCGATAGAAAGACAGGTCTTCCGCACCGGGAATATCCTCGATGATACGGACCTTGTACTCCTCACCCATCTCGTTGAACAGCTTGATCGCCTCGTCCCGGGACATAATGGAGCGGGAAACCGGAAGATCCTGCTTGGCCAGCTCTTCCATACGCTTTTCTATGCGCGCCATATCCTCATTGGTAAACGGGCGCTCATATTTGAAGTCGTAGTAAAAGCCGTTGTCGATCACCGGCCCGATAGTAACCTGGGCGCCCGGAAACAGCTCCTGAACGGCCATGGCCATCAAGTGGGCAGTGGAATGGCGAATAACATCGACACCGTCGTCATCACGCTCCGTCACAATGGCCAGCTCGGCATCGTTTTCGATCAGATGACTGGTATCCACGAGTTTCCCGTCGACCTTCCCGGCAAGGGCCGCCTTGGCCAGACCTGCGCCGATATCGGCAGCAACGTCATGAACGGTTACGGGCTCTGCAAAACTACGATGGCTGCCATCCGGCAGGGTAACGACGGGCATGATGATCTCCTCATGATGTCTCAGCGGTGATCTATACCAAAGATCACTTGGTTGCCGAACTGCGCGATACAAACCGCGAGCCGGAGTTGAAGGCGAGTCTAACAGAAAAAAACCCGGCAGCAACGCCGGGTTTTTACGGAGCCAGGGCCGATCAGGCGGGCTGAAGCTCTGCGTCTTCCCTGGCTTTACGCCTCAGCTGCCCGAAGGCAACCAGTCCCAGCAGCAACAACGCGGGAATGAACATCAATTCCTTGGGCGGTCGCTGTAGCTCTACCTGAACCGCATCAATGGTCCAGCCGAACTGTATCCCGGCATCCTCTGCGGCGCTGCCGAAATTGACGAAATCCACCACCAGATCACTACCCTGCTCGGACACCTCCAGGCCAGCACCGGCAAGACGGTCCTGAGCGGTTTCCCCGGGGGGGATTTCGAGTTGGACATAGGTGGTGACATCACTGCCATCAATGTTCATCCCGGAGACTTTGAGTACCACCTCGCCGTCGGCCGGAACGTCTTCCACATACTCCATGATGGCGGCCCCCGGGCGCTCTTCGTTCGGCGGATAGATCATATCCCACCAGAAACCGGGCCGGAACATGGTGAACGTAATCAGCAATAGCAGCAGGGTTTCCCACTTACGGCTCCGGGTGAACCAGAAGCCCTGGGTGGCCGCCGAAAACACCAGCATGGCGGTAACCGCACTGAACACCGTCACCAGCAAATCAAACCAGCCGGTCAGGCCAATCAGCAGCAATTGGGTATTGAAAATGAACATGAACGGCAAAATGGCGGTTCGTATGTCGTAGGTGAAGCCTTGCACACCCGTTCGTATCGGGTCCGCACCGGAGATGGCCGCCGCCGCGTAGGCGGCCAAGCCAACGGGCGGCGTGTCGTCCGCCAGAATCCCGAAATAAAACACAAACAGATGCACCGCAATCAACGGCACGATCAATCCGTTCTGGGCACCCAGGGTCACAATAACCGGCGCCATCAGCGTTGAGACCACGATGTAGTTGGCGGTGGTTGGCAGACCCATACCCAGGATCAGGCTGATAATCGCCGTGAAAATAAGCATCAGCAGCAGGTTCCCGCCAGACAGGAACTCCACGAACTGGGTCATCACAAGCCCGATACCGGTCAGCGTTACCGTACCAACGACAATGCCCGCCGTTGCGGTCGCCACGCCAATACCCACCATATTCCTGGCACCCGTTGCCAGTGAGTGGAACAGATCAGTCACACCTCCGGTGAATTCCGACACCAGCCCACCATGCTTCCGGAAAAAGGCCTTCAGCGGCCTTTGCGTGATCACGATGAAAATCATGAACAGAGTTGCCCAGAACGCAGACAGTTGCGGCGAGAACCGCTCGACCGTCAAACACCAGACCAGCACCACCACAGGCAGGAGGTAATACAAACCGGTCTTTACGGTGGCCCCCACCTCCGGCAATTCATCCATATCCTTGTTTGGGTCGTCTTCTTCCAATTCCGGAAACCGGGTGGCATACCCCACAAGACCAACGTAAATCATCACCAATATCGGCCCAAGCACCCAGGGTGCAGCTTCGCCCAACACCCCTTTGGTCCACCCAACGCCATAGTACACGGCAAACGTCAGCACGATCAGGCCGATCAGCACCACCACCCAGTTCAACAGGCGCTGGGCAAGGCTCGGCCGGTTCGGCCGCTCCAGGCCTTCCATTTTCAGCTTGCACGCTTCAAGGTGCACAATGTAAATCAGAGCCACATAGGAGATCAGCGCCGGCAGAATGGCGTGCTTGATCACTTCGAGGTAAGAAATCCCCACGTATTCAACCATGAGGAAAGCCGCCGCCCCCATAATGGGAGGCGTAAGCTGCCCGTTGGTTGAGGCCGCAACTTCCACCGCACCCGCTTTGGTGGCCGGGAAGCCGACGCGCTTCATCAACGGGATGGTGAACGTTCCCGTGGTGACCACGTTGGCAATAGAGGAGCCCGAGATTACGCCGCTCAGGCCACTGGAGACGACGGCCGCCTTTGCGGGCCCGCCCCGCATATGCCCAAGCATTGCATAAGCGACTTTAATAAAGTAATTCCCCGCACCGGCTCGCTCGAGCAGTGCCCCGAAAAGAACAAAGAGAAAAACAAAACTGGTAGAGACCCCCAGAGCAACCCCGAACACACCCTCGGTGCCGAGCCATTGATGGGATGCCAGTTTATTAAGGCTGACGCCTTTGTGGGAAATAACATCCGGCATATACGGGCCGGCCAATGAATAGGTAACGAACACGGCCGCGACAATCGTCAGTGGCAGGCCAAGGGCCCGGCGCGTAGCCTCCAGCAGCAGCACCAACCCCACCAGTGCCACCCACAAATCCACAGTGATTGGTGCCCCGGGCCGCTGCGCCAGCGCATCGTAAAATACATAAAGGTAAGAGGCCGAAAACGCAGCCGCAAGCGCCAAAATCCAGTCGTAGATGGGAATTTTGGTGGCATGAACGCCCTTGACCATCGGGAAGGCCGAAAACGCCAGAAATACCGCAAACGCCAGGTGAATTGAGCGCGCTTCGGTAGAATTCAGAATTCCGAAATTCAGAATGAACGGCAGGGGCGACGCTATCCAGAGCTGGAACAGAGACCAGCATACCGGAACAATAAACAACAGGACGGCGGCAGGCCCGGTTAGTGCCCGGCCACCGGTCTCGGTCTGCAAAAACTGCTCGACCTTGCCGGCATCCTCACCCGCCCCAACGCCTGGGTCATTCTTTGCCATAGAGGATTCCTGTAATGGAAATTAACCTTGCTGAATCAACAGAGCGGGCTGACCGCCCGCTCTGTTGAAGTGTCCGGCCGATCAGTCGATCAGGCCTGCTTCGCGATAGTACTTGGCCGCGCCCGGGTGCAGTGGCGCACTCAGGGCATCAGAGACCATCTCTTCTCGCTTCAGGTTACCAAAGGCCGGGTGCAGACGCTTAAAGCTGTCGAAGTTCTCGAACACGGCCTTGACCACTTCGTAAACCACCTCTTCCGGCACGTCGGTTGAGGAAACAAAGGTAGCAGCCACACCGAAGGTGGTCACGTCTTCGTCTGATCCACGATACATTCCACCCGGAATAACCGCCTTACGGTAATACGGGTTCTCATCGATCAGCGCTTCTGTTGAATTATTGTCGACAGAGACGATCACACTGTCACAGGACGTGGTAGCTTCCTTGATGGCACCGGAGGGGTGGCCAACGGTGTAGAAGAAAGCATCAATGTTGCCATCACACAACGCCTGGGACTGCTCAGCGGCCTTGATTTCTGCTGCCAGCGAGAACTTGTCCATGGTCCAGCCCATTTCATCCATCAGCACTTCTGCTGTGGCGCGCTGGCCCGAGCCCGGGTTACCGACAGACACACGCTTGCCTTCCAGATCTTCAAAAGTCTTGATGCCGGAACCTTTGCTGGCCACCACGGTGAATGGCTCTGGGTGCAGTGAGAACACCGCACGCAGCTTTTCGTTCTTGCCCGCATCTTCAAACTGGCTGGTGCCGTTGTAGGCGTGGAATTGCCAGTCAGATTGGGCTACCGCCAGATCCAGCTCGCCCTGGCGAATAGCATTCAGGTTGTAAACCGAGCCGCCGGTACTCTCGACCGAGCAGCGAATACCGTGCTCTTTGCGGTCCATATTTACCAGGCGACAGATAGCACCGCCAGCGGGGTAATAAACGCCGGTAACACCACCGGTACCGATGGTCACGAAACGCTGCTCCTGCGCCGACACCGCAGACGACGCGGCACCGAGGCTCACGGCGGTGGCAACAGCAAAAGCGGACGCTTTAAGTTTCAGTGTCATGTGTGCTCTTCCTTTTCTTCATAGTTATAGTTGATCACCCGAACGGGTACGCGGGCGAACATTCTGCTCATTTAAGAACATAGAACACTTCAGGCCATAAATAAAGGAAGGATTAGCACGCTAACCAGCTGAGCTTTCAACAAAAAAGCCCGCTTGCGCGGGCTTTTTCATGACGAGGGCGAACCTCAGGACTTCGCGGCCCGGGCCTTGGCCAGCATCCTGTCCGGACGGAGCAGGAATCTTGCCAGCGCCGGCAGCAGCCAGATGGCGCCCACCATGTTCCACAAGAACATGAAGAACAACAGGAAGCCCATGTCCGCCTGGAACTTGATCGGCGAGAAGATCCAGGTAACCACACCGATACCCAGGGTCACACCGGTAAAGATAACGGCCTTGCCGGTAGAGCGTAGCGTTTCATAGTACGCCTCCTGCAAGGTTTTACCCTCCAGCAGAAACTTCTCGAGCTTGCTGTAGATATAGATGCCGTAATCCACACCGATACCTACCCCAAGCGCAATCACCGGTAGCGTCGCAACCTTGATACCGATACCAGACACCGACATGATCGCCTCGCAAAGAATGGAGGTCAGCCCCAGCGGAATCACGATACAGGCTACCGCACGGATTGAGCGGAAGGTCAGGAAACACAGCAAACTCACCACACCGTAGACCAACAGCAACATCATATCCTTGGCATTGGAGATCACCTCGTTGGTGGCGGCTTCAATGCCCGCATTACCCGCTGCCAGCAGGAAGGTATGCTCTTCATTGCTGTTATTACCCGCGAACTGCTCAACACGCTCGACGACGGTTTCCAGGGTTTCCGCCTTGTGGTCCTCAAGGAACACCAGTACCGGCGTCAGGCTGCAGTCGGTGTTGATCAGACCAGACGGCGCATCCCGGATTGAAGCGTTAATGATGGTCTGGTTGCGGGAAATTTCATACCACTTCCAGTTACCCTCGTTAAGCGCCTTGGTGACCAGCTTTGAGACATCGGCAAGCGATGCAGAGCTTTGAACCCCCGGAGTGTTCTGCAGCTCCCACTGCAGACTATCCATGGCTCTGAGCACATTGTATTGCGTGCATTGCTCTACCGGGGTTTTCACCATCACCACCAACACATCCGCACTGGTCGAATAATTATTGATGATATAGGCATTATCCTTGTTGTAGCGCGAGTCGGGACGCAGTTCCGGAGCCCCCTGGTCGAGATCCCCTACTTTCAGGTCCTGCTTGTAGTAAACCCCAAGACCCAGACCGATGACGGCGATCAACAGCGAGATCGGAGCAACTCCCGGATGGGAGAAGTAGGACATCACGCGCCACTTGCGATCCTGTTTCTCGCCGTGATTCTGGACATGACGCACACCGCCCTTGGAAATCCCGATATAGGACATGATCAGCACGTGCAAGACCAGGTTCGTGATAATCACGAAAGCCACACCCAGGCCGGCGGCCACCGCCAGATCGCGGATGACATCGATCTCGATGAAGACCAGGGTAAGAAAGCCAACAGCGTCTGAAATCAGGGCCAGCATTCCCGGAATGTACAGCGCACGGAATGCCAGACGCGCAGAGGTAATGGCATCGAAGCCTTTCGCCGACTCAACCGCCATCGCATTCACAATCTGAACGCCGTGACTGATCCCGATTGCAAACACCAGGAACGGCACCAGCACCGAATAGGGGTCCAGCCCGTAGCCCAACAGACGCAGCGCCCCGAGTTGCCAGAAGACCGCAATGATGGAGGTGAAAATCGGCACCAGGGTTCCCACCAGGCAGCGGGAGTACCAGAACAACAGCACTGTCGTCAGCAAAATCGTGATACCGGCGAACCAGGCAATGGAGCCAATACCTTCAATCAGATCGCCTACTTTCTTGGCGAAGCCGACGATGTGAATACTGACGTTCGGATTCTGCGCTTCGTATTTCTCCCGGATTTTCTCTTCCAGCTCCCTGGAGAACGCGGCGTAGTCGAGAGCTTCTCCCGTTTCCGGGTTTTTCTCGTACAGCGGCGCGTAAACAATGGTCGACTTGAAGTTGTCCGAGATCAGCCGGCCCACTTCGTTGGAGCGCAAAACGTTCTGGCGCAGCTGTTCAAGGCTGGCTCGCGATCCGTCGTAGCCGTCTGGAATCACCGTACCGCCCTGGAACCCCTGCTCAGTCACCTCTACCCAGCGGACGTTTGATGTCCAAAGCGTTTTCAGGCCGGATCGATCGACGCCGTCAAGATAGAAAACCTCGTCGGTAATCTGCTTGAGGGTTTCCATATACTCGGCTGTGAAGATATCGCCCTCTTCAACCGCAACGGCAATCCGGACGAAATTTCCCAGGTTCTCCAGATCGTCCCGATGATCCAGCATATTGACGACGTAAGGATGCTCCAACGGGATCATCCGCTCGAAGCTCGCGTCAGGCTCAATCTTGATGGCGTTGTAGCCGAGAAACAGCGTCAGTACAAAAAAGGCGATCAGAATCAGCGCCCGGTTATTAAAAATCACACGCTCAAGGAACGGCTCTGCCTTGGGCGTTGTGAAGTAATGTTCACCCCTGTCATGCATCGGGTCAGACATTAAAAAACCCCTCTATCCATTAATCCGTTGATGCCACACCAGGGCGTTAATTCAGGTTCCGGCCGCGAGCGTCGGTGGTCTTCACGCCACCCTCACCAACCAGTAATAATTGGGTACCCGGCAGTGGGACCACACCCATGACACCCTCCCGGTCATTGCGGAAGTAGGGGCGGAAGGTTTCCCCATTGTTGGAACTCATCAGCACCGCACCGCCGTTACCTACCAGGGTGATGCGGCCATCGTCGGCCACCGCTGCGCTGTTGAGGGTGGCGCCGCCCTCGTTGGGCACCATCGCCCAGCTGCGGCCAAGGTCGGTTGAAAGCAGAGTGTTGCCCCGAAGACCAAACGCCAGCATCTCATTAACCCGGCCCGTGCCGGTCACACCGAACAGCGAACCATCGTAAGGGCTTTCCCGCCGTTCCCAGGTATCGCCACCATCCACCGATACGTGGATCTGGCCAGCCTCACCCACGACAACCAATCCGCCACCAGCCACCTGGGCTATGCTGTTGTAATGGAAGTTTGTCGGGTTATCGAGCTTTGGCGCCCAGTCTTCCCAGGTTTCGCCGCCATCCTGGGTCCGCAGAATCATGCCATAGGCACCCACCACAAAACCGTGGCTGTCGTTCTCGAACCACACATCAAGAAACGGGTTCACCGGGCCAATGTCCATGTCCGCCCGGGTGTTCTCAAGCGCGAAAAAGAGATCGTCCAGAGCCCACTCCAAATCTTCTTTTTCTTCTTCAGGCGCCTGTTCGATACGCTCTTCCATTTCAGCGATCTGCTCTTCCTTGCTGGCAATGACCAGCTCCGCAGCCTGAATACCATCCAGCTGCAGCTCCCAGCTCTCGCCGGCATCGCCGGAATGCAATACAACACCACTGTGGCCGACCACCCAGCCATGGGTAGGAGTGCCGAAATCCACGGCGGTCAGTGTCACCGCCACCGGAACCTCTGCCTGCTGCCACGATTGGCCCTGATCGTCGGAGTAAATCACGTGACCACGCTCGCCGACCGATACGATGCGTTCCCCTGCCCGGGTGACGTCGGTCAGCAATGACTCGGGAGCCAGCTCGGTTGGCCTGGCCGGTGTGTCGATAATATCCGCGAGTGCAAATGCCGCCGGTGCTGCCAGTGCCATAGAGAGGCCAAGGCAGGCAGTTCCCAGCGTCTCGCACATGAACCTTTTAGCCATTCAGATTGCCTTTACGTTGGTTAAATCCTGGTGCGCCTGCTGCACATTCGGCAGCAGCCTTTGCAAACAAACCGGCAGCCTCAGGGCCGCCGGTCGACATCCTATTCGGGCGTTACAGGTGCCGGCACCGCCGACGCCTCAGCGTACACTGCGCCGGCGCAGAGAAGCCGGTGAGAAATACCGCTTGTTCGGTACATCATCGGTGAAGACACGGGTATTCGGCTCTTCGGTATCGAGCCCAAGGACGTGATAACGGCGAGCCTGAAGATCATGGTAGACGTCCAGCGTCGTCCAGACCCCCGGCAGTTCGTAATAGTTCTTCGCCATACCGAACGTCACGCGCCACAGCTCGCCACGGCCGTCGTACTGGTCAACCAGAAGGGTGTTCCAGCTGTCCGCATCCACGTAGAACCGGCGTTTGGCATAGATGTGACGCTCACCTTCTTTCAGGTCGGCTTCCACGATGTGAACACGATGCAGTTCCCAGCGAGTGAGATCCGGGTTCAGGTGCGACATCCCCAGAATCTCGGAGTAAGGCGTCCCCTTTTCACTCAGCCGGTAGTTGTTATAGGGAATGTAGATCTCTTTCATCCCCTTGTAGGACCAGTTGTAGCGATCCATGGCGCCGTTAAAGATATCGGTGTCGTCTGCGGTGCGCAGATTGTCCGCGGCAGCGATGGGAGAGTCGTAACCAAGGTTGGGCGCACGCCGGACACGGCGCTGGCCTGCGTTGTACCCCCAGCCATTACGCGGGCTGATAATCTGGTTCAGGGTTTCATGAACCAGAATGGCGCCACCGGCCAGCCGCGGTGGTGATTGGGTAAACGAAAGGTAGTAGAAGATCACGTTGTCCAGATCTTCCTGTCCGCCTTCGGGGTTGTAGAAGTTGAAAAAGACTTCCTGCTGCGATGTGACCAGGTTGTAGTCACCGTTGGCCTGAACCGCAACTTCACTGGTCCGCCGGGTACCGGAGATACCGCGCCAGCGAGTGAGGTGGTTCCACATCACCTGCCAGGCTTTCTGTTCATTGTTGCCATGAAGAATCGGAAACGGGTAACCACCGAAGGCACCGTCAAGCCCTTCAGACTGGCCAACAATGGTAGCGTTCACCGCGTTTTTACGAATATTCTCCTCTACCCATTCCGGTACAGCATGGGTGCGACGCGACTGATACACGGGCACTTTGAACGTGGTCGGATAGATTTCCAGCATCGCTCGCACACCATCCGAAAGATGGTCGCTGAACTGGTCCATATTCGACGCCGTGATCGTAAAGAGAACGTCATCCTCGGGGAAAGGATTGATATGGTGCTGGCCAGTGCCTTCGTAGCCCTCGGGCGCCTCGGTCAGCCCGCCATCCCATGCCGGGATGGTGCCAGCCTCATTACCCGCTTTAACGGAGCCGAAGGGTGTTAGATCTTTGCCAAGCCGTGCCGCTTCAGAAGCAGAAACAGCCGCATATAATGGCGAAGTTGCAAATGACAGAGCCAGCAACCCGCCAAGAAAAACATTCTTGTTGTATCTCATTGTGAAACCTTAAATCCGTCTGGAAGCCTCTTGGGGCTTTTTTGTTATGGTCTGATGCAATCGCAGACTTTCTGACAGGTTAGCCGATACGGCAACATTGTCTATCGACCGAAAGTGCGATTTTGTGTCCGGCGGTGACGACGGTTTTACAATCACAGCCGGACACACGCCCCGGAGCCGGGGCAAGCCATGGCGCTAGTCTGCCAGGCTCTTGTGGACTACCTCGTAAACGTCATTCGACAGTCCCGCCTTGTCGCGAATCCGCTCCAGAGCGGTTTTCATCTGCGAACTGTAACCAGCCGCAAACTTCCGCCAGCGGGTCAGCGGTGCGACCAGCCGCGCCGCGATCTGGGGGTTACTGTCATCCAGACGACACACCTGCTCGGCCAGGAACTCGTAACCAGTGCCATCGGGGTTATGGTATGCAGCCAGATTCTGGCCGGCAAACACCCCTACCACCGAGCGCACCTTGTTGGGATTTTTCCAGTCAAATGCAGGATGCTCCATCAAGCTGCGGATTTGCGGCAGCTGACCCGCGCGGTCACTGGAAGCCTGCACTGAAAACCACAACTCCACCACCTGGGGATCTTCACTGAAACGTTTATAGAAGGTTTCCAGGGCACCGGCCCGAACCTCCGCGAAATCCGAGTTTACCAGCGCCCGGAGTGCGCCCAGCCTGTCGGTCATGTTGTCAGCAGACTCAAACTGGGCTTCTGCCAACGCCAGGGCTTCGGTATCGCCAATGTGCAGCAACCAACCCAGCGCGGTATTTCTCAGGCTACGACTCGCAATGGCTTCAGGCGTCAGCTCGTAATCGCCCGACCCCAGATTGCGCTGATAGCAGTCCAGGAGTTCATTACGCAGGTTTTCGGCCAGATGCCTGAGCACTCTTTCCCGCGCCTGGTGAATAGCCGCCACATCGGCCCGCTCAGACAACTCAATAAGATAAGCCTCGGAAGGCAGTTGCAGCATTTTTGCCATCAACGCCTGGTCCAGTTCGCCATCCTGCAGCAAGGATCGATAGGCATCCACAAGGCGAGGCTCAACCTCGGCAGACGGCGACTGCCCCACCAGAGACTGAATCACATCCACCGCCAGCCGCTGGCCCGCATCCCAACGATTAAAACCGTCCGGATCGTGGCTCATCAGGAACAGTAACTGCTCTCGCGTCCACGGGTAATGTACCCGCACAGGGGCAGAGAAATCTCGCAACAATGACGGCACCGGGCGCTCTGGCAGGCCCTGAAACTCAAAGCAATGCTCTGCCTCGGTCAACTCCAGCACCCGCTCCCGCGGGCCATCACGCTGTTCACCGGAAAGCTGAAGAGGCAAGGGCTGACCATCGCTACCCAGTAGCCCCACCGCAAACGGGATATGTTGCGGCTTTTTGTTTGTTTGGCCCGGCGTATCGGGAAGGCTCTGGCGCACAGTTAGGCGATACACACCGGCCGCCTCGTCAAACTCATCGGTGACTGTTAATACCGGGGTGCCAGCCTGCTCATACCAAAGCCGGAACTGGCCCAGGTCCCGACCGGAGGCATCTTCCATCGCCCGGACAAAATCATCGGTCGTGACAGCCTGGCCGTCGTGGCGTTCAAAGTAGAGATCGCTGCCCTTCCGGAACATCTCTTCACCGAGAAGGTTGTGGATCATTCGCACAACCTCGGCCCCTTTTTCATAGATGGTCAGGGTATAAAAGTTGGAGATTTCCATGTAGGACGCCGGCCGCACCGGGTGAGCCATGGGCCCCGCGTCTTCGGCGAACTGGGCCGTGCGCAGCAGTGAGGCATTGTCGATACGGTTAACCGTGGGCGACCCCATATCAGCCGAGAACTGGGAGTCCCGGAAGACCGTAAAGCCCTCTTTGAGGCTGAGCTGAAACCAGTCACGGCAGGTCACGCGATTACCGGACCAGTTATGGAAATATTCGTGGGCAACAATCGCCTCGATGCGCTGGAACGCTGCGTCTGTTGCGGTCTCCTGGCTGGCCAGCACGCACGACGAGTTGAAAATATTCAGGCCCTTGTTTTCCATGGCGCCCATGTTGAAGTCGTCCACGGCCACGATCATAAAGATATCCAGATCGTATTCCCGACCGTAGACTTCTTCATCCCAGCGCATGGAGCGCTTGAGCGCATCCATGGCAAAGTCGCACTTGCTGGCATTACGCGGCTCTACGTACATTCGCAAATCAATTTGTCGGCCGGAACAGGTGGTAAAGGCATCCTTTTTCTCCACCAGATCGCCGGCAACCAGGGCAAAGAGATAGGCCGGTTTGGGAAACGGGTCTTCCCAGGTTACGAAATGGCGACCCTGTTCCAGGTCCCCCTGCTCGACTGGATTGCCATTCGAGAGCAGAACCGGGTAGGCGCTTTTGTCTGCCTCAATGCGGGTGCGGAAACGCGCCATGACATCAGGGCGGTCCGGGTAGAAGGTAATGCAGCGGAACCCTTCGGCCTCGCACTGGGTACAGAACATCCCGGACGACTTGTACAGCCCCTCCAGCCGTGTGTTGTTCTGGGGTTCGATCCAGGTAACCACCTGCAATTCAAACTGTGCCGGCACCGAAGGCACCACCAGCGCGTCCTCAGCGTCCTCGAATTCACCTGCGTTCAACACCCGGCCATCCAGAGCAACCGACTCCAGCGTCAGGCTGTCACCATGGAGGTGCAGCGGCGCCCCGGTGTCCGTCGACTCAGGGTTGCGGCGAACAGTCAAAGTGCTGCGTACGCGCGCACCGTCTTCGAACAGTTCGAAGCAAAGATCCACATGGTCAACCAAATACTCCGGAACCTTGTATTCACTCAGGTAGATGGTTTGTGGCTGGTTGGTTCGCATTTATTCTCTCCAGACAAAAATATGGCGGGCTCAGTCAAGAACCCGGAACCGGACTTCATACCCGGTAAATTTGCGGATATTGATCACGCCGGTGTCGAGCATCAGGTACTGGCCTTTGATGCCTTCCAGCAAGCCCTCGACCTCCGGTGTTTTATCCAGATTATGGGTTTTCACCTTGGCAGGCCATACCTCAACCGGATAACCAAGCCCCAGTGAATCCTCGCCGACAACACGAATGCTGTCCGCACCATGCTGTTCCCGCAACTCGGCGAGATCCGTTTCTATCAGGCCTAGTAGTCGCTGACGCTCCTGGTGCAGATCGAGTTCGGGCACATCGCCCTTGAGCATTGCCCGCCAGTTCGTGCGGTCCGCCACATGAGCCTTGCACGCTACTTCTACCAGGCCTGACAAATAGCGGGTGGCGACTCTGAGCATGGGGATTGCGGTTACCGCGCCCTGGTCAATCCAGCGTGTTGGTACCTGGGAAGCCCGGGTAATGCCCACTTTCAACCCGCTGGAATTTGCCAGATACACCACGTGCTCAACCATACAGTTGGCTTCGCCCCATTCCGGCTCGCGGCAGGTGCCCAGGTGGTAATGACATTTTTCCGGGCTCATGATGCAGCTATCGCAGGCCGCCAGCTTGCGAAAACAAGGGTAACAAAATCCCTGGTTAAAGCTTTTTTTGGTCTTTCTGTCGCAATGAATGCAGCGGATAACACCTTCGAAATCCAGGCGGACTTTACGACCAACCAGCTCATTCAGCGGTATGCGGGTATCGCCCACCGCCAGATTATAAGCCACCGGATCACCGGCCTCGGCCGGCATCTTGCGCAGTCGGCCAGTTACATCAATCGATTCACTCAAACCTTGACCTCTACATACTGCTCCGGATCGGCATCATTGCCGCCCTGGCGATCCTTGCGGAACTGCACGGACGGGTCGCACGCGGTACCGGCTTTTTCACCCCGGTCGAGATAACCCACCCGCTGCTCCTCAGGAATGTTGTGTTTCTCTTCGTAGAAAATCACAGCCTCCAGGCTGATCTCACGCTGCTCACGAGTGAGGGCACGGCCATCCGGCCACCGGCCCAGTTCAATGGCCTGCTTCAGGTTGCGATAAACCGTCGGATCCAGCCGCTCAATCAGTTCTTCATATGTCATTTTCGCCTCCTGAACTTTTCTTCATGCAAAAAAAGGCCACACCATTTGACAATTAAAAATGATAACGATTATCATTATCCTACCAAATGACAACGGTCGTATCATTTGGTCTCTCTCATCAGGAGCTTTAAGCTCTTTTACAGCCTCACCTTTTGGTGGGGCTTTTTTTATTTCAACGCCGGTAACGTCTCGGCGGCACCACAGCCGCCATCACCAGGCCCGCCAGGAAACCACCCAGGTGCGCCTCATTTGCCATGCGGCCTACACCCAGCATCTCCGGCACCGGAGTAAAGCCGACCACCATCCACACCAGTGCAAACGTCACCAGCGCCGGCGGAAACTGGAACCGGGGCAACCGTCGCTGGCTCAGCCAGCAGTAACCGAGAATGCCGTAGACCACACCCGACAGCCCTCCGAACAAGGGCCCCGACACCAGATACTGCAGCAGGTTCGACGCCAGGCTGGTGGCCAGAAACAGGGCGACCAGCCTGGCCCGGCCGTCAATCCACTCGATCTGGCTACCCAGAAACCAGAGCATGACCGCGTTGAAAATAATATGAGTCCAGCTGAAGTGCAGGAAATCGGGCGTCAGAAGCCGCCAGAGTTGCCCGCCCGACAAGGTGATCGAAAGCGCCTCCAGGCGACCCGCCAGTGTACTGAAGGTCTCCCAGGCAAAAGACCGCGGATCGACAATCATCAGGGTCGCCGCGAGATTGCTCTGCCCCATCCCGGTAAGCCAGACCATAACCACCGCGGTAACGATCAGGCCAATCACGAACGGGGCGTGGCGGGGCGCTGGCTGCCAGCGACCACTGGGCGTAACGGGAGACGACGACGGATTATCCAAACCTACCTCTCTGGTCTTAACGGGCGACACTGTCTTCACTGGTGGGGTAATCCGGCTGTTCCGGACGGTCCACGTCAACCCAGACAAACTTGTCTGGCGACAACGCTTTCTCCCCATCAAACCGATAGGCCACCAACTTGCCATACTTGACCGCGCTGTAATCAATACAGGCGACGTTGTGCTTGAGCGGTGCCGGTGCGCCATCCATCCAGTAATGGCCAACAAACACCGGAGGCGCATCCAGCGGATAGGTGATCAACTGCTTGCGCTCTTCTTCGCTCAGCTTCATCCGGGCGACTTCCGGCGGCAGCGGATCAGGCTGAAACACCACATCGGCGTAGGTTTGCGGGTTATCTGCCCAGAACTTGGTCCGGAAAAACTGCCGGACATAGCCATCCCGCCCGGTAATCGACATCCCTTCAGGCAGCCTGAGATCCGTGCCCCGCAACAGGGTGTCCATTACCTGCCCGGCAAAGGATTCAATCGCCGCCGAGGCGTGCAGAAAATCATCGTCGATGCACGCCCCGCCCTGGTTCTCACGGAACTGGTCAATCAGCCCCTGATCCCAGCAGGCATGCACCAGGCGAAAGTCGTCCTCTTCGATAAACAGCGGAATGGTGTAGAACCACTCCAGGAATTCGTTCCACTCATGAGGATACGCATCAAACTGCTCAAGGGTTTCCTTGATCAGCCGATCGTGGCGGGCATTGTGCTCCCGAAGAAATTTTTTGCCGCTGCCCGGCCGCGCGCGCGTGCAATATCCCAGTGCATTGTACTCATGGTTTCCCATGACAATACGGGCATGGCCGTGTTCAACCATATCCCGAACCAGGTGCAGGGATTCACGAATCCGGGGGCCGCGATCAATGATGTCGCCGATAAAAATGGCCTGGCGCCGGGAATGCTGATAGATACCGTTATGTTTCCGGTAGCCCATCTGCACCAGAAGGCGCTCCAGGGTATGGGCGCAGCCATGGATATCACCGATGATGTCGTAGCCGCGATCTGTACTGTTCTTCAATGCCGCCATGCTTAACTCGCTGCTATTTCACTTGCCCAGCCCAGTTTGTCTCGGCAGGTGGCGTAGAAGTTATGGTCCGTGGGATGAATCAGACGGATTTTGAAAGGCTTTTTGGTGATCCGGATAATATCGCCGGGTGCGCAGGCAATATTCATCTGACCATCAAAGCTGACCTGAGGATAGGTTTCATTGGTTTCGCCGATCACCAGTTTGATCTCACTCTTGCCGTCCACAACGATGGGGCGGCTGCTGAGCGTGTGCGGAAACATGGGAACCAGCACAACCGCGTCAAGCTTCGGATGCATAATAGGCCCTCCCGCAGACAGCGAGTAGGCCGTTGAGCCGGTGGGGGTGGCCACAATCAGGCCGTCGGAACGCTGGCTGTAGACGAAATGGCCATCAATGAACAGGTCAAACCCGATCATCCGGGTGGATTTACCCGGGTGCAGAACGACGTCGTTCAGGGCCGAACCATAGCCCAGGGGCTGGCCATTGCGCTCCACGTGGCCATCGAGAAGAAACCGCGATTCCTCAATGTAATCGCCTTCCAGCACCCGGGCGAGACGCTCCTCGAGATCCGACGGTGAAATGTCGGTCAGAAACCCCAGCCTGCCGCGGTTAACGCCAAGAATGGGAATCTTGGATTTGGCCAACTCTCTGGCCGCGCCCAGCAGACTGCCGTCGCCGCCCACCACGATCACCAGATCACAGATCTCGCCCAACAGTTTCTTGCTGGCAACCTGCAGGCCATGGCCGGGAATCATGGTGGAAGTGTCTTCCTCGATGATTACGTGGTAGTTGTTAGCCGTAAGATACTGTTTAAGCTGCCGTAAAGACTCCACCACCTTGACGCTACCCATGCGCCCGACGATGCCGATATTCCTGAACTGGTCCATGAAGTATCCCGTGGTCTCTGAATGGGACAGAAGGTGCCGATCGCGCTGCTCGGATGCGACTACCCCCTGATCGGTAAGGAACAGACCCACAGTTTAACGAAAGTCAGGCAGATTCTGAAAAAAGATGCGGATCAGACTTTATGCCGGTCGCAGCGGTCGTCCTGCCCGGGTTCGAATTCCGCTGGCTGGGTGACACGCATGATGGGCTCAAGACAGGCCTCGCCAGTGTCATCAACGTGCTTGCACACCGGGTGCTCGTAATGGCCGAGCCACTCCCGATACGCAGGCTCGTTCAGGCCGCAGCGTTCTGCCGCATAAGCCATCGGATTGCCGAAATAGGTATCAATATCTTCATAGGGCAAGGTAATGTGCCCTACGCCCGGATGGTAGGCCACCAGAAACACCGCCTGAGAACGCAATTGTTCCAACAGAGAATCCTCCGGCGGCTGGCGGTGGCGAAGTTCGTGATTTTCCTGCTCCAGCGCCACAATCTTGTCTTCGCGCAATTCCAGCTCTCGCTGCTTGCGCTCCAGCTGCTCTTTCAACAAAACGGTTTCGGCGCTGGCATTGGCATCGTCCCTGCCCGACCCGGCATTTCCCTCTGCCATTTTCTCCTGCATGGTCAGGTATTGCTCGTTACGCTGGGACAGGCGTTTTTTCAGTTGCTCGTTCGCCAGTTTCAGGCGTTCGTGCTTCTGCTCCAGGTCCGCCATGTCTCTGCGAAGCCCCTGCATCTCCAGCCGGTGCTCTCTTTGCAGATCCGCCAGGGAATCGCGATGGACACTCTGCAGGGTCTTGATTCGAAGCCGCTGCTCTCTGAGCACCTGGGCCAGACGCGCCCGGTCTTTGTGCCCGTCATCACTCTCCGGGCCGGCCGGCGAGGCTGTCAGCGTCGGAATGTTTTCTTCTTCAGGCTCGGCCTTCTGGAAGCGCAGGGCGTTGGCCTCAACGGCCTTGCGAATAGACTGGAAATGACTGTTTCCGGGCGTCATGTCCGGGTCCCACAGTTCATTGGCGAACTCGGGAGAGGGGCATTGGCTGCGACACACAAGGCGAATGGCACCGCCGCCCAGATCAGGGCCCTTGGCGCCCTGTTCGGCCAGGGCCTCGATGGGAACGTTCCAATGGCTGTCTGCGCGCCCCTCTTCATCAAACCAGATTCGGAAGAACACGAGAGCCTGCACGTTAAGATCCGGGCGGAGCGTCACTAAAACGGCCCGGACGTCTGTCTCGGCGAGGTCCGAGAGCCCGACATAGCCATCAAGAAAGGCACCAAATTCAGACAGTCTCATCTGCCGGGAAACCTGGCTACCTTCTATGAAAAAAACCGCCGAATAACCCTCGGCGGCCTGGCTGGCATTTACCATTAATCTTCTCCGTGCCCCGGACATCTGAATACCAGGCGCCCGCTGACGCCCCTTGGTTCCATTTCATACACTTGTCCGACATAGTCTAGCCAGACAAGTGCCGAAGCACAGAGAAAAACTGCAACGTTTTGTGATCAAATCGCCGCAGCGAGCCGGCTCCCCTGATCAATGGCCCGCTTGGCGTCCAGTTCGGCCGCAACATCCGCGCCGCCAATCAGATGGACCGGAATGCCCGCGCCTTCAACACCGGCCTGCAACTCCCGCAACGGCTCCTGGCCGGCGCACACGATGATGGTATCAACCGGCAACACCTTGTCTTCGCCGTGCTCGGCACCCTTCGGCGTCACCGTGATGTGCAGCCCCTCGTCATCAATCTTGCGATAGGTAACGCCGGGCACCATCTGCACGTTGCGCTGCTTCAGGGAGGTCCGATGAATCCAGCCCGTTGTCTTGCCCAGGTTTTTCCCGACCTTGGACGCTTTGCGCTGAAGCAGGTAAACCTCACGCGCCGGCGCCGGCACTTCCGGCGTCACGCCCTTGATGCCACCCCGATGCTCGACAGACAGATCTACGCCCCACTCTTTCATGAAGTGATCGGTACTCAGTGAGGGCGAATCGCCTTTGTGAACGATAAACTCGGACACATCGAAGCCGATACCACCGGCGCCGATCACGGCCACACGTTCACCAACCGGCTTGCGCTCCATCAGCGCATCCAGATAACCAATCACATTCGGGTGATCAATGCCTTCGATATCCGGGGTGCGGGGCTCAACACCAGTGGCCAACACCACTTCGTCAAAACCGCCGGCCTTGAGCTCGTCAGCTGACACACGCGTGTTCAGGCGAACCTCAACACCGGTTTTGTCGAGCATTTTCTGAAAATAACGCAGGGTTTCGTAGAACTCTTCCTTACCCGGGATACGCTTGGCCACATTGAACTGGCCACCAATTTCGGTGCCTGCATCAAACAGGGTCACTTTGTGCCCACGCTCAGCGGCAACGGTGGAGAAAGCAAGGCCGGCAGGCCCTGCACCCACAACCGCAATGGATTTAGGCTGAGCCGTTTTCACATAAGCCAGTTCGGTTTCGTTGCAGGCCCTCGGGTTAACCAGGCAAGACGTCAGCTTGCCGCTGAAGGTGTGGTCCAGGCAGGCCTGGTTGCAGCCAATGCAGGTATTGATCTCGTCTGCCCGGTCCTGCTCGGCCTTCAGTACCAGCTCCGCATCCGCCAGGAACGGGCGCGCCATAGACACCATGTCGGCATCACCATCAGCCAGGACCTTCTCGGCGACGTCCGGCATATTAATGCGGTTGGTCGTTACCAGAGGAATACTCACCTCGCCCTTCAGGCGCGCCGTCACTTTGGTAAAGGCAGCACGGGGTACCGATGTGGCGATCGTCGGCACACGGGCCTCGTGCCAACCGATGCCCGTATTGATAATGGTGGCACCGGCTTTTTCGATTTCCTTGGCGAGATGCACCACTTCTTCCCAGGTACTGCCATCCTCAATCAGATCCAACATCGACAGACGGTAGACAATGATAAAGTTCTCGCCAACCCGCTCGCGCACCCGGCGAACAACTTCCAGAGGCAGGCGGATACGGTTCTCGTAACTCCCGCCCCACTGATCGGTGCGATGGTTGGTATGGGCAACGATAAACTGGTTAATGAAATAGCCCTCGGACCCCATGATCTCAACGCCATCGTAACCGGCGCGCTGGGCCAGAGCAGCACAGTTGGCGTAATCGTCGATCTGCTTCTGGATACCCGCCTCGTCCAGCTCTTTGGGCTTGAACGGATTAATGGGAGCCTGAATAGCCGATGGCGCCACCAGCTCCGGAGAATAAGCGTAACGACCAGCGTGCAGAATCTGCATACAGATCTTGCCGCCTTCGTCATGCACGGCCCGGGTGATTACCTTGTGCTTGTCGGATTCTTCCTCGGTACTCATCTTGGCCGCGTGCTGGAATACCGCACCTTCGGTGTTCGGGCCGATGCCACCGGTCACAATCAAGCCAACGCCGCCTCGGGCGCGCTCCGCATAAAAAGCTGCCAGGCGCTCAAAACCGTTTTTCACCTCTTCAAGGCCGGTGTGCATAGAACCCATCAGGGTGCGGTTACGCAGGGACGTAAAGCCCAGGTCGAGCGGTTTCAGAAGGTTCGGGTACTTGCTATCGCCCGGAGTTGCCGTCATGGAATTCTCCTCATCAGTCCAGGTACGGGGGCTTGGCCCCATTTGTTATGGGCCTAACACTACCGAGCCTCAACCGGGCCAACAATATCCATATATAACATTTGATTATCCCCAGACAACAACCATAATATCGCCATGAAAGACAACCAACCGCTCACCCGAAATGCCCTGGGCGATATCAGCCTTCTTTACGTCTCCGTCTTGCTGAGAGCCGTTGCCGCCGAGGGTGGCGATCCGGAATCGCTGAAAGCCCGGTTTTACCTTAACGCACCGGAGCTGGCGGCAACGGATGCCCGCATCAGCATTCCGAGATTCATGCGCCTGGGCCATGCCGGCATCAGCGAGACGGGCAATCCCGCCCTGGGGCTTCGCATGGGCGCCCTGTCCCGGCCTGTCGACGCGGGCCTGGCCGGGCTGGCCGCGGAAACGGCCAATACGGTCGCCGATGCGATGGAGCGGCTTATTCGCTTTTCCTTGCTTACCAGCCGGAATTCAAGAGGTGCGCCGGGGATCTGCCGGCAGAACCGAACCCTCCGCTTCTACTCCATTCGCCCCTACAACGCCTATAACTATTTTGTCGTGGACTCTGTTCTGGCCGCCTGGACCCAGATGATTCGCCACATGACAGGTCGTTACGATGTTCTCGAGCGAGTCAGAATAGAGTATCCGTCAATCGGGCTGGATGACCTGTTCGAGAGCTGGTTCCGGTGCCCGGTGGAATTCGGCACGCCAGTGAACGATATCCGGGTAAAAAGCGCAGTTTGGAAACTGACACCCGCCCAGTCCCAGCCGGGCATGCATGAAAAACTCATGGGGCTGTGTGAACAGGAACTGCGGCAGATTGAAAGAGGTTGGCGGATGGCTGATCGTGCCCGCCATCAGATGACACCCTTGCTGGTGGGAGGCAAGGTCTCGCTCGAGACGCTGGCTGCCAAAATGGGCATACCGCCCTGGACACTGCAAAGGCAGCTCGCCGAGGAAGGCAGCGGATTCCGGGCATTGCTCGACGACACTCGCCGACAATTGGCTTTGGACTATTTGAAAGAGACCGACAGCTCGCTGGCAGAAATTGCCTGGCTACTGGGCTTTGCGAATCCACCGGCTTTTCACAAGGCTTATCACAGATGGCACGGAATCAGTCCGGGCGAACACCGTAAAACCTTGAGGCTGGAAAAGACCGCGAAATAAAGAAACGTAAAGACAATAGGATAAGAAAAAGGGGGGGGGGAAAGTTGGCGGAGCGGACGGGACTCGAACCCGCGACCCCCGGCGTGACAGGCCGGTATTCTAACCAACTGAACTACCGCTCCGCGCTGTATCTCAGATCGTCTTGCGACTGCTCTGTGACAACGAGGGCGAATTATATAGAGGCCCTCGTTTATGTCAACGGTTTTTCTGAAATTTTTTCAAAATCCCCGAAAACCACCGGCTACATGGCATCAACCATCGCGTCTTTACCCTGCGCCGTCTTGCGGTATTCAATCGGCGTCATACCCGACCACCGCTTGAACGCCCGGTAAAACGTACTGGGCTCTGAAAACCCCGTCAGGTAGACAATCTCATCAATCGATTCATCCGTGGTCGCCAGCAACTGACGCGCCAGGCGATAACGGAAATCTGCCAACACCTGATTAAAGCTGGTCTCCGCCTCTGTCAGCCGGGTACGAAGGGTCCGAGGCTTGATACCCAGCCGCTCCGCGACGGCATCCAGCGTTACCTCGCCGCTATCAAGCAGCTCAGCAATGATACGCTCAACCTGCCCGACGATGTCTTTTTTCTCGAGCCGCGCCACCTGCTCACTGGCAAACCGTTCATGCAGCGCCAGCAGCTCGGGTTCCGCGTGGGGTGACGCATGAGAAAGCAACTCTGCCGGGAAGTACAACTGGTTTTCCTCAGCTCCGAAAACCACATCGCAACCCAGAATATCACGCACGTGCGCCTGCTCTTGTGCCGAGCCTCGCTCGTGCTCGAACTCAATTCTGGAAGGGTAGAAATTGCCATCGGTAATGGACCTGAAAAAGGTAATCAGGCCCTGAACAAAACATTCGTTGAAATGCTTGAGGCGGCGCACATCGTCTGACGCTGTATCCAGCACCATGCAGGCTTCACTGCCCTCCACAAAAAAATCGGTATTGGCGGCATCGCTGAGCAAACGCTGGTAGTTCTGGGCCCGGCGCAACCCCTCGCCAAACGTGGGACTGCTCAGAAACAGATATTCCAGCACCTGGCCTTTGTAGGCGGGTAGCAATGGCCCAAGATGCAAACCAACGTCCGGATCACCCGAAACATCTTCCACCGCCTGCCAGAAATAGAGCTGGGCACTGTGAGGTGTTCTTAGCTGATCCATGTACACGTATTGCTCGTCAACGCCAAGGCGATTGAAGATGGCATCGGTATCAATGCCCTTGCGCTTCATCGCCTCGTATATCAGGCGCAGCATGACGCCTGCATCACGTAGTTCCTGCATAGTATCCCGCTTTTTTATTTATTGATTACTACTTTGACCCGCCGGACAGCGCCCGGAGCACGCCAGGTCAATGTCAGATCTGGCCGGGTTTGCCAGACTTTCGAAGTGCATTAGAGCATATCGGGCCACACACGCACAGTTGTACCAGAAATTGGCAAGGCGCAGAACAGGCACGCCGTGCCAGAGCAACCTGCCATGGAAACAAAAATATCAACGGTTCAAGGAGATAAACATTATGCCGGCGCCACTGGTCTACCATCACACACCACCCGCCCTTATGCCACTCTACGGCAAGGCGCTCCTGCCCAAAGCCGGAAACCGCAAACTTCAGGACATCCAGATTCCGCCGTTGGAGGCCCATTTACTGGGTGTCGCGACCCATACTCCGGAACTTACGGACTACCGGACGGTGTGCGACTTTCCGCAGGGCAGCCGGCTGCCGATAACCTGGCCGCACATACTGGCTTTTCCTTTACACCTGAAACTCCTGACAGAGACTGCATTCCCCCTGCCCCTGCTCGGCCTTGTGCACCTTCGCAACAGCATCACCCAACATCGTCCTCTCGCCTGCGGTGAGAATCTCGACCTGAGGGTCATCATCGACCATTCACGTCACACAGACAGAGGTCTGGAATTTGATCTGATTACCGAAGCGAGAGCGGCTGGGCGGCTGGTATGGGAAGAAACGAGCACCAACCTCTTTCGGGAGGCGGCCCCCGGCAAGTCCGGTGCAAAGCCCCGGCCGGCCATAGAGACCCTGCCGTTTTCCGAAGAAATCCCGGCACCGGAGAATCTCGGCCGGCGCTATGCGAAGGTTTCCGGAGACCGAAACCCGATTCATCTGCACGCTCTGAGCGCCCGAGCTTTCGGATTTCCCCGGGCCATTGCCCATGGTATGTGGAGCAAGGCGCGATCGCTGGCAACACTCGAAAAGCAAGCGGATTGGAAAGACGGCCCGGTTCGGGCCAGCTGCCAGTTCAAAAAACCTCTGCTGCTGCCCGGCAGCGCACTGCTTAACTGGCGAACCGGCGGGGAAAGCTGGGATTACCAGTTGCTGAACACGAAAGGCAATGCGCCTTATCTGACCGGGCGCATCGAATGGCTTTAGAGATGATTAGTCCACCGAACAGGGCTGGCCACCGGCTTCAGCGCTGGGCAAGGTAAACCAGAAGCAGGCGCCGCCGCCCTCCGGGCGTTCGTATCCGATATCCCCGCCCTGGGCCTGGATCAGCGAGCGACAGGTGGCCAGCCCGATCCCCATACCGTCTTCCTTGGTGGTATGGAACGGGTGAAACAGTTTTTCTTCGGCATCTTCAGCGACACCAATGCCATGGTCCCTCACCTGAACCCGCACACACCGGTCACCACACCGCCGGGCGCTCACCAGCACGGGGCTCGAGGCCCCAGCGCTGCGGGTGGCTTCCAGAGCATTGCGAATCAGGTTCAAGGCAACCTGCTGCACCTGAATCGGGTCGGCCAGCACATCCGGCAAAGAGTCCTCCAGATGCACCTCAATGCCACCCTCGTTATTGCGCATATCCACTTCGGCAAACTGGCGGGTGTCCTCCAGCAATTCGGATACCGATAGAACCTCTTTGCCCGTTGCCGGCTTTTTCATGAATCGACGGATTCGCCGGATGATCTCACTGGCGCGGTGAGACTGGGCTTCGACCTTGTCCAGGGTTTCCTGCAGCAGCCCGAGATCCGGCTGCTCTTTGCCCATCATACGCTTGGCAACGCGGGCATAATTGGTGATGGCTGTCAGTGGCTGATTCACCTCATGGGCAAACCCGGCGGCCATCTCCCCCATGGTGCTCAAGCGAGACGTGTGGGCCAACTGATCGCGCTGCTCCTGAACCGTCGCCCGGGCGTCGTCGAGGGCCCGCTCATTCTCCAGCTCTGCTGCGATATCCCGGAACACGACCACCGCACCGTGAAGCTCTTCGTCATCCAGTTTGGGCGTTGACCGGTACTCCGAAGGAAAGCCAGAACCATCGGCCCGCAACATCCGGATATCCCGCTGATTTTCAGCGACTCCCTGGCGGCAGGTAGCCATAACCGGCAGGTTATCCTCCGAATCCGCGGCGGTCGAAAAGTGCACCTCGAAGAAATTCTTGCCAATCAGATCATCAGCCGGGCAGCCCATAATCATACCGGCCGCGGGGTTGGCGAACTCGATAATGCCGTTTTCATCCAGACCGTAGATCCCCTCGCTGATCGAGTTGAGAATACGGGCCTGGTCGCTCTGAAGCTCCCGGTTACGCGCCTGCAATTGGCGCTCGAGGCGGATAACCTGGGCGTGGGTCTTTACCCGCGCAATCACTTCCTGGGACTGAAATGGCTTGGAAATATAGTCTGCGCCACCAAGGGCAAACCCTTTCACCTTGGCCTGAAGATCATCCAGTGCCGACAGGAAAACCACAGCACAATCTGCCGTCTGCGGGTCGGTTTTCAGGCGCTCGCACACCTCATAACCGTCCATTTCCGGCATCATGATATCCAGAAGAATGACTTCAGGGTGATGCCGGTGCGCAAGATCCAGCGCTTTCTCGCCCTCATTGGCAATCAGCAACCGGTAGCCTTTGTCTTTCAGAGTTTCGTAGAGGACTTTCAGGTTCTGCGGGTTATCGTCGACCAACAGAACCGTAACCTCAGAGTTCTCACTGACAGCTTCAGTCATAGAAATACGGCCGGTTAAAAACGTTCAAATATGATGACGGTACCGGCCTGCCTAGTCGATAAGGTCCTTTACGGACAGAACCATACGTACCAGATGCGCCAAAGAATGCGTGCCCATCTTGTGCATCACGCGGGAGCGGTGAATCTCCACGGTGCGCTGGCTGATCTCCAGCTCGATCGCGATCACCTTGTTCGCCTGGCCAGCAATCATTCGGTCCATAATCTCGCGTTCACGGGGCGTGAGGCTTTTAACGCGGCGGATAATCTCCTGCTTTTCGTCCAGAGATTTACGCTGCTCGCGATCCTGCTCCAGGGCTGCCTCGATTTTCTCCAGCAGTGCCTCTTCGCGGTACGGCTTCTGGATAAAGTCCACCGCCCCTTCTTTCATCGCATCCACCGCCATCGGCACATCGCCATGGCCTGTCACAAATATGATGGGCAGAATCGAGTGCTTGTCGTTCAGCTTTTTCTGCAGCTCCATGCCATCCATCCCGGGCATACGGATATCCAGCACGATGCAGCCGGCCATCTTGTCGGAATAGTCCTGCAGAAAGGCATTGGCGCTTTCGTAAGTTTTCACCGGTTTGCTGTCGGATTTCAGCAACAACTCCAGTGAATCACGAACGGCTTCGTCATCCTCTACCACGTATACAGTTTGCTGGGTATCAGTCATGGATCTGTACTCTCCTGTCCGTTTTATTATGGTGCCGGTCAGTGAATGGACGGGTCTTTATGATCGTCCTGGGCGTGTTCCTGCCGCTCCTGTTCACGCATTTTTTCGAGCCGCTGCTGGATAATGCCAAAAACACTCTGCTTCGGGTACCGGCCTTTGTCATCCGCTTTACCCGCAGGCTTGCCCAGTAACAGGGTAATAGCCTCTTCCACCCGGGCAACCGGATACACGGCAAACCGGCCAGCACGGGACGCCTGAACCACCTCGCTGTCCAGCATCAGATTCTGGACATTGGTCGCCGGTATAATGACGCCCTGGCTACCGGAGAGACCGCCTGTTAGCTCGCAAGTGGCAAAGAAACCCTCAACTTTTTCATTGGCTCCACCAATAGGTTGCACCTCACCAAACTGGTTGACCGATCCAGTGATTGCCAGATCCTGCCTTACCGGGATACCAGACAGAGCCGACACAAGCGCACAAAGTTCCGCCAGCGAGGCACTATCGCCATCTACTTCGCCATAGTTTTGTTCAAACGTAAGGCTGGCAGACAAGTGCATGGGGTCATTCACGGCAAAGTGAGATGACAGCCAGGAGCTCAGAATCATCACACCCTTGGAATGGATGTTGCCACCAAGCTTCACATCGCGCTCGATATCGATAACCTCGCCATCACCATAGTAGCAGCTCGCCGTCACACGATTGGACAAACCAAACTCGAACCCGCCCGTCGACAGAACCGACAGGGCGTTGACCTGGCCCACGCAGGTGCCGGAAGTGCTCACCAGAGTGGAGCCATCGCGGATGGAATCGTAGAACTGATCGCGGATACGGCTGCTGCGATAGCGGGCGCTTTCCAGTGCGCGCTCAATATGCACATCGGTGATCAGCCTGGCGCCGGCCTGGCGAGCCCAGAAATCGGACTCCCGTAACAGGTTGGCAATATCGGCCGCGTGCAACGACAGACGGTCCTGATGCTCTGCCATTCGGGCACTGTGTTCAATAACCCGCGCCACCGCCTTGTTGGTGCAATGCAGCAGCTTTTTCTCGTCTACGAGGCTGGCAATAAACTTGGCATAAAGAAGCTGGCTCTCTTCCGTGCGGTACATCTCGTTCTCGAAATCAGCAGTCACCCGGAACAGCTCGGCAAACTCGGGATCGTATTCCTGCAGCAGCATCCAGGTTTCGCGGTCGCCGAACAGCACGATCTTGACGTTCAGTGGCACGGCTTCCGGCTCAATAGAGATCGTGCCCGACAGGGTTAACTCCCGCTCCAGCGAATTGATCTGGATAGACCTGGAGCGCAACGCACGCTTGAGACCATCCCACACGAACGGCTGCTCCAGCACCTTGATGGCATCCATAAGCAGATAGCCACCATTAGCACGATGCAGGCTTCCGGCTCGAATCAGGGAAAAGTCTGTAAACACGGTGCCCTTGTAGGTAACGTTTTCAACATAGCCGAACAGGTTGTGATACGTGGGGTTATCTTCCACTTCCACAGGCACTTCGTTGGTTTTCTGGTGCACCAGCACGTTGACCTGGTAACGCCGGGGCATTTTCTTGTCCAGCGACGCCCAGGCGATGGCCGCCTGCTCTTCGTCGTCTTCCAGAAAAATGTCCAGATTGTCCACCAGGTCTTTGCGAACCGCTTCCAGATAGGCAACTACATCTGGCTGGTCACGGTACTTCTCCGCCAGTTCATCAATCTGGTGGCCGGAGATACCCTCAAGGGTTTCCTGGTTCAGAGCCTGCTGTTTGTCCGCGTATTCCTGCTCCCAGTCCGCCATTTTCCGCAATGCCTGGCGAAGCTTTTTTTCCAGCTTGTTGATGGCATCCTCAAACTTGTCCCGCTGCTCTTGCGTCAGGGCCTGAAAGCTCTCTGCGGTATGTGGCTCATCCCCATGCATCGCAACCAGACGGTAGCCGCCAGGCGTAGTAACCGTCAGGCTCACCTTTTTGCGCTTGGCCTGGGCAGCCACCTTGGCCAGTTCGTCTTCCTGCATCTTGCCGTATTCGTTCTTCAGCTGCTCTGAACGCTCCAGAAAGCTGTCACTGTCAAACGTCTGGGGGATTGTCTTCACCAGCCGCGTCATCAGTTTTTCCATGTCCTGCTTCAGCTTTGTGCCCATGCCACCCGGCAGCTGAAGCAGCTTGGGATTCCGTGGCTCTTCGAAATTGGCGACATAGCACCAGTCGTGGCTTTGCTGAAGGGTGTCCACATGATGCTCAAGGTAACGGAGCATCATGGTGCGCTTGCCCAATCCGTTCCGGCCAACGGCGTAAACGTTGTAGCCGCCATGAGGCATGGCCAGGGCAAAGCGAACCGCTTCCTGGGCACGGTTCTGGCCAACGATTTCGGCCAGAGGCTCCAATTGCCTTGTGGTCTTGAACGGCAGATCTTTGAGGACGCAGGCTTTATACAGCTGGTGCAGGGGCAGAGACTTCAAATTGGCTTCCCGTAACGGTCATTTTGTCGAACTTCAGGTGGGCCATTGTAGTGCCTGTATGCGGGCCTGTCGCCTACCTCGTCCGGATTTGTGGGATGCCGCCAGCCAGCGACAGAAGTGCCAACTCGGTCACACATCAGGCTGCGGTCATTTTTCAACCAGCCGCTCAATTACTACACTTCCTTACCCGTATGGGATACGGTCACGAAAACTACAAAAATGTGTGATAACTGAAACTATGGCGAACCACTCTACAGATCGTCGCATCAAAGATCGCTTCCCGGCGTCCTGCCTGAGGGTGCAGCTGCGTGAGCGCGGTCTGTTCTGGCGGGGCAGACAACCGGTTACGGTTACCTGTCTGGACATGAACCGCTACGGCATGGCCGTGCTCTGCCCAAGACCGATCGACATCGGTGTTCGCTTGTTCCTGGATATTGAAGGCAAGTACATCAGCGAATCGCGGGTGGGCGCCAGAGTCATTGCCTGCCAACCCTTTCAGACCGGGTATCGGGTAAGCCTCCAATTTGCCTACTGCCTCGACAAGAACGCCTACTCCCGGGCCATGGACAACGCTTTGTCACGTATCGAGGGTTTTTACAACCGTTACGCGAGCTGATCAGATCAGCCCGGCTTCCAGTACAGTCCCGTGGTAGTACTCTCGATGGCCTGGCCCGCGCCCGTGCCATTATGGCCGCCAAGCTTCCCTTTGTTCCAGGGAGCTTTGCTGAGAGGAAATGTCATGACGTGGCCCTCTTTCTTTGGAGGGAAAGGGCCTTTAAGTATGGTTCAGATGATTGTTCTCTGCGCCCCAACCTGGTCCCAAAGCGCTACGTTTTTCACCACCCGGACCATCTCTTTCCAGGGACCGCAACGTCCGTATTGTCGGACCCCAAACTACGGAAGGTTTGATGCACGCCCATTTTTCCATCACCAATGCGGCTGCGCTGGCTGCGACGGTGTCTTTGAGAGATATGAAAAAGGCTTTAGGGAGAGACCTCAAAACGGAAAAAGCAGCGGCGTAAGCCAGATTACCATGCCCATGGCAAGCAGTTGCAGGGGCACCCCTACCTTGGCGAAATCGAGGAAACGATAGTTTCCCGGTGCAAGTACCAGAGTGTTGACCGGCGAGGCAATGGGGGTGGCAAAGGCGGTGGACGCCGCCAAGGCCACGGTCATTAACACCGGTTCGGGATTGACCCCCATTTGCTGCGCAGTGGCAATGGCAATGGGGGCCACCAGCACGGTAGTCGCGGTATTGGAGATAAACTGACTGAAAACGGATGTCAGCAGAAACAGGCTGACGCAGAGTGCACGGGGACCGGCATCGCCAAGGCCAGCCACAAGCTGGTCGACAATCAGTGCCAGGGCACCGCTTCGTTCCATCGCCAGCGCCAGCGGTAACAGTCCGGCAATCAGGACCAGGCTGGTGGCGTTGAGGGATCGATAGGCTTCCGGCAGTGTCACGCAGCCACTGCCGATCATTGCCAGCGCAGCCAGCAGAACAGCGGTCAGGTTCGATGTCAGGCCGCTAACCATCAGCACCAGCATCCCGAACATAATCGCCAGCGCAAGCGGGGCACGCTGGCCGTGGCTGGGCACGTCTTCCATTTCCTCGGGCGTGTCCAGCAGGACAAAGTCACGCTCCTGCTGCAATTCACGTAGCCGGTTCCAGCCACCTGCCAGCAATAGGGTGTCGTTTTCTTCCAGGCAGGTAGCACCAAACTGAGTGGCTAAAGGCTGTCCCGTCCGCCGGACACCAATAACACTGAGCTGGAACCGTTCACGGAAGCGCCCCTCCTTGAGGGTCTTCCCGATCAGTGAAGATCTGCGTCTCAGTGCCACCTCTGCCACCCCGAACTCCTTCCTGGCCCGCTCCATTTCAGCCTCAGGAAATCCCAGAGACGACAGGCGCTGTGTCAAACACAATTGTTCAACAGCTTCGGGTGAACCATACACCAGCAGCCGGTCGCCGGCCTCTATGCGGGATTCCGCCAGAACCGGCACCAGAGTGGAAAGTAATCGCCCCGCCCGTCGGATGCCAAAAAGCGTGACTTCGTAGCGTGTACGCAGGGCGGCCTCGGCCGCGGTTTTGCCGGCCAGCCCCGAGCCTGCAGGCACCGCAAGCAGGTGCAGCTGATCGGCAATGTCGTACCGTTGGGCAAATTCTGCCAGGGGAGGGTGGGCTGCACCGCGTTTCTCTACTATGCGGGTGGGCAGCAGGTGACGGGCAACGAAAATCAGGTAGAGCCCGGCCACCAGAAGCACCACAAGGCCAATGGGCGTGAAGTCAAAAAATCCGAAAGGGGTCATGCCGGATTCGCTCATCTGGCTGGCGACCACCAGATTGGGCGGCGTTCCGATGAGCGTCAGCATACCTCCTACCAGGGAAGCATAGGCCAGCGGAATCAGCAGGCGGGCCGGGTTCATTCCTGAACGTCGAGCCATGCTCAGTACTACAGGGAGCAATAGCGCTACGGCGCCGGTTGAGCTCATGAAGGCTGAGAGCAGCGCAGTGAGGGGAATGAGTACAGCCAGCAGGCGGGTCTCGTCAGATCCACCTACCCGCAGCAGCCACTGCCCTGCAGCTGCAGCAACACCGGTCCGGAAAAGCCCTTCGCCCACCACAAACAGGGCAGCGATCATCACCACCAGCGGGTTTCCGAAGCCGGAGACCGCCTCGCCGGGAGAGATCAAGCCGGACAGGGCAAGCACAGCGACCACCAGTAGCGCGACCATATCCATACGGATTCTGTCGATCAGAAAAAGACCGACAGTGGCCGCAAGCAGCGTGAGGACGAAAATAATCTCGGCGTTCACAGGCAGTTTCCTTCAGCGGGCAAAAGCGGTCGTCGTTAACAGAGTTATCTCAGATAATGCCCGCTTCCAGGCTAGCCGCCACGTACATCCCGAGCTCAGAGCACTGAGCTTCAAAATCTTCCCGATATTCACCCCGGCAGATCAGAGGCTCCTGAGCCAGCTTCCAGCGCAGTCCTGTGGTAATACTTTCGATGGCTCGGCGTGTGCCCGTGCCATCATGGCCGGCACGAATGTAAAAGCTAAAAGGCAGCCCCTGGGTCTTCTCCAGGCAGGGATAATAGCAGCGATCAAAAACGTCTTTGATCAAACCGGCCATATAGCCGAGGTTTTCAGTGGTGCCGAGGATGATGGCATCACAGGTGAGAATGTCTTCCGGCCCGGTGTCCAGAGGAGCCTTGACGACAACGTCAATATCTTCAATATCCGGATGGCGGGCGCCGCCTGCAACGGCGTCCCGCAACCGGACGGTATTCGGGGATGGAGCATGGGCAACAATCAGCAATCGCTTCATCATTTGCCTCCACCCCTTCGGATCAGAGCAGCTCGCCGTTCGCTTCGGCGGGGGCCTCGGCCGCCTCTTTCTTGTCCGGCTTCGGCATCAGCTTGTCGCGCACTTTGGCTTCAATCTCATGGGCCATGTCCAGATTCTCTTCCAGGAACTTGCAGGCATTCGCCTTACCCTGGCCGATCTTGTCTCCGTTGTACGCGTACCAGGCGCCGGACTTGTCCACAAAGCCCTCTTTAACGCCCATGTCCAGCACTTCGGCCATGTGGTAAATGCCCTTGCCGTACATAATCTGGAACTCGGCCTGCCTGAACGGTGGTGACACCTTGTTTTTGACGACTTTCACGCGGGTTTCGTTACCCACCACTTCGTCACCGTCTTTCACCGCGCCAATACGACGGATATCCAGCCGCACGGACGAGTAGAATTTCAGAGCATTACCGCCTGTGGTGGTTTCCGGCGAGCCGAACATCACGCCGATTTTCATTCGGATCTGGTTGATAAACACCATCAGGCAGTTGGCGTGCTTCACGTTACCGGTCAGCTTCCGCAGGGCCTGGGACATCAAACGGGCCTGCAGGCCCACGTGGCTGTCGCCCATTTCACCTTCGATTTCCGCCTTCGGGGTCAGGGCCGCCACCGAGTCAACAATGATGACATCAACCGCATTGGAACGTACCAGCATATCGGCAATTTCCAACGCCTGCTCGCCGGTATCTGGCTGGGAAACCAGCAGTTCATCGACGTTAACGCCCAGCTTTTCCGCGTAGACCGGGTCCAGGGCGTGCTCGGCATCCACGAACGCACAGGTTTTGCCTTGCTTCTGCGCTTCGGCAATTACTTGCAGGGTCAGCGTGGTTTTACCGGAACTCTCAGGCCCGTAGATTTCCACAATCCGGCCATACGGCAAACCACCAATACCCAGGGCGACATCCAAACCGAGAGAGCCAGTGGATACAGCAGGAATCGCTTCACGGGGCTGATCGCCCATTTTCATCACGGCACCTTTGCCGAATTGGCGTTCAATCTGGCTCAATGCTGCGCCTAGCGCCTTCTTGCGGTTATCTTCCATTCTTGCAAACCCTCGTTACCTGAGCCGCTCCACCCTCTCGGTCAATGCGGCGAATCCGGAGAAAACCTGAATAGTCATCCAGTATTTTCCTGTATATTTGAACAGTATTAAAACACATGGCCAGAACGAGACCAACCCCTGGCAAGGGGAAATTCGTCACAGTGTTTCAACGAAACTGGCAACTTCCTGTAAAGCATACAAAACCGATTGCCTGCGCACCTCATCTCTGTCGCCCTCAAAATACATCACACGGGCTTCAACCCGGTCTGCCCCGCCCCAGGCAAACCAGACAGTCCCAACGGGTTTATCGGCACTTCCGCCTCCTGGCCCGGCAACGCCGCTGACGGCCACGGCAACATCAACGCCCACGGCATCCACCGCGCCCTGCACCATCTGTCGTACCACGGGCTCGCTTACCGCGCCGTACTGCTCCAGCGTTGTTTCCTTTACCCCCAGAATTCCCTGTTTGGCATCATTACTGTAGGTCACCAGGCCTGCCATCAGGTATCCGGACGATCCGGCCCTGTCGGTCAGCACCTTGGCCACCCAGCCTCCGGTGCAGCTTTCTGCTGTGGCAATGGTCAGCCCCTTACGCTCAAGTACCTGCCCCAGCGCATCACCAGCATCTGCCAACTGCCTGTCTGTCACCTTCATCGTATTCTCCTGTTAATGACCACCGCCGGCGACCTGTTCAACCTCCGGAAAACTGTCAACAAATCCCCGGTCGATGCGGTCTTTCCAGCGCCACACCCAGGCCCCAGAAAAAGTCAGAGGGCCATAACTTCCGATCGCCGTCTGATCGCCCGACGCTAGCAAATACAACGAAAAGCGGCGCGGATAAAAGCGTTTCAGCGGCTCGTCACATACCGCGGCGGCGAGGTTACGGGCCAATATCGGCCCCGCCCGAACGGCATGAACCCCAGACCGGTCCAGGCGCCGGTCTACCCTCGCACAGGCATCGCCTGCGGCAAACACGTTCGGGTGTGAGGTACTGCGATGACAGGCATCCACGCTGACAAATCCGGCCTCATCCGTGGCCAGGTCACTGTTAGCGAGAAATGGCAACGCCTTCGCCCCCGTAGACACCAATACGACATCGGCACGAATGTCACCACCCCGGCCGAGATGAACCCCGTTTGCCAGCGGCTCGCCATAGTCTTCAATAACCTCCACCCCGCTTCGGACCAGCGCCCGATGCGCGAGCCGGCGAAAACGAGGCCGAAAATCCGGAACCGCACCCTTGCCGCCAGCCACCAGCACAACGTAAGCTCCGCCCTGCCCCTCCAGCCACCGGGCGATGGCCATGGCCAGCTCGGCTCCGCCCGCTCCGCCTCCGAGCACGGCAACGCAAGGGCCTTGGCGAGTGTCGAGTGATGAGCTGGCTTGTTGCCAGGTTTCGGCAAAACGCTCGATGGGTTTAACGCCCACCATCGCTGCTTCCGCCCCTGGGCACCCGGGCACACTGTTACTGGCAGAGCCGACATCAATCGATAGAAAATCGTAGGTCAGCCGCTTACCACTGGCCAGCGTGATGACCTGCTCTTTCGCCTTCAACCCATCAGCCCGATCAAGCACGAGTTGACCACCGGCGGCCGTAACCATAGGCTCAACCGGCACGCGGCACTGATCGAGCCGATAATGGCCCGCAACCCAGCCAGGAATCATGCCGGAGTAGTACTGCCAGGAAGATGGCGTAATCACCACCAGTTCGGTATCTGGCAGCGGATGACGCGCAAAGTGCTGCAAAGCCACCATATGCGCGTGGCCGGCACCCAGTAAAACCAGTCGCTTCATTCACTCATCCTCTGTTATCCGCTGGCCCGACACTCGTACGTGATGACAACGGGACCCGTTCACCATGCTCAACATCCTGGCCTCTGATATGCTCTTCACCGGAGGCGACCGACACCCATGTTCCAACAACAACTCACGAGGGAAGATCCCTCGCTGGCGATCATCGTTCCCGTACTGAATGAAATGCAGGGCATAAACGCACTGCTGGACCATCTCCGGTTCTGGCAGCGGCGCGGCGCTGAGGTCATTGTGGTGGATGGCGGCAGCAACGACAATTCGGAGGCGGTTATCCGCTCGCGTGGCTTTACCGTTATCCGCTCAGCCCAAGGGCGCGCTCTGCAGATGAATGCCGGTGCCAATGCCAGCACCGCACCCTATCTGCTATTTCTGCACGCCGACACTCGCTTGCCGGAACACGCCGATGCCCGCATCTTCGCACACCTGCGCACTTCGCTTCTGGCCTGGGGCCGTTTTGATGTGCGCATAGAGGGCCGATCACGGTTACTGCCCCTCATTGGTACATTGATGAATATCCGCTCAAGACTTACCGGCATCGCGACCGGGGATCAGGCACTTTTTCTTACTCGGGCACTGTTCAACAAAGTGGGTGGTTTTCCTGAACAGCCCTTGATGGAAGACGTGGAATTCAGTAAACGATTGAAACACATCGTCCCCCCGGTTTGCCTGAGAGACCAGGTCGTTACCTCTGGCCGGCGCTGGGACGAGCGCGGCAGCTGGCGGACCATTCTTTTAATGTGGCAGTTACGCTGGGCATACTGGCGCGGCGTTCCGGCAGACCAACTGGCAGCCCGTTATCAATGAGCAAAACACGTATTATCCTGATCGCCAAAGAGCCCCGCCCGGGGCACGTGAAAACCCGGCTGATCCCGGCCCTGGGTGAGGCCGGCGCTGCGCAGCTTGCAGACCGAATGCTACGCCACACGCTGGCGCAGGCACTGGCGGCCAATATCGGCCCGGTTGAACTCTGCGTCAGTCCGGATCCGGCAGCGGTTTACTGGCAACAGCCCGGTCTCGGTGATCGCGCCATCCTGTCTTCCCAGGCTGGGGGCGACCTTGGCCACCGCATGGCAGAGGCGGCCCAAAAGGCCCTGAACGATGGTTCCCCCGTCATCCTGATCGGAACCGACTGCCCGGATCTGACAGCAAACCGGTTACAGCAAATGGCTCGCCAGCTCCAGCACCACGATGCCTGTATGTGCCCGGTGGCTGATGGCGGCTATGCCCTGCTGGGGCTTCAACGCTTCAACGCCACGCTTTTTTCAGAGATTCCCTGGAGTACAGCAGCGGTGGCCGACATTACACGGCGACGATTAGCGGCGCTGGGATGGCGGCTGGCAGAGAGCGACCCGCTGAATGACGTTGACGAGCCGGCCGATTTGGAAAAGCTGATGACGGATCACCCGGAACTGATGGTTTCCTGAGGCACTGGTCGGCTGCTGGCGCCCCCGGACCGTGATACCATCGCGGGTTTTCAAAAGCCCCGACGGCACACCACCGACCTTGCCGATCATTGCCGGAAAAATTGAGGAATTATGACGGATCTGTCCAAGCACACCCCGATGATGCAGCAGTACCTGAAAATCAAACGGGAGCACCCGAACGAGCTGGTGTTCTACCGCATGGGGGATTTCTACGAGCTGTTTTACGACGACGCCAAAAAAGCTGCGGAATTGCTGGACATCACCCTGACCGCCCGGGGCCAGTCCGGCGGCAACCCCATCCCCATGGCCGGGGTGCCGTTCCACGCCGCAGAGGGCTACATTGCCCGCATGGTGCGTGCAGGACAATCCATCGCCATTGCCGAACAGATTGGCGATCCGGCCACCAGTAAAGGGCCGGTAGAGCGCCAGGTGGTGCGTGTAGTTACCCCCGGCACCCTGAGCGACGAAGCGTTTCTGGAAGACCGGCGGGATAATCTGCTGGTGTCTATTTTCAATCATAAAGAACAGTTTGGTTTTGCCTCGCTGGACATTTCCAGTGGTCGCTTTGCAGTGGCGGAACTGGACAGCCTGGAAGCCCTGCAAGGCGAACTGCAGAGGCTGCTGCCGGCGGAAATCCTGATCAGTGAAGACTTCCCCTATGGCGAAATCCTGGAAGGATTCACCGGCGTACGCCGACAGGGCCCCTGGCTGTTTGAAGCGGATTCAGCCCGGCGGGTGATCACTCAGCAGCTGCAGGTACGGGACCTCACCGGCTTTGGCTGTGAAGAGCTCCACCTGGCTGTTTGCGCCGCCGGATGCTTGTTGCAGTATGCCCGGGAAACCCAGCGTACCGCTCTGCCACATATTCGGAAGCTCACCCGCGAGCGTCGGGAAGACGCCGTCATTCTCGACGCCGCCAGCCGCCGCAACCTGGAAATCGACACCAACCTGATGGGCGGGAACCAATACACTCTGGCCTGGGTGATGGACCGCACCGCTACCGCCATGGGGGCACGGGAACTTCGCCGCTGGCTGAACCGGCCCCTGCGGGATGTCAATGTCGTCCGTCAGCGCCAGCAAGCGGTTTCCGCACTGCTGGATGGATTTCACTACGAGCCCATCCACGATCTGCTCAAACAGGTGGGGGATATCGAACGCATCCTGGCTCGGGTGGCCCTGCGCTCGGCACGCCCCCGGGACCTGGCCCGCCTGAGGGACGCCTTCCAGACCCTGCCCTCTCTGCAAGAGGCCCTGAAGCCGGTCAATTCCCATCACCTGGTGAAGCTTGCCACGATTATCGGCGAATACCCCGACCAGGCGGATCTTCTGGAGCGGGCCATCATCGACAATCCCCCGGTGGTTATCCGTGATGGTGGCGTGATTGCCGAGGGCTTTGACGAGGAGCTGGACGAGCTGCGCAACATCAGTGAAAACGCCGGCCAATACCTGCTGGATGTTGAAACCCGCGAGCGCGAACGCACCGGCATTTCCACCCTCAAGGTGGGCTACAACCGGGTACACGGTTACTACATTGAAATCAGCCGTGCCCAGTCTGCACAGGCGCCGGTAGACTACATTCGCCGCCAGACCCTGAAAAACGCCGAGCGCTTCATCACCCCCGAACTGAAAGAATTTGAAGACAAGGCCCTCAGCGCCAAAAGCCGGGCCCTGGCCCGTGAGAAAGGCCTGTATGACGACGTTCTGGAAACCGTGGCCGAACAGCTGGCGCCCTTGCAGGACGCCGCTCAGGCCCTGGCCGAACTCGACGTGTTGAGCAACTTCGCCGAGCGAGCCACCTCCCTGCGCTTTACCGCGCCGGAATTTACCGACCAACCCGGTTTTAACGTGGAGGAAGGCCGGCACCCGGTGGTGGAACAGCTACTGGACGAACCGTTTGTGCCCAACAACCTGCTGATGGACACGAAACGCCGGATGCTGGTGATCACAGGCCCGAACATGGGGGGTAAGTCCACCTATATGCGCCAGGCGGCGCTGATTGCCCTGCTGGCCTATACCGGCAGTTTCGTCCCCGCCGACCGCGCGGTGCTGGGCCCGGTGGACCGCATCTTCACCCGCATGGGTTCTTCAGACGACATTGCCGGTGGCCGCTCCACCTTCATGGTGGAAATGACCGAAACCGCCAACATCCTGCACAATGCCACCGAACACAGCCTGGTGTTAATGGATGAAGTGGGCCGGGGCACCAGTACCTTCGATGGCCTCTCCCTGGCCTGGGCCACTGCGGAGCACCTGGCGAAAAACATCTGCTGCTATACCCTGTTCGCCACGCACTATTTCGAACTGACCCAACTGGCCGACGAGCTGGAGCACGCGGTAAACGTGCACCTGACCGCCACGGAACACGACGACTCCATCGTGTTTCTGCACAATGTCCACGACGGCCCGGCGAGCCAGAGCTACGGCCTGCAAGTCGCCAAACTGGCCGGGGTGCCGCAGGATGTGATTCGCAACGCCAAGGCTCAGCTGGCGCACCTGGAAGGCACGGAAGCAGCCAACAGCAGTGCTACCGTGGCGGAACGCCCCGCCGCCCCCGCACCGTCTGCTCAGCCAGCAACAAAAACCGGCAGTGTGGATTCGGCGTTCCAGGGCGATATGTTTACTATCGCGGAGCCAAGTGCCGTGGAACAGGCACTGGAAAAGCTGGATCTTGATGGGCTCACCCCCAGGGACGCGCTGAATCAGCTTTACGAGCTCCAGAGATTGCTGGAAAAATAATGGCAATCTGAGCCAAACTTGATCTGGGTAATAACGATATAGCAGGCCAATGCTTGCGGCAGTGGAGGGGGCTCCCTACAATATCGCTCCAAATTATAACCGGGGCCGAGTAACTCACAGGCTCCTGATGAGACTGAATCTTCTACGAACCAGGGATCTGACTATGGCGTTTATCGTTACTGATAACTGCATCAAGTGCAAATACACCGACTGTGTAGAAGTCTGCCCGGTGGACTGCTTCTACGAAGGCCCCAACTTCCTGGTCATCGACCCGGACGAGTGTATCGACTGCGCACTGTGTGAACCGGAGTGCCCGGCCGAGGCCATCTTCTCCGAAGACGAACTGCCGGCAGGTCAGGAAGCCTTCGTGGAAATCAACGCCGATCTGGCTGGCAAGTGGCCGAATATCACAGAGAAGAAAGACCCGCTGCCTGAAGCAGAAGAGTGGGACGGCAAGCCCGACAAGCTTCAGTATCTGGAGCGCTAAGGCTCAATTATCGAAAAGGCCGGAGGTATCCCCTCCGGCCTTTTTGTTTCTGTCCTGTTACAGTCTCAACCATCCACACCCGCCAACAGCTTTTTGGCGGCAGTGGAGCGATAGAAAGGCTCCAGGCGCCGCCTCAGCAGAGCTTCTAGATACCCTTCCTCACGGAGCACATCCACCAGCGGCACACCCACCGCTTCCAGCTCCGCAATAATCACCTCCTGTGTGACACCCAGTTCGTTCAGCAGGTTCATTACCGGCTGATCGCCGTAACGCGCATACAACCCATCAACAACCGCCTGGGCGCAACCCTGGAAATAGGGGGTCTGGCGATAATGCAGCCAGAAGTCATAGCCCAACACCACAAATTCCTGCAGCTGGACATCCCCCAGCCCATCCTGTAACTCGGCGATGCTCCGGTCTTCCAGCGAAACCCAGGCCGCCATCACCGTATCCCGCAACTCGTCATCGCTCAGTGCCTTTTGCAGAAACTGCTCGCTTCGGACAATCAGGCTCGGCAAGCTTTCGGACAACCAGGCTTTGATCCGGCGCTCGAAGGTTTCATCCAGCCCCGGCACGGCCTTGTTGGCCATCTTTTTGCCGAACTTCATCATTGAGCCTACACCCGGCACCGAACGGGTAATCAGATTATCCTCGTAGAGGTAGCTCACCAGACCGTGATAGACCACATTCGACACCAACTCCTGATAGACCGGGTGCGCCATGATTTCAATGATCACCCGCTCGCGCTGGTGCCTTAGTTCAAGGGCCTCCTCAACGAAAGCGCTGGCCTGCTCCCGGGATAAAATATCACCCAGCCGGGTTTCCTTCTGAACCGGTGCGTTCACAACCTCGGTCGCCAGCTCTGCCGCCAGCTCGGGAATGCCCGCATCCAGCTCCATGTCTATCACCACCCGCCGGATCAGGTTCATAACCTGGTCCGGGCTGATAACGCGCGCCAGAGTAATGGTCTGCGCGTGCTCCAGCAGCGCCTCAACTTCCCGGTGCAGGAACTTCTTCAATTTGGCGCCCTTCAGGGCACTCAACTCATGCCTGACATGGGCTTCGAGCAGTTCGTCGGCCAGCGTTGCAGTGGGTTGGGTCATAAGCCTGTTTTCCTTTGGCGAGTTCGTGAGTCGGGCACCGAGGCTAACACGTTCATGCCGATGACGGGTTTGCCGGAAACACGGCGGCGGGCAGTACACCGGGCCAGTCAGAGGAACCGGCCCGCGCAGGTTTACTGAAAATCACTGAACTCGTGAGGCTCCGATGCCAGTGCCAGGCAGATACTGCCGGGCCCCACATAAATGGCGCTGGTGATGCCCATCTGCGACAACAACAGCTCAACTCCGTTCTTTTCACAGGCGTCCCGAAGTCGGTTCAGGCCCGGCAGATCCTCAATTTCCGTCCAGCTCAAACCGCACGACAGACTCACGTACGGGGTCAGCAAACCGGCTTCCACCCGGGCAATGGCATAGTTCATGACCTTTTCCACCGCGACATCAAAGTGGCGGGTCTTGGCCACTGGCTTGCCTTCAACACCCTGGCCAAATATCACCGGAATGATGTTCAGCGCCTTGCCAAGAAAAGCAGCCAAGGCGGACACGCTTTTATCACCACGTCGCCGGGCACGCTCGCGGATGTAATGAAGGTCCCGAGGGATCACGCAGGTGTATATCTTGTCGGTGAAATTTTCCACTTCATGACGCAGTACGTTCTTCGAAACTTTCTCGCCAATCAGTTTCAGGGTATGGGCCGCCAACAATCCCTGACCGGCAAAGATCTGTTTACTATCGATAACCCGCATGGAGAACTTACCCTCACGGCCGGCCGCCTTGCGGGCTTCCTCATAGTTCGCCATCACCGAGTTCATGGCTTCGGAAGCGTTCTGGTAGATCAGGCTGCGGCTTCGGGTAACGGTTTCACAGATGGCCACATCATAATCCGTGACGATTTTCTGCATGAACAGGTCATGTATCTGACTGGCGCTGAATGCCTTGGTCTCGGCTTCGTGGCCTTTATCGAGCAAACCACTCTGATAGAACTCCTGGGTGCGAACGGGATCGTGATTGTCGATATAAGTCTGGCCATCGATAATGGCGGTCACCGGCAACACAAACAGGTCATGCTTGCGGGCAAATTCGTAAGGCAGGTCACAAGCGCTATCAACAATAAGGCCAACTCGCATATTCAACATCTCCCGGCTCGGGCGCATCCTGTGGCAGGTGGGCCCTTTTTATGATTATTGTTGGTTCAGGCACCCCGTTTTGCACTGGGCATGAAATACCTTGGCGGCCAGAGGCCAATCAGGCCTCCAGCTCTTTCAGATTGGCTTCCAGTAACCCCCGGTTGTCCTGCTGCCAGGGATGAAAGCCCCGGCGAAAGTACGCCAGAAATTCAGGCAGGCACCGGCGCAGGATACCCGGCTTTCCCCACAAAAAATTAATACCGCCCACCCAGGTACGAAGGCTCCAGAGCCTGCCATCGGTTTTCAATAAACTGCAGGTGTTGAGAAAGGTGTATTTAAAGAAATTCCAGGTCACGAACAGGAATACAATCCGCCGCAGGTTTTCGTTACCCACGCAGGCACGGTAGACGTCAAACGCCACCGCCTTGTGTTCTGTCTCCTCGATCGCGTGCCAGCGCCAGAGCTTTTTCATGGTCGGGGTCGCGCCCTCCATCCATTCCGGATGGCTGAGAATGGCATTGGCCAGAACGGCCGTATAATGCTCGGCCCCGCAGGTGCCGGCCAGCTGACGGCTCGGTGGCAAGCGCCCGACCCACTCCATATGTTTGCGAAAGCGTTTATCCAGCGCGTCAATGTTGTACCCACGGGCCTTCAGAGCCTCGTTGTATTCCTTGTGTTCGCGGCTGTGCAACGCCTCCTGGCCGATAAAGCCTTTGATCTCTGCCTTGAGCTTGGGGTCGGTAATCTGGTCCCGATAAAGCCTGACCGCGTTGATGAACTGCTGCTCACCATCGGGAAACTGCAGAGAAAGCGCGTTAAAAAATGCCGTTCGAAAGGCATCGTTGCCATGCCAGAGCGTTCTCAGTTCGGTGCGCACATCAAACCTGAGATGCCTGGGTTCGACCCTGACGCCATCGGGGGTGGAGCTGATCGTCATGACAGCCTCCTGTGATCTGTTTGTTGTTATCGGGGTTTGGCTGCGAGCATTGTTTCATCGCCACAGCCAGTCTAACTCCGCTTGCTCACAGACAGGAAGGCCATCCCGGGAAAAGCAGACGCTTTGTCACAATATGACAAACTGTCACGAGACTGAATAGCTGCCCGGCAAAGCTGTCAGTATACGTCCTCCAGATAACGCCCCTGTTCTCTCAAGTCTTCCACCCCGAGACTCAAAGGCCGCAGGATCTCTTCGAACACCTGTTTCACGCCGGCAGCCATATCTCTCCCGCCACAGACCAGAATCTGAGCCCCGGTATCGACCATCTGCCGCAGCGCGGTCTGATCCTGACGGAGCTTGTCCTGAACATAGGCCTTTTCATCAGATCTTGAAAACGCGGTGCTCAATCCGGTAAGGCGATGATCCGCAAGGTAGTGCCCCAGTTCCGGTTGATAGAGGAAATCCGAATTCGGGTTCCGACCTCCCCAATACAGATACATGGGATGTCGAGCGGAGTTGTTGCGAATAAATCCCGCCAGCGGGCCAATCCCGGCACCCGCCCCAATAAGAATGACGGGCACCGTGCCACTGGCCGGGCGAAACCCTGAATTGTGGCGAATAAAAGCCGTAACGCAATCGCCCGGCGTCAAATCGTGCAGGTAACCCGAGCAAAGCCCGCCCGGCTGCTTCCGAACGCAAATTTCGAACACCCCATCGCGTGCCGACGACGCCAATGAGTAAAAGCGCGCCTTCTGGTCTTCGGGCGGCAGAATGCCGAGCAGGTCCCCGGCTTCAAAGTCCGGAATACGCTTGCGCCCCCACCGGAACAACGAGGATCGCCCCTCATCGACCGGCCGGAAGCGCAGGATGCTCGTCGGGGCGTTAACCGCCTGCCCGTAATCCACCCGGTCGACAAGCTCCAGCGGGAACGCAGCGGGTGGCGAAGGCTCGTGACTCAATGACAGTGATGTACCCAGCGCGGCACCCAGTTGATCGCCCCACTGGCTGAACCGGGCAGGCGAACAGCGGTCAATCAATTCAACGGGTTGTAGACGGCTCAGGCCTTTGTCCGATAGTGCTTCATCGACATCCAGTGCGAACTGGCAAAAGCGCGGGAATTGCCGGTCACCGAACCCCAGCACAGCATATTTCAACGCCTTCCCGGCTTTGAAATCACCAAGCCGGGCCATAAACTGACGGCCAGAAGCCGGAGCATCGCCATCGCCATAAGTAGAGGTCATTATGAGCAGCTTACTGGCCTGCGGATACGACGGCGCCAAGGCATTCATTTCCGCACAGTGCACCCGGAACCCCGCCCCGCTCAATTGCATTTGTAGCACCCGGGCAAAGCCCCGGGTCGAACCGCCCTCGCTACCAACCAGAACAATCACATCGGCTTCGGCGGCCGAAGCGTTATCGATAGCCGTTGTCGGAGACCGGCGGCGCCACCAGATCACAGCGCCCGTTACCGACAGCACCGGCACGGCAAGCGCACTAATACCGAGAATCAACCCCCACCACCAAAGGCCCTCAGCGGTATGCAAGCGCATGATCCAGTGCTGGGCCTGACTGCCCACAGACCGGCGCCTGAATTGCAGGAGCTCACCGGTGGACTGGTCAACAAACCCCGCCCCGGCCGTGGTGGTCAGGGAGTAAACATCCCGGGGGTCACCGGGATACGGAAACACCAGTTCACGGAGATCGTTGAGATCAACCCCCGAAAGCGCCTGCAGCTGATCCACCGGCTGCGGCTGGCCTCCGGAAACCTCGGCGGGAAAATCTGGCCCGAGGCTCGAGACCTCGGGAACCAGACCAAAGCGCTGAGCCGACAAGTAACTGCCGGTCAACGCCGACAACAACAGCCCCAGAGTGGCCAGCCGGGCGAGCTCGGCATGGAGGCGTGCGCTGCCGCTGCCGGCCAAAGGCCGCATCAATGCCCGCCAACCACCGCATCGACGCACCAGTAACACCAGTCCAGACACGCAGATCAAAAGCATCACGACGGCTGAAACACCCGCCAGCACCCTGCCTGGCGTATCCAACAAAAATGAACGATGCAGGTTTTTGATCCAGACAAAAAACGCCGAGGGCTGATAAGCTCCAAGGCTCTCTCCCGTGGTGGGATCAATCCGATCCGCTCCGGGCTGGCCGTTCCGGCTGTAATAAACCACAACCTGACCCGATAGATCGCGCACAATCTGCTCCGTGCCGGGGTAGTTATCAACTACCCGCCCTGCCAACTCGGCCACGCTGATCTCCCCTGCCGACAAAGGCGACACCCCGGCCCGATCCAATGCCGGCGCGATGGCCAGAATCGCACCAGTAACCGCCAGCATTACCAGGAACAGTGCCGCAATCAGACCAGGCAGGCCGTGTAATTTACGCAACATCGATCTTGCTCCCGGGTATCCTTAAAAGTCGTAACGGAAAGAGCGAACGTATCCGCGCCCAGAGACAGCCTGGCCGGCTCCGTCCGTACTCAGCGGCACAACAACATCGGCCCGGTTGTCGCGCATATCCTCAACCGCAGTGTCAACACGAATCTCATGGCCGCTGTCGATCAAAGCGTCGTCAAGCTCCAGGGTTATTTTCAGCGTGCGGCCGCTGGTAATGCTGGCGCCCGTCAGTCCGTCGTATTCGGCGGGGGCCATCCGGCTGCCGCGAGCCCAGCCGCTCAGGTGCTTGTAGTACTTGGATTTTTCCCCGGCTACCCAGAGTGTCCCCTGGTACGCTCCGGAGGCATCGGTCAAATACAGAGCCATATAGGCCCCGTCTCCACCGTAATTGAGCAACTCAGTTGTGAAGGTAACTTCACGGGCTTGTGCAAGTGCGGGCAAAGCGACTGCGGCACAGAGCCCCAGGGCGAGCAAGAACGTTTTCATACCGTAGCTCCGAAATCATGCTGTATTTCAAAATGCGAGTTGAAGCAGCGAGAGGGTTATTCCACTGTCACTGCCGGGCGCCCCTTGACGATGCCATTACCTGGCGCCGCGCGATCCGTTGGGCGCTTGTCCCGGGTTTTATGCTCACGCCACTCATTCCGCTCGTGCTTTTCGTCATCGTCATCGTCTTCCCGCTCCAGCTCCATCAGTTTGAAAGACGCCGGTGCATATTCGGCCTCGGCCCGAAACCCTTCCGGAGCCACCCCCTTCACTTCATAACAACCGTCGTCCACCTTGATGCGGTAAACGGTCCAGCCCTCAGCCTCCAGTTTCTGGCGCAGATGTTCCCGCGGCTGCCAGTCAGTCATCGGATTGTCACAGTCGTCGTCGGCCAGCAGCGGTGTGCTGAGGCACAGCACCGTGAGGCTGATAAGTACGGGTTTAGTCTTCATGGGATATCTCCTGTTGAATCCACAACACCGATTCTGGGCCCCGAACCTGACAGGGGCCTGAACGCCCGGAACCGCATTAACGGAATTGAAAAGCTTCCCGGTGAAAGCCGGCCAATCGCAGCGGTGCCACCTTCAATCCCCGCTCCAGAGCCTGCCCCAGTCCGACTGGTCCACAGAACCAGACTTCAGCACGGGCATCAGCCGGTTCACTGGCAGAAAGGTTTTCTACCGAGAGGCTCTGGCCTTTGCTGCTATCGTGAAGGTGCAGGCGGATGCCCGGAAACTTCTGGCAGAGGGTCTGAAGGCGCCCGATCACCGGATCTCGGGAAGCATTGCCGGTGCAATAATGCAGATCGGCTTCAGGCGCAGTCTGATTGGCGGCCGCGGACGCATCCAGCCAGGCCAGAAACGGTGTGATACCGATGCCGCCGGCAATCCAGATCTGATGAGCTTTACGGTTTCGGCGGTTGAAGTCGAAGCAACCATAGGGGCCTTCCACCGTTACCGATTGTCCCACACAGATTTTGTTGGCGAGATTACGGGTGAAATCGCCAAGGGCCTTGATCAGAAAGGTCGTGCGACCATCACCAAGATCAGCATTGGCAATCGTGAAAGGGTGTGAGCCCTCGGATTTGTTAAAGGTTACCAGGGCAAACTGCCCCGGCCGGTGCCCTTGCCACGCCAGCCCCAGATCTACGGTTACCTCCGTGATGTTTGGTTCCGGGGTCTCGACGGCAGCAATGGTGCCCTGCACCTGACGATGCTTACCCACTCTCCCGGACAGCGACAGCAGGCTGGCGAGGCTACCTCCTGTTAACAAGGCGGCCATCAGCCAACCGACGGGTTGGCGCCACCAATCCAGCGGCGCCAACCAAACAGCATGGAACGCCAGCAGCAGATAAAGCGCAGGCATTGCCCGATGCAGGTAACGCCAGTACCGGTAGGGAAACTTTCGCCACAGCGTAATCAACAACATGGCGAACAAAAGGTAGATGGCAAACTCGCCCACATCTTCTGCGGCATCACGCATGGTATCGATCAGTCCGCTGACGTGCAGATTGTCGAGCCGGCTGATGCCACCGAAGACCGCCTCGATGGCATCATCACCCATCTCGATCAACCAGTGCGCCGCCGCGAACGCCACCGCCAGAATGCCTGCCCACTTATGGGTACGATAAATCTTGTCCAGCCCTCCCATTGGCCACTCAAGCCAAGCAGGGCGAAGGGCCAGCATCATGGTCAGGGACATTAACGCAATGGATAGCCAACCACTAAGCAGGAGGCTCTGGTCATAGGCGGACCAGACCAAACTGGAAGTTGTCAGGCTCCATGCCCACAGCCCGGTAGCCAAAAGAATGAACGGTAATATTAACCGCATCATGGTGTCTCCCTCAGATCAGCTTAGGAAATGTTAGAGATCAGGCTAACGCCGGAACCTGACAGCCAACTGAAGCCGCTCCGGCCACCGGGCCAATTCTTGATCTTTCAGGCTGCTGTCAGGTTATGGCTGTAGTATCGTTTTCAGAAATCGCAGCACAGGTGCTCTATGCGAATATTGCTGGTGGAAGATACCGCAGGGCTGGGAGAGGCCGTGCGAGAACAAATTACCGAGGACGGCCACGCCGTGGATTGGGTGCAGTCCCTCCGGTTTGCTGAGAACAGCCTGCGGACGACCAATTACGACCTGATCTTGCTCGACCTGTTGCTGCCGGATGGCCACGGCCTGGATTTTCTGAAAACCCTAAGAGCCACGGGAAATCGCACACCCGTCGTTATCCTTACCGCCAGGGACCAGGTTTCAGACCGCATCAGCGGGCTCAATGCCGGCGCCGACGACTACCTGATCAAACCCTTCGATCTTTCGGAGCTGTCTGCCCGGGTGGCGGCTGTCGCTCGCCGTTACCGTGGCAATCCGAACCCGTTGATACAGGTCGGCAATCTGGAGGTGGACCTGAGCCATCACCGAATCCAGCGCGATGGTCAGCCCGTGGAACTAACGGCCCGGGAGTGGGCCTTGTTTGAGGGCTTTATTCAGCGGCCAGGAATGCTGCTGTCACGGCAACAACTGGAAGACCGGCTGTACGCCTTCGGGGCCGAAATCGAGAGCAACACCATTGAAGTCTATGTCAGTCGCCTGCGGAAAAAGCTCGGGCGCGAGGCCATCGCCACGGTGCGGGGCATGGGCTACCGGCTGGAAACCCATGAGACATAACCAAAGCCTGCAAAAACGCCTTGGCATTGGCCTCACGCTGGGGGCTACCCTTCTGTGGCTGCTTGGGGTTGCTGCGTCCGGCCTGGTGGCGCAGCACGAAATGGACGAAGTCTTTGACAGCGCCCTGGAAGAAACCGCGCAACGCATTCTGCCGCTGGCCGTTACCGATATCCTGAACCGGGAAACGGATACGGGAAACCGGACCGCGCCCGCCCTGAAGCCACACAACGAATACCTCACCTATGTGGTCCGGGATCGCCAGGGCAACCTCCTGCTGAAGTCGCACGATGCCGACCTTGGCGTCTTTGAGAATCTACCCCGCGAAGGCTTCACCAACACCGCCACCCACCGCATCTACGGCGAGGCGGCTGTCAGTGACACCTTCTTCATCGACGTTGCCGAGCCCCTGGCGCATCGGCGCGAGGCCGCACTCGAAGCAGGCCTGGCGCTTTTGCTGCCGCTACTCATCCTGATCCCGGTCAGCCTGTTCGGAGTCTGGTGGATGGTTCGGCGATCTCTGCGCCCGGTGGTCGAATTCCAGCACTCCATTGAATCCCGGAGCGCGAGCGATCTCTCGCCCGTTACCCAGGAGGGTTTGCCACAGGAATTTTTACCAACCGCCGTTGCCGTCAACCACCTGCTGGAGCGGCTGAATCGCGCGCTTGACGCCGAACGGAGTTTCACCGCCAACAGCGCGCACGAATTGCGGACTCCCCTGGCAACGGCACTGGCCAAGGTGCAACGGCTGAAAACGCAGCTGGCGGATCAAAACCTGAAAAAGAACGCCGTTGAAATCGAGGAGGCACTGCGCGGCCTGTCCACCCTGTCTGGAAAACTGCTCGAGTTGGCCAAGGCGGAAGGCGGAGGTGCCCTCTCACAAGAACCTCACAATCTGGCGCCCATACTCACCATGATCGTCCGGGATTTTGAGGCCCAGATGCCGGACAGGATTCGTCTGGCGCTGCCCGAGGGTGAGGTGAACTCCCTTCTTGACACCGATGCTTTTGCGATTCTGGCCCGAAACCTGATTGAAAATGCTCTGAAGCACGGTGCCTTACAACGGCCAGTGGAGGTCATCCTGACCAGTGAAGGCATCCTGAGAGTCTGCAACCATGGAGATGTTGTCCCTCCCGACCAACTGGCCTCCCTGCGACATCGGTTTTCCCGCTACGACACCAAAGCCACAGGCTCCGGTCTGGGACTTGCCATTGCTGATGCCATTGCTTCAGGGTCAGGAATAACGTTGCATTTGCGATCACCCGCAAGCGGGAAGGCAGAGGGATTTGAAGCAGAGGTAGATTTAACCAGAGCGGGAATAGTAAAACAGACAACAAATACCGTCTGATAAAAAAGGGAGGCACAAAGGCCTCCCAAGGACACACAGGGGGTAGATGCCGCCGCCGAAGACAGCGGCATCAGGTTCAGTGCTCTTTGATGGGTTCCGCACCCGGTGCTTCCGGGTCCGGCGTGAATCCGAGCAGGTGCGTGCGCTCAATCAGGAAGTACAGTACCGCACCGGTCGCCAGGCCCCAGCCTGCGCCGTATACCGCGAGCACCACGCCCATGGTACCGGCAATGCCGCGCTCGGTATTATTCTCCAGTTGTTCCAGGCCCACCATCAAACAGATGTAACCGGTCAGCAGCAGGGTCAGCGACAGCGCAATCGGCAGGACCGGCTGGAAAAAGCTCACCAGCGGCAGCACGAACAGGGCAATGAAGCCGGTAATCCAGAAGGTACCGCCACCGCTGTAGATGGAGTCCATGGCATTGCGGCCATACTTGTAGCGCTCGGCCATGGTGGCGGTGACCGCCGTCCAGATCGGGCCGGCCAGGCCGGGGTATGGCGCAAAGAAAGCATGGCCACCGTTACGCAGTGCGGTCACCAGGTGTACCCGGTCAATACTGTTGTCGATGTCTTCGTCTTTGCGCAGATGATCAACACGGTTCATCAGGGACTGGCCCACCACAATGTCACCGAAGGCAATAACATAGGCAATGACCGCGGTCGGAATGGCGTACAGGAACACGCTCGCATCCGGGAAGCCGACACTGAACGGCAGGTAGTTCCACAGTTGGTCGAAGGCCGGCTTGGTGATGCCCCACTCCACGTTCGGAACGGCGTACTCACCGGTGGCAAAACCCACCAGAATGGCGACCACCATGCCCGGCACCATGCCGTAGTTGGCAATCTTGCGGGCAATGTTGCTCTTGTCGACAAAACCTTTGAACGACACCGAGAACATCAGGTACAGACACACCAGGCCGCCCACAATCAGGGAGATCGGCGTGTTGGCCAGGCGGCCACCGGCTTCGATTTCACCCATTAATGCGGCAATACCGGCACCAATGATGATACCGCCTTTCATGGAACGGGGAATCCACTCCACCAGCTTACTGCCCAGGCGGGTAACACCCAGAATCAGGAAAATCAGAAACACCAGGAACTGCAAGGCAAACAGCGCCTGAATAGCCTCGGGGCCGGGTTCGTAATCGGAGAGGAAAAGCAGCACCACCGGGATGCCCGGGGTAATCCAGCCCGGCACCAGCGGTACCCCCAGCAGCGCAGGCAGCATAAAGCCGATACCACACACCACCACATAGGCCAGCGCCACGTCGTAGGGCACGCCCAGGTATTTTTCCAGCAGGGGAATCATGGCCAGACTGACCACGAACATAATCAGCGCCTGCACCATTTCCGCGAATTCCCAGCGGTAATGGACAAAGGGCAGTCTTATTTTAAAGGGACCCGCCGGCCAGAACGGCTGCTCTTCCCCATTTTTTCGGTGAAACATTTGCATAACGATACCTCCAGACACCCTGTTCCAGATGCCAGCCTGTGTTGTTTTTGTGGAGAGGTTGGCCGCGCCCGGTGAGGACGCAGCCGTTCAAGGAATCAGTTCAGTTCTTTGGCCTGGTCCCTCAACACGAACTTCTGGATCTTGCCCGTTGAGGTTTTTGGCAGGTCGGTGAAGACCACCGTCTTCGGCACCTTGAACCGGGCCAGGTGCTCCCGGCAGAAGCTGATGATGTCGTCTTCAGAGACATCGCCGGCTTCGGGTTTCAGGGTGATGAAGGCACAGGGTGTTTCGCCCCACTTCTCGTCCGGCCGGGACACCACGGCGGCCTCCATGACCGCCGGATGACGGTACAGCGTGTCTTCCACTTCGATGGTGGAAATGTTCTCACCACCGGAGATGATGATATCTTTCAGGCGGTCCTTGATTTCCATGTAACCGTCTTCGTGCCACACCGCCAGGTCGCCGGTGTGGAACCACCCGCCCCGGAACGCTTCCTCGGTGGCCTTGGGATTCTTCAGGTAGCCTTTCATCACGGTGTTACCGCGCAGGAAAATCTCGCCAATGGTTTTACCGTCTTTGGGCACTGGCTGCATGGTGTTCGGGTCTCCGACCATGGTGCCGCCCAGCGTGTGATAACGCACACCCTGGCGAGCCTTGATTTTGGCGCGCTCCTGCAGCGGCAGCTCGTCCCACTCGGATTTCCAGGCGCAAACGGTGACCGGGCCATAGACTTCCGTCAGGCCGTAAACGTGGGTGACCTTGATACCCAGCTCTTCGATAGCACCAATGACCTGTGCGGGGGGCGCTGCGCCTGCGGTCATCGACTTCACCTCGTGCTCGATCCCGGCCTTGGCTTCCGGAGACGCATTCAGCAGCGCATTCAGAACAATCGGCGCTCCGCACATATGGGTCACCTGGTGATCACGAATCAGCTGCAGAATTTTCTCCGGATCGACCCGGCGCAAGCAGACGTGTGTACCGGCCATCGCCGTGATGGTCCAGGGGAAACACCAGCCGTTACAGTGGAACATCGGCAGGGTCCACAGGTACACCGGATGCATACCCATCGACCAGACGGTCTGATTGCCCAGCGCATTGATGTAGGCACCACGATGGTGATACACCACACCCTTGGGATTGCCCGTGGTGCCCGAGGTGTAGTTCAGGGAAATGGCATCCCACTCGTTTTCCGGGAAGTTCCACTGGAATTCAGGATCGCCCTCCTGCAGGAAAGCGTCATAATCCAGATCACTGACCTGAACCCCCTCACCGTATTCGGGATCATCCACATCAATGACCAGAGGCTTGTTTTCAAGCCGGCTGACCGCCTCTTTGACGACTTCACCGAACTCCCGGTCGGCAATGACTACCTTCGCTTCGCCATGCTCCAGCATGAAGGCGATAGCTTCGGCATCCAACCGCACGTTCAGGGTATTCAGAACGGCACCAATCATGGGCACGCCGAAATGACATTCCACCATGGCGGGGATGTTCGGCAGCATCGCCGCAACTGTATCTCCACGGCCAATGCCACGGCCTTTCAACGCAGAGGCCAGGCGCAGACACCGGTCGTAGGTTTCTGACCAGGTTCGGCGGATGGCCCCATGGATGATTGCCGGGTAATCCGGGTATACATTGGCTGTGCGCTCGATAAAATCAATGGGAGACTGCACAGCGTAGTTTGCATCGCGGGGCTCAAGGCCCTGGTCAAAAATTGACGTCATTGGTGTGGTCCTCTAACTCGAATGTTGTTTTTATGGCGTATACAGACGAATCGCTAAAACAGCTATAATCAGCATTGCCAAAAATGGTAGACCACAGAAAAAATACTAGAAACTCTACCAAGGTATTATGGTAAAACCACTATACTCATGAGCATTCCTAACGATATCAAGAAAATCAACCCGTTACTGGACAGCGACCCGCAACCCACGATGATTCTGGATTCAGAAGCACAGGTAACCGGCTGCAATCCTGCGGCTCATGAGCTCCTGCTGGCCAGTCGCCTGGCGTCGCCGGAGCGGTTGTTGCCGGTAAACGCGGCGGCATTGATCCAGGCCACCCTCAACCAGGGGCGCGCCATTGAAAACGTGGAATCGCGGTTCGCAGACCGGATTTACCTATGGAACTTTGTGCCGCTCGCCGGGGGGTCAGAGGTGCTGGTGCGGGGTCGGGATGCCACGACAGACATTCTTGACCAGGAACAGGCTATCCGCTCCAACCGCCTGTACCGCCTGATTACAGAAAACACCACGGACCTGATCTCCCGTCATGCGCCTGACGGCAGCTTTATTGATGCAACGCCCGCATCATGGCGATTATTGGGTTACTGGCCGGAAGAATTGCGGGGCAAAGCACTGGGGGACGTCTTCCAGGGCGACAACCTGCCGGAAAAGCTGGCAGACACCAGGCACCGGTTGCGGGAAGACGGCTACGCCACCCTGACGCTGGAGCTTCATCATCGCGACGGCAGCCGGCGCTGGTTCGAGATTGCCAGCCGGGCCATACGAGAAACCTACACCGGGGCTGTCGTGGAAGTCATCAGCGTGTCCCGGGATATTACTGCCCGGGTGGAATCGGAAGAACAGAACCGGCTGCTGGCCGATGAACTGGCCCACACCGCCCGGCTGGCCACCCTCGGCGAACTGGCGTCGAGCATCGCCCACGAAATGAATCAGCCGCTGGCCTCAATCGTCAATTTTGCCAGTGCCAGCCAGCGGTTCCTGAAAGGGGCCGCAGACCATCCGGAGCGACTGCTGAAAGTCGACGATGGCCTGCAGAAAATCGTCCACCATGCGAACAGAGCATCGGAGGTGATCAAGCGCCTGCGGGCATTCCTGCGCAAAGGCCAGAAACAGATGGCACCGGTGTCGCTCAACGCGGTGATCAGCGATGTGGTGAAACTGTGCCACTGGGAAGCAGAAAAGAACGGCGTACGCCTGCAGGATCACCTGGCAGCGGATTCGCCCGTCATTACTGCAGATCCGGTGCTACTTGAACAGGTACTCATTAACCTGATTCGCAACGGCATCGAAGCCAATGTCGAAGCAAAGGTTGAAAGCAGTCGCCCCTCCCGTGTTGTGGTCACCACCTGCATTAACGAGCAGCACGAGACACTGATTCAGGTGACCGACGAGGGTACGGGCCTGAGCGAGGCAGGCATCCGCCAGATGTTCCAGCCGTTTTTCACCAGCAAACCCAAAGGCCTGGGGCTAGGGCTTTCCATGAGCCGCTCGATCATCGAAGGCTTTGGCGGCTTTCTCGATGCCATGCCCGCCAGTACCGGAGGCCTGGCCCTGATTTGCCGATTCCCACCCCATCAAAATCGACTATCGCCCGCACATCGCACCCCAGATTCTGCCCTTTCACCAGGAGACACCCCCTGATGCCCGACAGTGACAACACCGTTTATGTGGTCGATGACGATGCCGGTATGCTCGAATCCACCCAGTGGCTGCTCGAATCCGTTGGCCTGAACGTCAATGCCTACAGCGATGGCCGCCAGTTTCTCGAGGCAGTGGAAGACCTGAAGCCGGGCTGTGTGATTCTCGATATCCGGATGCCCGGGCTGGGTGGGCTGAACGTTCAGGAGGAGCTGCAGAAGCGAAGCCTGGATGTGCCCATCATTTTCGTCTCCGGCCACGCCGATGTGCCCATTGTGGTACGCGCATTCAAATCCGGTGCCTTCGACTTCATCGAAAAACCGTTCAACGAGCAGCTGTTACTGGACAGCGTGCAACAGGCCTTGCAGGATTCCGGCGAGACTGCCCCCATGACGGCCCCAACTGCCGACACCGAAGCACGGCTGGCCAGCCTAACCCGCCGTGAAAAGGATGTGTTCCTGCCCCTGGCCCAGGGCTATACCAGCAAGGAAATTGCCGAGCAGCTGGATGTCAGCGTCAAAACCATCGACCTGTACCGGGCAAGGGTAATGAAGCGCCTGGGTGCGGAGCGCCTGCCGGATGTGACCGGAGTCGCCATTGCCGCGGGTTTGTTGGATCCACTTGAACTCAGGCAGCCCACTCAGCCGGATTGACGCTGGACTTCGTGGGCCAGAGAGCCCAGCCGTATCACCGCGGTCTCCAGGCGGTCCGTCCAGGGGTTGCCGCCGTTCAGCCGCAGACAGTTCTCGAACTTGTTGGTGGTAGAAAACATCAGCCCCGGCGCTACATTGATGTTTTCTGCCCGGGCCCGCCGATACACTTCGGTACCGGACACACCATCCGGCAGCTGCACCCATAGCACAAACCCACCCTGGGGTCGGCTGACCGCCGTGCCCTCCGGGAATGACCGGGCCACGGACGATCGCAGCCTCTCGGTCGCCTCCCGGAAGTGTTGCCTGGCACCGCGCAAATATCGGTCGTAACCGCCCTGCTCCAGAAAATGCGCCACCGCCAGCTGTGGAATGGACGAGGTTGCCAGGTTCACAAAATATTTGTGCTGGCGGGCACTGGCCATGTGTCGGCCGGGAATCATCCAGCCCAGTCTCAGGCCCGGTGAAATGGTTTTCGAGAAGGAACTGCAGTAGATCACGTTGTCGGCACGATCAAAGGCCTTGGCCGGCCGCGGTCGTTCACCCGTGTGGTACAGATCGCCATAGATATCATCTTCAATCAACGGCACATTAGCGGCCGCCAGCATGGCCACCAGCTGCTGCTTGCGCTCGTCCGTCATCCGGGCACCCATGGGATTACTGTGGTTCGGCACCACCACACAGGCTTTTAAAGGCCACTGCTCCAGGGCCAGTTGAAGACCCTCCAGACTGATGCCATCGGACGGATGGGTTGGAATCTCTATCACCCGCAGCCCTACGACTTCCAGCGCCTGCAGGATGCCCGGAAAAGATGGCGATTCCACGGCCACAATGTCACCGGGCTGGGTGACCGCTCGCAGGGCCAGAATGATGGCTTCCTGGGCACCATTGGTGGCAAGCACATCGTCTGGGGAGATCGGCACGCCAAGGCTGGCCATGCGCTGGGCAATCTGCCGGCGAAAGGATTCCTTGCCCGGGAAGGCATAATCCAGGGTTTCCAGGCCCCGCCGGGCAGCCCACAGGGTGCTCTGCTGGATCTGCCGCAACGGCAGATAATCCGGGTGGGGTATGGCGGTTGCCAACGGCACCATGCGCTTCTGCTCGTCCGCGCACAGATCCAGCGTCATTTCCCGGGCAGACACCGGCAGCGGCTGGCTGCGTTGTTCTGACATTCTGGGCTCCGGCACGTCCTTGGCAGGCATCCCTACGAAATAGCCGCTGCGCTCCCTGGCCTGCAGATAGCCGCGGGCTTCCAGCGTCTGGTGGGCCTGAAGCACGGTGGAAATGCTCACGCCGAACTGGCGGCTGAGCACCCGAACCCCGGGCAACCGTTCCCCCTCCCGGTAAACGCCATCCCGGATCAGCCCCTGCAGCTGATCTGCCACCTGGTTATAAAGCACGCCCATGGTCATCTCCCTGTTTACGGTGGGCCGGTCAATATCTATTGCAGCAGATCCGGCGCCAATTCAGGCAGTACAGATTGGCTACTTTTCGGCCAGCACAGTTCAGATTATAAGCCATCTGTACCGATTCAATGCCTGGTTAACTGAATCTGTTATGGCAACACGGATAGGCGAACAATAAAGCCATCCACTGAAGAAGGAGTTTCACCATGGCACAGGTACAGAAAACCCACGAGCGTTTTAATCAACAACCAGATAGATCCAGAGCCAGTCAGAAAGACCTGTTCAACCTTGCCGGTGCAGACGCTACTACAGGCAACGGCCTTCACCTCAAAACCATACAAGGCCTGGCCCGGGAGGGCATCCAGGTGATCCCGGCCGGCCACAACCACTGGATTCTCACCGGCAACCGCCCGCTGCCGGAAGTCCATTGCTACAGTGAGCGGGAATTGCAGCGCTTCGCCCGTTCGCGAGCCAGACATTCTCTGACCAACCCCAACAGGAAGAGCCAATGAACACCACACCGATTTATCAGGTCGATGCTTTTACCAACACCCTGTTCGGCGGCAATCCGGCGGCTGTTATGCCGCTGGACCGATGGCTGCCAGACGAAGAAATGCAGGCAATAGCGCTTGAGAACAACCTGTCGGAGACCACGTTTCTGATGCGGCTACCGGAGTCCGACCCGGCGGATTTTCACATCCGCTGGTTTACGCCCGCGGTGGAAGTCCCCCTGTGTGGCCATGCCACATTGGCCTCGGCATGGGTGGTGTTCAACCGGCTGAACTGGGCGGGCGACACCGTGCGTTTCCATTCGCAAAGTGGTCCGCTGGCGGTTACCCGGAGGCCAGAAGGATGGCTGGAGCTGGATTTCCCTAACCTGCCCTTCGAGCACAGGCCAACACCGGCGCTGGTTCTGGAGGCTTTGCCCGGGGCGCCGGCCGAGTCTTTCTATGTGCATAACGACACCAATTACATGGTGGTGCTGGGTTCCGAGGACGAGGTGCGGAGCGCAAACCCGGATAACCGCAAGCTGGCTGAACTGGGCAACCAGGGCCTGATTGTGACCGCCCCGGGAACGAACTGCGATTTTGTCAGCCGCTATTTTGCTCCCGGTGCCGGTATCGACGAGGACCCCGTCACCGGCTCCATCCACAGCGTACTGGTGCCCTACTGGGCCGAAAGGCTCGGCAAAACGGCTCTCAGGGCCCGCCAGATTTCTGCCCGCGGCGGCGAACTGCGCTGCGAACTCCGGGGCGAGCGCGTGGCCATCGCCGGCCAGGCCGTCTTCTACATGGAAGGCTCCGTGTCTCTGCCCTGAGGCTGGTATACTGCCCCGCGTTTTTCATCAACGGCAGGCAGTCTCATGGCAGGTTCATCTTCAGCGTATGACGTAATCATCATCGGCGCCGGCGCAGCCGGGCTGATGTGTGCCGCCACGGCCGGCTACCGGGGTCGGCGCGTGCTGGTGCTGGATCATGCCAACAAGCCGGGCAAAAAGATTCTGATGTCCGGCGGCGGGCGCTGCAATTTCACCAATCTGAACAGCACACCCGCCAATTTCCTGTCCGACAACCAGCACTACTGCATATCAGCCCTGAAGCGTTATACCCCCCAGGATTTCCTGGATCTGGTGGATCGCCATGGCGTCGAATATGAAGAAAAAGCTCCCGGCCAGTTGTTCTGCCGGGACAGTGCCAAAGACATCCTCAATGTTCTGCTGACGGAATGTGAATGGGCAGGCGCAGAGGTTCGATTGAAAACCGAGGTCCGGAGGGTGCGGGAGATCAGCCATGGTTACCAGGTGGTGACCGGCAGCGGTGTGCTGAGCTGCGAATCCCTGGTGGTGGCGACTGGCGGCCTGTCTATTCCCACCATGGGTGCCTCCGGGTTTGGTTACGAACTGGCCAAACAGTTTGGCCTGAAGGTATTGCCTACGCGGGCAGGCCTGGTGCCGTTTACCCTTCAGCCAGAACTGAAACAACAACTCGCACCACTATCCGGGGTCAGCTGCCCCGTGGATGCGCATTGCGCCAACCAGCATTTCCGTGAGCCCATGCTGGTTACCCATCGCGGGCTGAGCGGGCCAGCCATGCTGCAGGTGTCCAGCTTCTGGCAGCCAGGAGACGCCGTACACATTAATCTGCTGCCCGCCCGCGACATCCGGGACGACCTGCTGCAACTTCGTAAAGACAAACCGCAATCCACGCTGGCGCACTACCTGAACCAGCACCTGCCCAAGCGTTTCGCTCAGGCTTTCAACGAATTACAGGGCTGGAACGGGCCGCTTCAAGCCTGCCGCAATCAGGATATCGAACAGATAGCCAACACCCTGGGCAACTGGACCATCAAACCCGGTGGCACCGAAGGTTACCGGACAGCGGAAGTCACACTCGGCGGAATCGACACTCGCCAGCTCTCCTCCAAAACCATGGCGGTGCTGGAGCGGCCGAATCTCTTCTTTATCGGGGAAGTGGTGGATGTTACCGGGCACCTCGGCGGGCACAATTTCCAGTGGGCCTGGGCTTCCGGTGTTGCGGCAGGAAACGAGGTTTAAGCTGGCGGCTGCCCCAGCCCTTAAAGATACTTCTCGATCGGCAGCCAGGACAGCATTCGCGACATTGCTCTGCGCCAGAAACCCACCTCGGGCTCGTGGTACAGGTCCTCGCCTTCCGAACGCCAGACCAGTTCATTGCTGTCGTTGAGATCGACCCGCCAGCTGTTCACCGGCTCCATGGCATAGCGGATATCGTCGGCAACCCCTCCGGCAAGCTCGGGGCTGCGTATCACCAGCGCCGTTTCGCCATTGAGATAGATCGAGCGAAGGTTCACATTGAAAGACCCGATAAACAGAGTGTTCCGGTCAAACACCACCGCCTTGGAGTGCAGGCTCACTTCGCCGCCGTCACAGGCCGCCAGGGCCTCGACCCAGCGTTTACACGCAGGCGCATCCGGCCGTAATTCGTGCAACTCCATGCCCTGCGCCAGCATCGCACGGCGCCAACGGGCGTAGCCGGAATGGTTGGTGACCAGGTCATTGGTGGCCAGTGAATTGGTCACCGCCGCCACCTCCAGCTCGCTCTTGCCCAGATCATTGACCGCCTGCAACTGCTCGTCGGTGAGAATCAGATACGCAGATTCGATCAGAATCTCGGAGCGCGCGCGTTCAACCAGTTGGTAAAGCGTCTCGGCTGTTTGCTGAGGGGTATCGGCCGGCGCGTCGGGATTTTCCGGTGGCGGATCGAACACAAGTTCAGCGGAGGCAGACACCGAATCTGCAAACAGCTCCCCCAGATAAGCCCGGGCCGCCGGTTTTTCCGTTGGCAGCGCCGGGGCATCCATTTGGATTCCGGCTGTCTTGATCAGTGCACGCAGTCCGGCCGCGGTTTTTTCCGGTTTCGGGTAAAGACGTTCCAGCGGCAATGACCAGGGGCTTCGCCAATAGGCCTCGAAGTTGCCGGTCATGTCGCCCGCCAGAGGCCCCAGCACCATGACATCGCGATCCCGGAAATTCAGAGACGGATGCAGGCCGAAGTACTCGTCCCCCACATTCCGGCCGCCCGCAATGCCCACAAGCCCGTCCACCACAAAGGTCTTGTTGTGCATCCGCCGGTTGATACGATCAAAATCGGTGAGAAACGAGAGCCATCGGCCAACCCCGTCCCGTGAACGGGACGGATTGAAGATGCGAACGCGGATGTTGGGGTGCGAATCCAGCAGCGCAAACAGAGATTCCTTACCCACGACATTGATATCATCCAGCAAGAGCCGGACCACCACGCCACGGTCCGCTGCCGCCGCCAGCCTGCTGGCCAGGTAGCGGCCACTGCCGTCGTCATTCCAGATATAATACTGGGCATCAATGCGCTGGTTGGCGGTTTCAATAAGGGCTGCCCGGGCCCGCAATGCTTCTTGCCCGGTGTTCAGCAGTTTTACCGCAGGCAGTCCGGCCTCGGCCTGTTGCTGATAATGCGCCTGCAAAAATGCGTCTGGCTTTGCTGTTACGGTAACAACCGGCCCGTGCTCCATGGCCTGGATACCTCCTGCACAGCCGGTGAACAGCCACGACACTAGCAGGGCGCAAAACACCCGGCTAAACATCGGCCCTGTCCCGCTGAGTTTGAGCAATGGCTTGACCCTACCGGAGAATAACCAGGGGTTTATGCGCCGTTTTCAGCATGGTCGTGGTGGTGCTGCCTACCAGGAACTGGCGAATCCGCGAGTGGCCATAGGCTCCCATCACCAGAATGTCGATATCCTGCTCTTCCTGGTAAGAATGCAGGGTGGGCTCAACATCACCCGCCCGAATCGCCAGCGTGATCTCCACGCCCAGCCCCTGCAGCATTTTTTCCGCCTTTTTCAGTTGCTCCCAGCGATCTGCGGTATCGGCACCCACCATCACCAGGTGCAGCGGCATACCGCGAAGTACCGGGCTGGCAGCAATCATTTCAATACCCTTGAAGGCGGTCTCGCTGCCGTCAAAGGCAACCATGGCGCTTTTGGGTTCACGGTATTCATCCGGCACCAGCAGGATCGGACGGTGAACGCTGCGAATCACCGTCTCAAGCTGGCTACCCATATGAACGTCACGGTCGGAGCTGCTCTCGCCGTGCAGCCCCATGACAAACAACCGGGTTTCTTTTTCCAGCGCAATCAGAGCTTCAGACAGGTTGTCGTGGCGCTGGCGCTTGACGGTGTTTCCCACCCCTGCTGTTTTTACCCGGGCCTCGGCTTCGTCCAGCATATGGTGGCCATGTTCCAGGGCCAGCTTGGAACGCTTGCGATCCAGCTCTGCCAGTTCATCGAGCAGATGCTCGCGGCTGCCCAGACCAATGCTGCCCGCCAGATCGGGCTCGGCCGGATAACGTTCTTCATCCAGAACGTGCAGCAGCATCAGCGATGTTTCCATATGCCGGCTTGCCCACGCGGAATAATCACAGACCGCCGGGGCGGCCCGGGAACCATCGATACACGCCACAATTCTAAGCTTGTCTGCCGCCATAACTGCCTCGCCTTGCTGTTGGTTCTGGTTGTTATTATTGCTGCGAATTTCAGAGTTTTCTTTGGTGTGGGTCATATCAGTGCCCCATCAACTGATCAACGGCCTCGGGCTTGTCGTGCACCCCGAAACGGTCAACGATGGTGGCACTGGCCTCGTTCAGGCCAATCACTTCCACATCAGAGCCTTCCCGGCGGAACTTGATCACCGCCTTGTCGAGCGCACCTACGGCGGTGATATCCCAGAAATGCGCCCGGCTCAGGTCTATCACAACATTGTCCACGGCTTCCTTGAAGTCAAAGGATTCCAGGAATTTTTCCGACGAACTGAAGAAAACCTGCCCCACGACGGTGTAGCGACGCGTGTCGGTGGCTTCGTCCAGTTCCGAGGTCACCAGCATGTAGCGCCCCACTTTATTGGCAAAGAACAGGGCCGCCAGCAGCACGCCGGCCAGTACACCGAATGCCAGGTTGTGGGTAGCCACCACCACGATCACGGTCACCAGCATCACGATGTTCGTGGACAAAGGGTGCTCCCTGAGATTGCGGATGGAGTCCCAGCTGAAGGTACCAATCGACACCATGATCATCACCGCCACCAGCGCGGCCATGGGAATCTGCACCAGCCACTTGTCCAGCACCAGTACCAGAATCAGCAGGAAAACTCCCGCCGTCAGCGTGGACAAACGAGTACGACCACCGGATTTCACGTTGATAATCGACTGCCCGATCATGGCACAGCCGGCCATGCCGCCCAGCAGACCGGAGCCAATATTGGCAATGCCCTGGCCTCGGCATTCGCGATTACGATCACTGGTGGTGTCGGTCAGGTCATCCACAATGGTCGCCGTCATCAAGGATTCCAATAAGCCGACAACCGCCAAACCCACAGAATACGGCAGAATAATCATCAGGGTTTCGAGAGTCAGCGGCACATCCGGCCACAGGAATATCGGCAGCGTATCCGGCAACTCGCCCATGTCGCCCACGGTACGGATATCCAGCCCCAGCATCATGGACACGATGGTCAGGCCAACAATGCAGACCAGCGGTGAGGGAATCAGCTTACCTACCGTTGGAATCAGCGGGAACAGGTAAATAATGCCAAGCCCCGCCGCGGTCATGGCGTAGACGTGCCAGGTAACGTTGGTCAGCTCCGGTAACTGGGCCATGAAAATCAGAATGGCCAGGGCATTCACAAACCCCGTCACCACAGAGCGCGATACGAACCGCATCAGCCCTCCCAGCTTCAGATAACCGGCGGCAATCTGGATAACCCCGGTCAACAGCGTCGCCGCCAGCAGGTATTGCAGGCCGTGCTCTTTCACCAGCGTCACCATCAACAGCGCCATGGCACCGGTAGCCGCCGAAATCATCCCTGGCCGGCCGCCAACAAAGGCAATAATGACGGCGATACAGAACGAGGCATAAAGCCCGACCTTCGGGTCGACACCGGCAATAATGGAAAAAGCGATCGCTTCCGGAATCAACGCCAGTGCGACTACGACACCGGCGAGTAAATCGCCGCGGATATTGGAAAACCAGTTTTGCTTGAGCGTGTTCACCATAATCGGGTAAGTCCAGTATATTCAGAGGGATAACGGTTAATTCATACATCCACCGGCAGCCGGGCAAAGAACGAAAAGCTGACGCGCACTACTGACTCAGGCCAGTGAAGAAAAGATAAAACGCCAGAATGGAAGCATCGTCACGGTGTTGGCGAGCTGCGCTTGAGTGGAGCCGGGTTACTGCAAAATCGGGCCGCGAAGCTTACCAGAACGCGCCGCTCAAGGTAAGGCACAGGGCCTGATCAGCCATCCGGGGATGCCGAAGCATCGGGAATTGCCTAGAATGCCTCCCAAATACTCTTTTGGTGACGAACACATGGACGATGTAGCAAGCCAGTTCCTTGCAGCCAACCAGACCACCATCAATCTGGCCGTTGCCTTGTTGCTGGGCGCTATCATCGGCCTGGAGCGGGGTTGGGATGCCCGCGAACAGAAATCCGGCGAACGCATTGCCGGTATCCGCACCTTTTCCCTGGTCGGGTTGCTGGGCGGGATTGCCGCAGTGTTGTCGGCACAGATAACCCCCTGGGCATTCCCGGTTCTGTTACTGAGTGTCGTGGCTATGGGGCTGGTGGCGTACAGCGAGCGTCTGGAACATATCCGCAACTTCAGCATCACCGGTATGGTCGGCATGCTGCTGACGTTCTGTTTCGGGGCGGTGGCCGTGGCGGTCGATCCGGTCATGGCCACCGCGGCAGCCGTGGTCACCGCCCTCATTCTGGACAACAAGCAGGAAATTCACAGCTGGGTGCATAAACTCCAGGCCAGCGAACTGGATGCCGCCCTGAAGCTGCTGCTGATTTCGGTGGTGATGCTGCCTCTTTTGCCAAATGCCGCCATGGGCCCCGGCGGCGTGCTCAATCCGCGGGAAATCTGGTGGATGGTGGTGATGATCGCCTCCATCTCGTTTGTCGGTTACTTTGCCATCCGCGTCGCCGGTGCCCGCAAGGGCATTCTGTTCACCAGCCTGTTTGCCGGCCTGAGCTCATCCACTGCCCTGAGCCTGCACTTTGCCCGGCAATCGGCGAAAAACCCGGATTTCAGCCCACAGTTTGCCGCCGGCATCCTGATTGCCTGTGGCACCATGTTCCCCCGCATCCTGGTTTACTGCCTGGTCATCAACCAGGCCCTCTTGCCCAGCCTTGTGTGGCCCGTGGCCATGATGACCCTCCTGCTTTACGTCCCGGCGCTCATTATCTGGCGCCGGAGTGCCCGGCAACGGCAGGTCAGCCAGCCCAGCATGAACCAGAATCCGCTGGATCTTTCTTCGGCGCTGGTGTTCGGGCTCTTACTGACAGCCATTCTTTTACTGGGGGAATTTCTCAAGAATGCCTTTGGCGATGCCGGCATCTACGCCCTGGCAGCCACCTCCGGCGTCGCAGACGTTGACGCCATCACCCTGTCGCTCACCCGTATGTCCAACGATGGGCTGGGCATGGACGCAGCCGTACTGGGGATTGTCATCGCGGCAGCGGTGAATAATCTGGTGAAATCCGGCATTGCCTGGAGCATCGGCAACCGGACAATCGGCCTGCTGGTGGCTGGCCCGATGGTACTCTCCCTGGTAGCTGGTCTGCTGGTGGCCTGGCTCCAGTAATGGTCAGCCCGCCTTGCGGAACGTAAGATTGTAGCGCGCAGACCCGGTCACGGGATGCTCTCCGGGCTTCAAAGAGAGCACGCCGTGATAGCGCAGTCGCGCAGGGCCGCCCCAGACAATCACGTCACCGTGCTCCAGCAGAATGCGCTCGGGCCGGTCACTGCGCCTGAGCCCACCGAACTGGAACATAACCGGCAGCCCCAGAGAGACCGACACGATCGGCCAGGCAAAATCTTGCTCATCCTTGTCCTGATGCAGCCCCATTTTGGCCCCCGGTTGATAGCGGTTAACCAGACAAGCATCCGGCTCGAAACCGGGAAATCCCGCAGTGTCTGCTGCGGTGCTCGCCAGTTCGGAAAAACGCTCCGGCATCGCCGGCCAGGCAGACCGGGTAATGGGGTCCTGGTGCTGGTAACGATAGCCTCCCTTATCGGTAACCCAACCCAGCGGCCCACAACAGGTCATGGCCACCGACATCTTGTGGCCACCCGGCGTTCTCATCTGGCGAAAAGGGCTCTGCCGCGCCACGCGGTCAATATCGCTCATCAGTTCTTGCTGCCAGGGCAAGGCATAACGCCGCAGCACAACCACGCCGTCATCGAAGGTCTCGATTGCGGCGTCGTCCATCAAATCGGAAAACAGATCTGCCGTCATAAGCCACCCGCTATGGTTCTGTGAAAATAACGCTTGTGGAACGTCTACACTGATAAGGCCCTTCACCGATTGCCGGATCTTTTTGCATGGAAAAGACCACACGAAAAACCCGGGTATCCCTGGCCTTCCTGATCGCCTCAGCCATTACCCTGGGAATGCTGGTTCTGGCCATCGTATTGGTGGCACAGAGTTACCGGGGTATGGAGCAAGCCAAAGTGACTGCCGCCGCAGCCACCGCCAGACAACTGGCCCTGAGTGTCGACGACCGCATCAACGCCGTCACCCGACCGCCCGCGACTGCGCTGGCCCTGCTGCGCTACGATCCCCTGACGCAGCATTCTGCACTGGCACAGCGGCTGCAGCGCTTGCCCGTTATTGCCGACGTACTCGACAGCAGTGACATCGTCAGCGCAGTGTACGTGGGTTATGACAACGGCGATTTCTTCCTGTTCAGAAAAATCCACCCTTCGGGATCGCAGCAGTTTCCGGACGCTCCGACCAACAGTCGCTATCTGCTCCAGAGCCTGGAACATCGTCATAATCAGAGACAGGGCGTCTGGCGCTTTTATACGAGCGACCTTGAGCTGATCGAACACCGATCTCTGCCGAGTTACGACTACGACCCCCGGGACCGACCATGGTATCGCACCGCGCGGACCGGCGAGCAACTGCAACTCTCCTCCCCCTATGTGTTTTTCACGACCCAGGAGACCGGCCTGACCCTGTCACAAAGGGCTGCAGGCGCGCCTGGAACAGTCATCGGCATTGATGTCACAGTATCCGACCTGGGAGCGCAGCTGGCGCAACTCAAGCAAACCGAGGGCAGCCGGCTGGCGATTGTCAGTGGCGGCGGCGAACTGCTCGCAGACGCCGATGGCAATAAGGCAACAGGCCCGGTTATCCGCCGGACTCTGGGCGGCGGCTCGTCCCGGGACGTCCGTCGTTTTGAGCAGCAAGATCGGGATTGGTACGGTATCGTCGAACCCCTGAAAACCCTACCCGACGAGTCGCTTTCCATTGTGGTTGCCATTCCCTCTGACGAACTTCTCGCGGATGTCTGGGCGGCGTTAGCGCATCAAACCGTCATCGCCGGAGGGTTCGCGATGGTGTTGTTAATACTGGGCTGGTTACTGGGCCGGCAGGTCGGCAAACCGCTTGAGCAGCTGACAGACCGGGTCAGCCATTTGTCGAAGTTCCGGTTCGACACCGCCATTCGATCGGAATCCCATATTCGGGAGGCGTCCGAGCTCAGCATTGCCCTGGACGATATGGCCCGCACCATCCGCAGCTTCCAGAGTATCGCCACGGTGCTCAATCGGGGCCAGGATCTGCACCAGCTGCTGCGGGATATCCTTGACCAGATAATCACTATTGTCAGCCAGAAGCGCGGCGCCATCTATTTGTATACCAGTCAGGAACAGCAACTGGACCTGGCCGTCAATCGCGACCTGGCGCTACCAGCCAGTCTGAGCGCCGTAGATCCGGAGGCGGGCGACAACGCAATCATCCGTCAGTTGAAGGCCCATATCCGCGGCCAGCCTGTGTTCGCCATCCTCCGTAATCGCCAGAAAAAACTCATTGGCGCCCTGATTATCGAGATGGAGGTGGGTGAGCACAGCCATCTCAATGACGACTTGATTGTCTTTGTCGATGAAATCGCCGGCTCGGCAGCTGTGGCTATTGAAACCCGGGAACTGATTGAAAGCCAACAGGCCCTGCTCGACGGCATCATTCGCCTGGTCGCCGGTGCGATAGACGCAAAATCGCCCTATACCGGTGGTCACTGTGAGCGAGTACCCAAGCTGGCCCAGATGCTCACAGACGAGGCTGAACAGGCTTCAGAGGGTCTATTTGCCGACTTCCGCATGAGCGAAGACGAACGTTACGAATTCCATCTTGCGGCCTGGTTACACGACTGCGGGAAAATCACCAGCCCGGAATATGTCGTCGACAAGGCGGTCAAACTGGAGACCATTTACAACCGGATCCATGAAATACGCGCCCGCTTCGAAATACTGCATCGAGACGCTGACATTCAGTATTGGCAGGCCTGCTGCAACGGTGAAGACCGGAACAAGGCTGAACAACAGAGGAACGAGGCTCAGGAGCAACTGCAGGCAGACTTCCGTTTCCTGGCGGGAGCCAACCTGGGCAGTGAGAAAATGTCTGATGAGGATGTTCAGCGGATAATCCGCGTTGGCGCACAAACCTGGCAGCGTCACTTCAGTGACCGAATGGGATTATCCGACGACGAAGAGCAGGCTCTGGCCGGTATCCCGGAGGCCCCATTACCGGCCACCGAGCCTCTGCTCGCCGATAAGCCGTGGCACCTGCGCTTCTGGGATGGCCGGGTGCCTCCGGTACAATGGGATGACCCTCGCAACGTCTGGGGCTTTGATATGACACTGCCGGAGCACGCCTACAATCGCGGGGAGCTGCATAACCTCACCGTGCAATACGGCACTCTGACCGAAGAGGAACGCTTCCGCATCAATGAACACATCGTACAGACCGTCTGTATGCTGAACGCCCTGCCCCTGCCTGATCGTCTGGCCAGGGTGCCACGTTTGGCCGGGACCCACCACGAGCGCATGGATGGTAAAGGCTATCCGTTCGGCTTACGGGGAAAAGACATGAGCATTCCCGAAAAAATCATGGCCGTTGCAGATATCTTCGAGGCCCTGACCGCCGTCGACAGACCTTACAAGAAAGGCAAAACCTTATCTGAATCACTGCACATTATGGACGGCATGGCCCGGCGGGGACACATTGACCGGGACGTATTCCAGCTCTTCGTGGAGTCCGGCACCTATCGACGCTATGGCGATCAACACCTGAACGCCGAACAGATAGACACCGTGGATGAAAGCCTGTTCATGAAGCCCTGACCAAAAACACGTATATTCTCATGACTGTTTACTCAACAAAGGATACAGAATGCTGTTTGCAATCATTGTTGGCGGTCTGATCGGTTACGCCTTCGGTCGTTTCCCGGGCTTTCTGGTAGGCGCGGCAATTGGTGCCTTCCTTTTCCAGCGTCTGAAAAACCGGTTGCTGGGCAGGATCCAGGGCCTGCAGATGGGCTTCATCGAATCGGTATTTGCCGTGATGGGTGCCCTCTGCAAGGCCGACGGCGTGGTATCTCGCGACGAAATCCAGTTGGCAGAGACGATGTTTGTCCGGTTCCGCCTGAACGAATCCCAGAAGGCCATGGCCAAAGAGGCATTCAACCGGGGCAAAAGTTCCGACTTCGATCTGGACGCCGAACTCCAACGCTTCATGCAGGCCTCTGGCCGCCAGCCGGTGTTGCTGCAAATGTTTCTGCAGGTGCAGGTATCTGCCGTGGCGGCAGACGGCCAGGTGCATCCGGCCGAGCACGAAATGCTGGTGCGCATAGCCCGAGGCCTGGGCTTGCCCGAAAGCCAGGTTGATCAGCTCGAGGCCATGCTGCGTGGTGCCCACGCTGGCCAGGCCGGTGGCACCCCTAACTATTCCGGCAGCCAGCAGATTGAAGATGCCTACAAAGTGTTGGGGGTCTCGTCTTCCGCCTCTGATGCGGAAATCAAGCGCGCCTATCGCAAACTGATGAGCGAGAATCACCCGGATAAACTCGCAGGCCGGGGCCTGCCGGAGAGTATGCGCGAGATGGCTGAGGAAAAGACGCGGGAAATCAGCCACGCTTACGATGTGATCAAGGAAGCACGAAAGAACGCCTCCTGATCAAAGCCAGCGGGGCACTCTTGCGCAATAGTCCTCGTACACGGAGCCAAACCGCCGCGCCAGGGCCTTTTCCTCTTCCCTGGCCTGGCGCGCAATCACCAGCACTCCGGTGACCAGACAAACCAGTGAGAACACGCTGGGCAAGGCCAGAAAGAACCCCAACTGCCCTATAATCACGCCTGTAAACAGCGGATTACGGCTTCGGCTGAATGGCCCGGTTGTGATCAGGCGCCCGCTGCCATTCGTTTCGTCAATGCCCGAGCGCCAGTCTTCATGCATATAGGCCTGCAGGTAATTCACCGCCGTGTAGGAAACCAGCAGCAGCAAAACGCCCGTCAACAGGAGCGGCCACTGATACAGAACCGGACAGACTCCAAGCCAGGGATCGAGATCCACCCCTATTCTGGCGAGGCAAACCAGAAGAATGGCCGCACGAAACAGATTAAAGGTGTGACGGTGCCACCAGGGGGCCGTGCCCGCCCGGCCGTAATTGATGTGCGAAAAGCCTAACCGGGAGTATAGGCCAAGGGCGCGGGCGGCAAATTGCAGACCAATCATCAGGAAAAAAACGCCAAGAAAGGCGCGGATAGCAGGCTCGATAAAATCCATCTGTCATTCTGATTCAATAGGTTAACAGCCAGCTTACTGCGCTTGATGGCGCATTAAAAGTGATACGAATCAAACCAGCACCACCGCTTTTGCTCACACTTTGTCGTTTTCTACCTGAAATGACATATCGTCACGTTTATCGCTGGGTTATGTTGATGGGCTCTGTAACAAGCCCGGGAGGTACCATGACGACGCCAGCCAGTACTCAGTTCCATTGCTTTCGCGACGACGCGATGGCCAACGGTGACGCCACCGCCATCGCGGCACGAATCCGGGCTGGCGAGGTCTCGGCCGGAGAAGTGACCAAAGCCGCTATTGAGCGCGCCCATCTGGCTGAGCCTGTCATTCGGGCCGTCGTCACCGAGCGGTACCAGGCGGCGCTGGCCCAAAGCCGCCAAACCGGCGTTTTCTCCGGACCTTTTGCGGGCGTCCCCACCTTTATGAAAGACAATACCGATGTGGAGGGGCTACCCACCGGGCACGGTTCCCGGGCCGTGCCTCAGAAAGTGGCAAAACGCACCAGCCCGTTTGCCGCGCAGATGCTCACCCAGGGATACAACTGTCTTGGCAAATCGGCGCTACCGGAATTCGGCTTTAACGCCACCACAGAGCCAGCCTCCGGTGAACCCACCCGCAATCCGTGGAACCTGAACTACTCGTCCGGTGCCTCGTCCGGTGGCGCCGCAGCCCTAGTAGCTGCCGGAGTGGTTCCCATTGCTCATGCCAATGATGGCGGGGGCTCCATCCGAATACCGGCTGCCTGTTGCGGCCTGGTGGGGCTGAAACCTACCCGGGGCCGCCTGGTCGACAACGATGCCGCCCGGGACCTGCCGGTAAACATCATTGCAGACGGGGTGGTAACCCGCACAGTGCGCGATACCGCTGGCTTTCTGGCCCATGCCGAATCCTGGTACCACAATCACAAGCTGCCGGCTGTTGGCGATGTTCACGGTCATTCAGGCCGGCAACTTCGCATCGGCCTGGTGCTGGACTCCATCAACGGCCATGCAACTGATCCGGAAACCCGTCAAACGGTGGAGCGCACAGCCCGGCATCTGGAAAAGCTGGGGCACATCATCGAACCCATGAATGTTCCCGTCGCCAGCTCTTTCCCGGAGGACTTCGCACTGTATTGGGCCATGCTTGCCTTCGGAGTGAAGGCCCGAGGCAAAAAATTGTTTCACCCGGAGTTCGACAAACGGCAGGTGGATGGATTGACCAATGGCCTGGACCGGCTGTTCCGAAAGCAGTTCTGGCGCTTGCCGGCCGCCATCTGGCGACTGAAACGGTCCTGGCGCGACTACCAGCAGCAAATGCGTGATTACGATGCCGTGCTCACACCCGTGCTGGGCCAGACCACGCCACCACTTGGGCACCTTCACCCCGAAGTACCGTTTGATACGCTGTTCGAGCGCCTTAATCGCTACGCAAACTTTACTCCCCTGGCCAATGCCACCGGGGCGCCTGCCATCTCCTTGCCAATGGGCCAGACCCACCAGCAGCTCCCGGTTTCGGTACAGTTCATGGGCCACCACGGCGACGAGCGAACGCTATTGGAAATCGCCTATCTGCTGGAGGCACATCACCCCTGGCCACAGCTGTATCAGTCAGCTCAAACGAGGCAAAGCACCTGATTCCGGTCAGAGGCGGAGCTTGCGACTACCCGGTTTCGACCTTCGGCCTTGGCCTGGTACAACGCCTCATCGGCGCAGGCGAACAGTTCCTTGGTCATATCCGGCCGATCCGGAGCACAACTGTATACACCAATGCTGACGGTTAAATGAAGCATTTGATCCGACACCCGGAAGGCCGTGTTCTGGATATCCTGGCGGATTCGCTCTGCAACACGGAGTGCGCCGTCCTCCGGAGTGTCGGGTAACACCACCACAAACTCCTCCCCTCCGTAGCGAGCGGCCAGGTCCTGCGGCCGGGTCACGTGACGCTTGATGCCGTCCGCGACCATTTTCAGACAATCGTCGCCCACCAGGTGGCCATAGGTATCGTTGAACGTCTTGAAATGATCTATGTCCACGACAAGCAACGACAGGGTTTCCTCAAACCGGTAAGCATGGACGACATCCGACTGGAACGTTATGTCGAAATGCCCACGATTTTTCAGACCGGTCAGCGGATCGGTGGCATTAAGTTCAAGCAGTTGTTCGTTCAGCGTTTCGAGATCCCGGGTACGCTCCTGTACTCGCTGCTCCAGCAAGGCATTGGCCTCCTGCTGAACACGCAACGATTTTTCCTGCGCCAGGCGCGCTTTCCGCTCTTCAAGCAGGAGCTTTTGCTGGGCGGCAAATGATTTCTTTTTCTCACGGTTCAATCGATCAGCCAGCGCCAGTGAGAGCAAAATCACCCCGAGCGCCGACCCTACCTGGGTCGCATTTTCGGTCCACAGGTTCCGGGGCAGCACCGTGAACTTGCTCAACGCCAGAACAATCCCTCCTGCCAGCATGAAAATCCAGGCCACCGTATAAAAACGGGCAGCTGGATCATGCTTGATCCAGCGCACAATGCTGAGCATCAGCATGGTCGAGCACCCGGTACATGCTACCAGAATGGTGGGCAGAATCATCAAACGATAAGGAACGAACAGGCCGCTGGCTGCCAGCAGGCCTGCGGTCATAATCATCGCCCAGGTCCAGCGGTTGAGCCACGGGTGGTTTTTTCGGGTCACACTGATGAACCGGATACTGAATGCACCACCGAACAAGACCACCAGGTTCAGAAAAACAATGATGGACTGGTCGTTCCACCAGGTAGCCTCCGGCCACAAATACTGGAAAGCCACGCCGTGCAAGGAAGCAAGGAACAGCGGCATGGCCGCTATATAACCCACATAGTAGAGAAAGCTGCGCTCACCCACCGCCATGAACACAAAAATATTATAGAGAATCATCACCAGAACGATGCCGTAGTAAACGCCTTCAAAGAGACTTCGGGCTTGCTCGGCAGCATAAAAAGCATCCTGATCCCACAGCGTCATCGGCACCTGCATCGAGCTGGTGGTATCAACCCGAAGGTAGAGGGTCGTGGTCGAATCAGGAGGTAGAGACAAGGGAATAATGAAATTGCGATGATGGATCGGTCGGTCATAGAAGGGGCGCTTGTCTCCCATCCGGAGGGACTCCACCACCGCCCCGCGATCTACCCGATATACCTCAATGAAATCCAGTACCGGATAACTGATTTCCAGAAAATTGTCTGCACGGGCATCCAGGGTATTGGCCAGCTTCACCCTGAACCAGTAAACCTCATCGCCATAGCCCAGGCTGACACTGTCACTGTCGTTTCGGGTCCAGGCCTGCTCCGGCAAATGGCGAACCCGATCAATCGAAGGCGAACCTGCTTCAGGCCAGTAATCCACCGAACGGGAGAGTTCCAGCCGTTTGGAGAACTGGCTCCACTCCACTGCTTCTGCGGCGCAAAGCGAGGGAAATATCAGACAAGCCGTCAGTACAAAGAAGACAAAGAGCCTTGGCATAGCGTTCTCTGGCGTCATGCGCCCTTGTTATTGGTTATAAGCTTCTGAACGAGTATGCACCACGGGGTTCAAATCTTCTGCCTGAGGTACGATTTGTCGCAAATTGACATAAAAAGCTACATAAGTAGGGGCTTACGGTTGCGATCTGCAATTATTGACGCTGTAAAGAATAGAGGATTGAAAAATCTCTAAAACCTGCTCGAAACTGTGTTCCGGAGGCGCGTGCAGATGCAGGATGTCGCCGGTAACCGGATGTCGCAAACACAGTTCCGTGGCTGCTAACATCAGCCTTCCCTGCCCGAACCGCTCGGCGAAGTAACGATTGTGCCGGCCCCGGCCGTGGTTGGCATCGCCAATGATCGGATGGTTGATGTGTTTCATATGGCGACGCAGCTGGTGCTTGCGGCCCGTTTCCGGCCTCAGCTCCATCAGGCTGTAACGGCTGGTGGGATAACGCTCAATCGCCACGGGCAGTTCGGTGGTGGCCAACCGACGATAGCGGGTCAGCGCGTCACGAACCGGCTGCTCCTGTTCCTTGAGGCGCCGGTCGTCGGGCTCTTCCCGGAGCGGATGGTCAATCACCCCCTGCTCCGGAGCCCAGCCCCTCACTACTGCCAGATAGGTCTTGGCCACACCGCCAGCCATCATGGCCAACCCAAGCAAGCGTGCGGTTTCCTGATCGCGGGCAAACAACAGTACACCCGATGTAGGACGATCCAGCCGATGCACCGGGTACACATGCCTGCCGCCGTTCAGAGCCCGGGCATACTGCAGGGCAAATTCGGTCTCGTGCTTGTCGATGGGGCTGCGGTGAACCAGCAGGCCAGCGGGCTTATGGACGGCCAGAACCCAGTCATCGCAATAAATTTCTGTGAGGGGGTTCAGCATGAACAATTATGGCCGTTAATATCAGTGCGGAAAGCCAACCGGCTTCCAAAGAACCAGTATCTTAACCCCACCCCCCGGATTAAGACAGGACCCCAAACGTGAACTGGTACTCCAAAAGCATTCTAAACCGGATTCTCACCATCGTTGTCGTATCCAACCTGGTCATCGCTATCGTCGCCAGCATCTACTTTGACCGATCGCTCGAGACCCAGAACGAATACGACCGCCTGATAAGCACTCAAATGGTTCAGGCATTACAAGCTCAGGACATTCTCAGCGACTTCAAAACCCAGGTTCAGGAGTGGAAAAACGTACTCATCCGCGGCGCCGATTCCGGGCAGCGTGAAAAATACTGGCAGCGCTTTCAGGGGGTGGAAGCAGACATTCAGAATCAGCTGGCTACTCTCATCCCCAAGCTGCAAGATCCGAAGGCTAAAACGTTGATGACGCGGTTCCAGACAGCGCACCAGCGCATGGGTGAGGCTTATCACAAGGGATTCCAGGACTTTGTCGCGGCCGGCTACGACCATACCGCAGGGGACAAAGCGGTCTCGGGGATCGATCGCGAGCCCGCCAAACTGATTGAGACAGCGTCCGCCAGAATCCGCGATAATGCGGTGGCCCAGTCCACCCAACTCCGTGATAATGCCGCCAGCACAACCTGGCTGATGGGCGGCTTGCTGCTGGCCGCCATTCTCATAGGCACCCTGGCCTGCCTGGGCGTACTGGTCTACTCCGTGATTCGACCAGCACAGGAATTGATCAGCAAACTCGATCGCATCGGCCGGGGTGACCTGACCGACCCGGTCACACTCGAACGCCCGGATGAGCTGGGTAAATTGGCCGATACGGCCCGTGCTCTGCACCGCTTTCTGCATGAAACCGGCGATATGATGAAACACAATGCCGAGCAGCTGGCCGATACCGGCGCCATGATACGCACCAACGCCGATGCGGTTTCCGCACAATCCGACAAGGCTCACCAGCGTATCGACCAGATCGCAACCGCCATGAACGAGATGTCGGCCACAGCACAGGATGTCGCTCAACACGCGGCTTCGGTGGCCGGCCAGGTTGATGAGACCACCAGTCAGACCCGGCAGGCCGATGAACAGATCAATGCTGCAGTCAGCAGTATGAACCGCCTGACAGATCAAATCAGAAGCTCGGCGGCGACCGTGGCGGAACTGGCTAAAAGCGGCCAGCGCGTTGGTGATGTGATGCGGGTCATTCGAGAAATTGCCGATCAGACCAATTTGCTGGCGCTCAATGCGGCCATTGAAGCAGCCAGGGCCGGAGAGGCCGGGCGCGGCTTCGCTGTGGTAGCCGACGAAGTCCGTAACCTGGCCGCCAAAACCCAGGAAGCCACGGTCGAGATCGATGAGATTATCGCCAGCATTCAGGGTGGATCAAGGGACGCAACAGACTATATGCAGGCTTCGGAAGTTGTCGCACGGGAGAGCAGCGAATCTGTCGATGCGGTGAGCAAAACGCTGGAAGACATTACCCAGCGTATGGTCAGCGTAAACGACGCTACCACTCAGGTTGCCACGGCCGCAGAGGAACAAACCAGCGTGAGCGAAGACATCAATCGCAATGTCACCGAAGTTGCCGAGATTTCGGAAGCCATGTACCGTGCGGCCGAGGAGAATATGCGCACGGTTCCGGAGCTCGACGCCATGGCCCAAAAAGCGAAAGAGCTGTCAGAACGCATCCGCTACTGACGCCGCCTTACAACGCGCCCGGCCAGCCCTCTAAGCTGCTGGCCGGTGCGCTCACCGAGTACCAGCAGGGCGGGCGTCAGCAGCAGGGTCAGCAAGGTCGCAAATGCCAGCCCACCCGCAATGGCGCTGGATAACTGCGTCCACCATTGGGTGGACGGCGCCCCCAGCCCCAGAGACGGCTCCAGCAGATTCACATTCACACCCAGTACCATGGGAGTCAGGCCAAGAATGGTGGTTACGGCGGTCAGCAGCACCGGCCGGAAACGCAGGCAACCGGTTTCCAGCGCCGCTTCGTAGGCTGCCTTACCTTCCCGTTTCATCTGGTTAAACGTATCAATCAGAATGATGTTGTTGTTCACCACAATACCCGCCAGGGCAATAATGCCCATGCCCACCATGACTATGCCGAACGGCTGACCGGAGAATAGCAACCCCATCAATACGCCCGCGGTGGACAGCACAATGGCGGAAAGAATCAACAGGGTCTGATACAGGGAATTGAACTGGGTTACCAGAATCAACAGCATCAGCCCCACTGCCACCAGAAACGCCGTGGTCAGGAAATTCGCGGCCTGGGTCTGGTCTTCATTTTCACCGGCAAAGCGCACACTTGTGCCTTCCGGCGGCTCGGGCATTTCGGCCTGCAGAGTTCGTAGCAACTCGTCCATCCGCTGGCCGGGAGCGACATCCGATTTGATGGTAATGGTGCGCTGGCCGTCGACCCGGACAATCGAGCCAACTTTGTCACCCGGTTCCAGGTTCACGAATTCCGACAGCGGCACCTGCCCGCGCGGCGTATTCAGCGTCTGGCGCTGCAGGTGATCCAGCTCCCGCCAGTTGCCCGGCACCCGCACCGCGATATCCACCTCATCCCGGACATCTTCCGGCCGATAGGTGGCCAGTACAAGGCCATTGGTCACCAGGCGCACCGCACTGCCGATGCTCAGTACGTCGGTACCAAACCGCGCCGCCGCCTCACGGTCAACATTCAGCTGCCATTCAATACCGGGCAGGCTCCGGTCGTCTTCAATATCGACAAAACCACCGAGCTCGCGCATACGCGCCTCAAGGGTGTCGACGTAAGTGTTCAACTGCGCGCTGTCCATACTGCTGACCAGTAGCTCCACCGGTTTGCCTTCGGCCGGACCACCCTCCTGCTTGCGAAATTCCAGTTCAATACCCGCAATATGGGCCGTGCGCTCCCGGAATTCCTCCAGAATTTCGGTCGCGGTACGACGGGTATACCAATCCGTGAACTGAAACTGCAGAACACCGATCACATCCGGCGCCATCTGGCTGCCAGTTGTCACCATGGAGCGTGCATACAGGGCTTTCACCTCGGGCATATTCTGCAGCCGTGATTCCACCTCCCGCACGATGCTGTCCCGCTCCCACACCGACAGGTCACCACGGGCACGTACCTGCACCTGGGCCGAATCCGGCTCCACACTCGGGAAAAACTCGACCCCGTAATTAAACCGCCCGTAGGCCGCATAAATCACCAGAATCAGCACCAGCGTGCCCAGCAAAGTCAGGCCCGGGCGCCGTAACAGTACTCCCAGAACCTGGCGATAGCCCCGCATGAAACGCCCTTCCTGCACCTCTTCATGGTGCCGTCGGCCACCGCTGACGCCCCCCAGAACCGGCAGGAACACCAGCGCCATGGCCAGCGAGGCAATCAGGCAGATCAGCACGGTCATCGGCAGGTACTGCATGAATTCGCCGACCACACCCGGCCAGAACAACAACGGCACAAAGACCGCAAGCGTCGTGGCGGTGGAGGCAATCACCGGCCAGGCCATGCGCGAGGCGGCTTCCACCCAGGCTGTTTTCACCGGCTGGCCATCAGACAGGTTCCGGTCTGCCAGCTCCGAAACCACAATGGCACCATCTACCAGCATTCCTGCCACCAGAATCAGGCTGAACAGCACCACGATGTTCAGGGTCAGCCCCATGCTCCAGATCACCAGAATGCCAGTCAGAAACGCGCCCGGGATGGTCAGCCCCACCAGCAGCGCAGAGCGGGGCCCCATGGCGGCGATCACCACGATAATCACCAGTACAATAGCCGTCAGCACGTTATTGAGCAGGTCTGAAAGAATGTCCCGCACTTCCTCGGACTGGTCCATGATGAAGCGGATATCGAGGGTCCCGGGCAACCGGGGCCGTGCCTCGTCGATCAGGGCCCGGATCTGTTCGATGGTTTTAATGATGTTGGCACCGGAGCGTTTGGAGACCTCCAGCACCAGAGCCGGCTCGCCGTTGATGCGGGCAAACCCGGTCGGGTCTTTAAAGGTCCGCTGCAACATCGCCACATCACCAAACGTGACCACGGTATCGCCGTCCACCTTGACCGGCATCGACATCACATCTTCTACGGTTTCAATCACACCCGGTACTTTAAGAGCCATTCGGCCATTACCGGTATCGAGAGAACCGGCCGCCACCAGCTGATTGTTACGGGTAACCAGAGCGGCCAACTGGTCGAAATCGATGCCATAACTCTCGAGCACCTGGGGGTCCACCACCACCTCCAGCAGATCCTCCCGATCACCGCCGATATCCACTTCCAGCACTTCCGGGATGGCTTCAATGGCGTCCTGCAGGCGCCGGGCAATGGTGATCAACTCTCGCTCCGACAGAGGGCCGGACAGGCCCACCGAGAGCACCGGGAACAACGAGACGTTGATCTCGTTTACCCGTGGTTCGTCCGCTTCCTGGGGCAGCTTGCTGCGGGCGGTATCCACTTTTTCCCGGACATCCTGCAAGGCCTTGTCCGGATCAAAGCCGGCATCGAATTCCAGCATCACCGAGGCGTGGCCCTCCGAGGCCGTTCCCCGCATTTCCTTGATCCCCTCCAGAGACCGTAGCTCCTGTTCCATCGGCCGCACCAGCAGGCGCTCGGCATCCTCGGGGCTGACGCCTTCAAGCGTCATCGAGATGTAGATCACCGGAATAGTGACATCCGGATTGGATTCCTTGGGGATCACCTGGTAAGCCGCCATGCCGCCCAACAAAAGAAACAGGAACAGCAACAAGGTGGTGCGGCTGCGGTCCATGGCGGCCGCGATCAGGGCTCTCATAGTGTTCAGCCCCGCTGGTCCGATGTGTCCACGGGCCGAACCTGCTCACCCGGTGTTACGAACCCGGCGCCCCGGGTAATCAGGCGGATTTCTGATGGCAAACCGGCAACCCAGGCGCCGTCCGTCGAGACGCTGAGTAACTGAACCGGTTCGAAGACCACCCGATCATCAACGCCAACAAACTTCACTCCCGGTCGACCGTCGCCATCCAGGCCCAGATACGCCGGCGAGATAAAGGTGGCAGATTGTTCCGGCAGCCGAATGCTCAGGCTCGCCGAGCCGCCGGCGGCCCGTTTCAGGTCAGGATTTTCAACAATCGCTTCCACCGCAAAACTGCGGGTATCCGGGTCGGCGGCACTGGCCACAAAACTGACCACGCCGGCCAGCCGGGAACCGTCCAACAGCTGAATACCCACTGCCTGCCCCGGCTGAACCCGGGCTGCCGACTGCTGCGGAATCCGCCCGGTGGCTTTCAGCCGGTTAACCTGAACCAGCTCAAACAACGGCGACCCCACCTGAACCAGGCTGCCTTCATCCACCTCCCGGCGATTCACCACGGCATCAAAAGGTGCCGTCGGCCTCAGGTGCTCAAGCGCCAGCTCGGCGCCAGCCAGCTCAGCCCGGGCCGCCGCCAGCTCGCTCTGCAAGCCAAGAATTTCGGTCTCAGCGGCGAGATTACTGGCACGCAGCTTACGGGCCGCAGCAAGATCCGCCTCCAGCTTGCGAATGCTGGCCCGCCACCGCCTTACCACCGCATCCCGGCCATCCGTAGACAAGGTTGCCAACACCGTGCCGGCTTTTACCTGCTGCCCCAGTTGAACCGTCAGTTGCTCCACAGTGCCTGCCACACGGGCGCTCACCTGCACCGATTGCCAGGGCTCCAATTGCCCCTGCAACTTCAGGGCAGGCTGATAAAGCTCGGCGCGGACCGGTGTGACCTCTACACGGGTCAGGGTTTTCTGTTCCTGGGCTGGTGCGTCCGGAGCCTCCGTGCTGGCAATTTTGACCTGGCCCGTCATCATCCAGATAACCAACACCACAACGACCAGAAGAGATAATCCGAGTGAGCTCCATTTTGCTCTTGTCATGTACAACTCACCGTAAACAGATGCGGTTTTGGGAAATACGAATGCAAGCCTGATTGAATTTCCGAAAATAAGCGCTTGCATCCGGCTGAAAACGTAGGTTAGATTCTACACACATTGTTTGATTCTATTCAGAGCAGATTGTCGATTTCATGAACCTCAACGCAGTCGTCGTCCTTGTAAAGCTAGTCCTGGTGGTCGTGGTACCGTCCGGGGGCTTTTGCGTGGACAAGCGGGTGAGATAGCGACAACCTGACAAAGACACCAGAAACCCCCGGCACCGAAAGGTCCCGGGGGTTTCTTTTTTTACGGCAAAGGAAAAGGGAAAAACGACCATGAACGGCTCACAGCACATTCTTGCAGCGTTCCACCGCCATAACATCAACACCGTGTTCGGTTATCCGGGCGGTTGCATCATGCCGCTGTACGACGCACTGGTGGACGATGTGGGCGTGGAGCATGTGCTGTGCCGCCATGAACAGGCCTGCGCACTGGCCGCCGAGGGCTATGCCCGGGCCAGCGGCAAGCTGGGCGTTTGTATTGCCACCTCCGGCCCCGGCGCCACCAACCTGATCACCGGCGTTGCCAACGCCTACATGGACTCCATCCCCTTGCTGGTGATCACCGGCCAGGTGCCTTCCGGGCTGATCGGCACCGATGCTTTCCAGGAAACCGATATCCTGGGCATGACCCTCGGCATCGTGAAACACAGCTACCTGATCGACGATGCGGACAGCCTGCCGGAGATTCTTGAAGACGCCATTGCCATGGCCCAGAGCGGTCGGCCCGGCCCGGTATGGATCGATATTCCCAAAGATATGTTGTTGGCCGACGTCCACACTGAAGCGCCAGCACCCATCGAGCCTGCCCCGCCTGAGTGCCCGGACATCCATCAGGCGCTGGCCATGTTGCGTGAAGCAAAGCGCCCGCTGCTGTATAGCGGTGGTGGGGTGTCCCTGGCGAAGGCCGAAGACAGCTTCCGGGCCTTTGCCCAGACCTCCGGCCTGCCCGGCGTAGTAACGCTGAAAGGCATCGGCAATGCCGGGCGCCATAACCCGAACGATCTGGGTATGCTCGGTATGCATGGCTCCCGTGCGGCAAACCGGGCGGTCGACGAGTGTGATCTGCTGCTCGTAGTGGGTGCGCGCATGGACGACCGTGCCACCGGCAAGCTGGACGGTTTTGCCCCGAACGCCCGCACCATCCACATCGACGCGGACGCCGCCGAGTTCAACAAACTGCGCCCCGCCGATATCGCCTTGCGGGGCGATCTGAACGCGATTCTGACCGCCTTCACCGACGCACTGACCAACCAGGGCCTGGCCATTGGCGACTGGCAGAAACAATGCCGCACCTGGCACACCACCGGGGGCTTTCGCGCTGCCGACAACGAAGAGCCGTTGGCGCCCATTACCGGCCCGGCGTTTGTGCGCCAGCTCTCCGGCATTGCCGGAGACGATGCAACCATCGCCTGTGATGTCGGCCAGCATCAGATGTGGATTGCCCAGTACTACCAATTCGCGCACCCGCGCCAGCATTTAACCAGCGGCGGCCTGGGCACCATGGGCTTCGGTTTGCCCGCCGCCATCGGTGCCCAGTTCACCGACCGCAGCCGCACGGTCATTAACGTCACCGGCGATGGCTCGTTCATGATGAACGCCCAGGAACTGGCCACCATCCGGCGTTACAAGCTGCCGCTGAAGCTGATTATTCTCGACAATCAATGCCTGGGTATGGTGCGCCAGCAGCAGGAGTTGTTCTACAACAACCGGGAAAGCCACATCAATCTGGATGACAACCCGGACTTCGTGGCCATGGCCCGGGCCTTCGACATTCCAGCCCTGCACATTGAGCGCACCGACCAGATTCGCCGGGGTATCGAGACCATCCTGGCCTACAACGGCCCCATGCTGTTGCACGTGGCCATCAGCCGGGAAGAGAACGTCTGGCCCATCGTCAAAGCTGGTGCCAGCAACAAGGACATGATCGACGAACCCCGTAAAACCAGTAGCCGCAAGGAGCAGGTAGCATGAACCCCAGCAGCGAGATTACCAGCCAGAGTTACACCCTGAACTGCCGTATGAGCCAGGAAGCCGCCGCCCTGGAGCGCCTGTGCCGGGTGGTGCGGGTCCGGGGCTTCCGGATTTCGAAAATGGCCATGGAAAGCGTCGGCGACAGCCTCGACATCTTGCTGACACTGGAGGGTTCACGACCAGTTGCTATGCTCCAATCTCAGCTGGAAAAACTCCACACTGTTGCCGGAGTTGAACTGGTTTCCGATACCATGTCACGGTCACGCACGGCTTGAAACGAGGAAGAGGGATAACAGATGACAACCGATAAACGACGCCAGCACTCGGCACCGGTGGTAGACGGTATCAACAAGTCCGCCAGCCGGGCCATGCTGCGGGCAGTCGGGTTTACCGACGAAGATTTCCGCAAGCCCCAGATAGGCATTGCCTCCACCTGGAGCAACCTCACACCCTGTAATATGCACATCGATGGGCTGGCCCGGGAAGCCGCCAAAGGTGCCGACGGCGCCGGGGGCAAAAGCCTGATTTTTAACACCATTACCATTTCCGACGGCATCGCCAACGGTACCGAAGGCATGAAGTACTCTCTGGTGTCGCGCGAGGTGATCGCCGATTCCATCGAGACCGTAGCCGGCTGCGAGGGTTTCGACGGGCTGGTGGCCATAGGCGGCTGCGACAAGAACATGCCCGGTTGCATGATGGGCCTGGCCCGGCTGAACCGGCCCTCGGTGTTCGTTTACGGCGGCACCATCATGCCCGGCGATAACCACACCGACATCATCTCGGTATTCGAAGCCGTGGGCGCCCACGCCCGGGGCAACATGGAGCTGATCGAAGTGAAGCAGATCGAGGAAACGGCCATTCCCGGGCCGGGCTCGTGCGGCGGTATGTACACCGCCAACACCATGGCCTCCGCCATCGAGGCCATGGGTATGAGCCTGCCGGGCAGCTCGGCGCAGAATGCGGTGTCCGACAGCAAACTGGCGGATTGCGAGGCGGCCGGCGCGGCGGTACTGAAATTATTGGAGGCCGACATCAAACCCTCCGACATCATGACCCGGAAAGCCTTCGAGAACGCCATCACCGTGGTGATTGCGCTGGGTGGCTCCACCAACGCCGTGCTTCACCTACTTGGCATGGCCAGTACCGTGGGCGTGGAGCTGTCGCTGGACGATTTCGTACGCATCGGTAAACAGGTTCCGGTGCTGGCCGATCTGCGCCCCTCCGGCCACTACATGATGTCGGAACTGGTGGCCATTGGCGGCATACAGCCGTTGATGAAGATGCTGCTCGACCGGGGGCTGCTGTATGGTGACTGCCTGACTGTCACCGGTAAGACCCTGGCAGAGAACCTCGATACCGTGGTGCCTTACCCCGAAGACCAACAAATCATTCACGCCTTCGACAACCCTATCAAGGCCGACAGCCATTTGAGGATTCTCTATGGCAACCTGGCGCCGGAAGGCTCGGTGGCCAAGATTACGGGCAAGGAAGGCACCCATTTCTCCGGCCGCGCCCGGGTGTTTCACTCTGAAGAGGAAGCCCAGGAGCGCATTCTGGACGGCACTGTGGTGGCCGGCGACGTGCTGGTGATTCGTTACGAAGGCCCCAGGGGCGGGCCGGGGATGCGGGAGATGCTCAGCCCCACGTCGGCGATCATGGGCAAAGGTCTGGGCAGCGATGTGGCGCTGATTACCGATGGCCGCTTTTCGGGCGGCAGCCACGGGTTTGTGGTTGGGCATATCACGCCAGAGGCCGCCGTGGGCGGGCCAATTGCGCTGGTAGAGGATGGCGACACCATCACCATTGATGCGGTGAGCAACTCGATTGTGCTGGAGATCTCAGGCGAGGAAATGGAGAAACGGCGCACCGCCTGGACGCCACCGGAGCCAAGGTTTACCCGGGGTGTGCTGGCCAAATATGCCCGGGTGGTGAGTTCTGCGTCTACGGGGGCCGTTACCGACCTACCATAAATTCGTTAAGAGAATACCCAAAAGGCTTATCGGCGCGGGGTGG
>NZ_JBNFVX010000011.1:0-122696 GCF_049943275.1 Marinobacter sp. VGCF2001
CCCCCCCCTTCCACATTGTAAGTCTGCCGCTTATCAATGTACTCGGCTACTGATTCAACACTAACGACCGCACTAAGCCCCGCGTACTTCAGCGCAAAAGGAATTAGCACAGCGGCAACTGCGCCAAAAAAGATCGCTACCACAATTTTCTTTATAACTGAGACATTGCTGTCCACCAATACCGCGATGGCAATCGCCATCACCATGAAACCAGCCATATGGGGACGCACAAAGAACATTGCACTGATGGCGAAAACCATTAAAAAGCTACGCCGAGATAAATTAATAGAGCTCCAAAGGGCTAAGCCAGTAGCCATAAATGAAATTGCGTCTTTACCTAAAGCCGAACTCCAAAAACTCACAGAGGGAAGAAACACTATAAGAGTTGCTAATGCTCGGATATGCCGCGGCTTTCCTGCGACTCCCGCCTTAAGACTCGCCCAAAAGGCTAGCAGTCCTATTTGCCCGAATATATTAAAAACCAAAAAAGCTCCAATCAGCGACAAACCAAAAATATTAACCAATATACCGGATATCATAACAACTCCGGCCGTTCCCACTTGAAGCTCACCGGCCCAGTTCTGCCCCCATCGAAAATATGACAGCGCGTCACCACCCGAATTCAGAACATACCAACAATAAAACATCGAAAACAGGGTGTGCCAAACATATAATATAAGTGCTCCACCGGTACGCAAACCAAACTTACGACCTATAATGACGGAGAGCGTCAAACCTAACATGAATACCAAAAACGCACTCAAGGCATGATATGCAGTGGAAGCAATTTCCAATTAATTCCCTCTATAGACAGTAAAAATTTAATATTCAGAACTCTGTTTATGGTGGCGACGTTCAAATACACTCAACTACTCTACTGGCGCTTCAAACTCAGATTGGACACCCAGTGTGCCATTCTATCTTCCCAGGATGTTTTGCACTGAGGATAATCTTCAGGCCAACTTTCTATGAACGCATCTATAATTTGACAACTGGCTATCGAAGGGGTCGTAAAATCTACAGATATTCCAATATTAAGCCTCTCAACCTCATCTGAGTAGCCATTAGTTTCTTTTTGAGAAAAAACAAACCTTTCATTTGAAATATAATCATATAGTTTTAGAGGGCTTCCTGGGCTCAATCTGTTTTTCTTGACTGGCAGCAGACAGAAATCTGCAGCCCTTATAAGCTCAGCGCAGCCGTGGCCATCTAGCGGTGTAAAATTAATACATACTCTTTCTCTATCAAACTCCGTTATATCACCTCCACCGAATACAACTTTTATATTTTCACCCCTTTGATCAAACTCTCTCTGTAGCTCAACCAAGTATTCCACACCGTGCCATTTAGACGCCGCACCAACAAAAACAAGTATCCGATCGTCTTGCGAGAAACCAAATTTCTCTCTCGCTTGCGATCGGGAAAGGTAGCTTCTTTCACCGGGAGCATAACCATTGTACGTAAAGAAATCCTGCTCCCCATTTATTCCTCTTTTTCTGTACCCCTCCATGAGGTCGGGATGGTTAAATATTCTAACATCGGCGGAAAGATCCATTTTGTGCGCGTGCCTTGCCAATAACCCTAACGCCTTTAGCTTAACACCGCGATACGGTAACAAGGAAAGCTCCTCAAGTGCATCTGCGTGAATTTCACGGGCAGTCTTTATAGATAACGCCCTAGCAGTCACCATAGAAAGCCAGCCAGAGTAGCCCCGACTAATAAACACATCGGGCTTTCGAAAAAACAGAATCACAGACGCTTTAATGTCAATAAAAAATATTGCCAAAATTTTAAAAAATTGACTTTCGAACGGATTACTGACAACCACTAAATCATTAACCAGACCTCCCAATGCAGATAATTTCTGGCGGGTGGCCCTATCCTTCCCCGTACTTTTCGTGAGATCGAAATCGCAAAGATATACTACATTAAGACACTTACCCATAAACTGGCCTAAATTTTGCTTACTGACAAGCCCCCGATATCTTAGACATCTGGCAGCTTTCTGAAGTACTGCTTTTCGAAGTCCACCGGCGACAAACCACCATTGTTGCCGTGACGGCGAACCGGGTTATAAAACATCTCGATTTAATCGAAGATATCCTGCCGGGCTGTCTCCCGATCTTTGTAGATTTTCCACTTCACTCGCTCACTTTTGAGTAATGAGAAAAAGCTTTCCGCAACCGCATTGTTGTGACAGTTTCCGCGACGGCTCATATTCGGCTTCAAACGGTGGTCCTTCAGGAAATCTTTCCATTCACCGCTGGCGTATTGAGAGCCTTGATCTAAATGAATCAGGACCTCCTGCTTCGGTCTGCGCCGCTAGGAATCCATTAGTAAGGCGCTCATAACGAGGTCCGTCGACACCCGTGGCTTCATGGACCAGCCCACAATTTGCTGGGAGAACAGGCCCAGAACGGTGGCAAGGTACAAAAAGCCTTCGTGGGTCCGAATGTAGGTGATGTCAGCCACCCGACGTTCGTTCGGCTTCTGAGCCTGAAAATCGGGATCCACGTGATTGGGCACGATGTGAGCAGGTTCCCCGCCGTAGTAGCCTTTGTGGTGTTTATAGCCGCGCTGAGCGCGGATATCTTCAGCCTTCATCAATCGATACATCCGATTTTTACTGCACCTCTCACCGAGGTATTTGAGATCCAGGGTGATGCTCCGATAGCCATACACGCCACCACTTTCGAGCCAGGCCAATTTGATCAGTCCCTCCAAGCGGCGGGTTGGCCTTGGTGCGAGGGCTTTCTGTGCATTTAGCCAGGCATAGGAGCCACTGAAGTGGACGCCTAGAACTCGGAACATAACACGGACTCGAAATTCACTCTGGTGAGCCCTGATGAAGCGACACTTTACTTGGACTCCTCGGCAAACAACGCTGCGGTGAGCCTGATGGACAGACTAAGCAGAATCGACAAGTAGTACGAGTAAAGAAAGAGCGAGTTAGAAAACTTGAAGCAGAGCTACGGCGCAAAGAAAAGCCTTAGCAGAAACGGCCGCTGGCGGTTACATCGGTCCAACAAGCTCAGGGTAGCGGAGACCCGCTGTTCTAGGCCTGTACCTTGCTGAGTTTGAGTTTACGCACCTATCAGCACTGGACGGCAGAGAATACCGTCAGTGCTGATCAACGACCGGTTTAGAGACCAGCGCCCGCCAACAAACTCTCTGAATAAAAGTGACAGGGCGGTGTCGCACTGTGCAACCAGAGAGAATATCGCAGCTGCCCACCGGGCTTTATCGTTGCGGATCAGCTGGATCAGCTGGATCAGGGCCGCTGCCTAACCTCGAAATCGACGTCCTACTGCGGATTGCGGGAGAAAATATCAAGTCCACCCGAGAGGTCGGCAAAAGCGCCCCAGAGAAAGCACATGATTAAGATAGCGCTCGAGCAGGGTGTTGAATGCCGATTAAGACTTACCCCCTCGAATCCACTTAAAAGAAAACACGGCATACACCCACAATACCTGAAAAACTAATTTCAACGAAAATGCCTTATAAAAAGCCTTCAGCATTGTAGCGTTCGGAAAAAATAAACCGGATAGAATCGATTTAGCAAAAGTTCCAAGCAGCATTGTCTGCACTCTGGTTCGCCACAGGTCTATATTAGGCTGTACCAGGTTTGACTTTTCCTCCCTAATGCAAAGCAATGTTGTTAACACCTGCACCATACCTTGGACGTTTCGTTTGGTGACCCTCTCTGTCATAATTGAACCAGCTCTTACTCTCCTATGGAACAGAACCTCGGTTATCGAGCAACATCGATTTACAGAAAAACACAAAGGTAGAAGCACTTCCTCATCTTCATGGACTATTGGCTTAAATCGAAGGCCGGAATTGAGCCAAACGGATCTTTTTGAGACATAGAGGCAAGCACTGGCAAATAGAGATCCATTTAGCATAAGCTCACGACAAAGCTGAGGGCCCGTCTCATAGCAAGCTTCTACTTTCCTTTTGTAGTCGAGCGGGGTAAATCCGACGTCTTGACCTCCATCAAAAAATGCATGCCCAGAAAATACAATTAAATCCGGGCTCTCATAATCCGAAACAACTTTGAAAATAACTTCCATGAAGTTTTCAGCCATAACATCGTCTGAATCAAAAAAATAAACATAGCGTGATGATGAGGCTTCCAACCCAGTATTGCGCGCAGGGCCTAGCCCCTGATTTTCCTTGTCTATCACGCTAACAAGAGGATTAGACTCGTACTTTTCAATAACTCTTCGTGTGCCATCTGTGCTGCCATCATTTACGATGATAATCTCATCCGGTTTAAGAGGCTGATTGAGTACAGATTCAATGGCCTCTCCTATATACGACTCAACATTATATGCCGGAATCACTACTGCAACAGAGAATTCAGATTCGAGCATTACCGGCTCCGGATTATAGTTATCAAGCTGCGGGCCACACGTACACTGACTCCTCTGAGCCCAGCATAACCCCTAAAAGAAAAATATCTGCACACGGACTTTATCGCAATAGACAACTTCAGCTGATCCAAAATAGTCTTTACCGCTAAGGCCATGTGATAATCAAACGCATCTTCAGCATCTGGCTCATCCCTTTCGAGCCTGAAGTGGGCTGCCATATACAACCTTGAGTCGACTGTCATTCTGGTCTTCTGGCACTGATTTTTTAGAGACCAGACACCGCCGCAATGAACCCGATAAGCCGACAAAACCTCATTACCAAGGTATACAGCGCCACCAAATTTACTCAAATAAGCCGCCAGACACACATCCATAGCCGTAGGCAGATCTCGCTCATTACCCCACGGAAAGCCGACATTTCTGAACATCCTCGTTAGCGTCGGTGAAAAAGGTGCCTTAGCGAGCTCCGTTCGGGTTAAATACCTTTGATTACAGGGAATCATATCGTCTATATACAAGCCGCTCTCGTCAATTTTCCGAGCATCATGAAAGCATAGGACACTATCCGGATGATTCCGCAGTACGGACACTTGTTTACGGATTTTGTCTGTAGACAACCAAAAGTCATCTCCCTCACATAGAGCAATAAATTCGCCCTTGGCGCGAGGAAAATTGAAAGAGATATTCGGACTTACCCGTTTGGAAAACTGGTTTTCATCTTGGATGATCGGTTTAATGATTTTCGGATAACGGTCAGCATAACTTTTTATTATCTTCGGAGTCTGATCAGCTGACGCATCGTCATTGATTAATATTTCAAACGGAAAGTCTGTAACTTGACTCAGAAACCCCCTAATAGCGTCTTCGATATAGCTTTGGTGATTAAAGGTTATGCAACATATGCTTACAACAGGCTTATCCCAATCTCCCTTCCACCCCGCAATAATCTCCGCTTCCGACTTCGGCTCCGGCGGCTTAGGCACCAAATCACCCGTTTTCAAATGCTCAATTGACATAAAATCCTACTTTTCGAAAAACCTATGCACGCTGAAGCCGGCCGGACACCTTACCCAACAGCATCAACGCCCCTTCGGCGCGAATGATAAGGCTGGCGAGTATGTATATTCCCGCCCCTGCAACCCCGGAGAGCATCAACACAATCATCGGGTGCGCTGGTATGGCGTATGCGCTCCACCATGCACATGCTCCGGCCAGCATTGCGGCGCCGATGGGTTTGATTACATCTTTCACTTGCTCACCGGTGGAGTAGCCAACCAGCCTGGCAGAGAAATAGGTGTTTGGTATGAGCGCCAGGAAAGTGGCAATAACCTGGGATACAACAATGCCCAATACGCCGTAGGGTATGGCCAGGAACAGCATCGTCAGGTTAACGGCTTTTTTGACCAGGCCGACTTTGAAAACCAGATCGGAGCGACCTTTTACGTTGAGCAGGTTCATGTTCAGGGCGTGGAGGGGGTAAATCATCCCTACCACGCACAGCAGTTGCAGGTATGGCACTGCGCCTTGCCATTTTTCGTCAAATACCAGACTGATTAGCAAGGGCGCTAACGCCGCCAGCAGCATCATGATGGGCGCAATCAGAAACATCATGAGCTGCATGATCTGTCGATACTTGTACTTAAGGGTTGCGTTGTCGTCTTGTAAAGTCGCCAGAGCCGGCAGAGTAGCTTGCTGAACGGCCTCGGTCAGCTGCTTGGAAATCAAATTGCTTAGTTTCTGTGCAAAAAAATAGAGCCCTGTTAGTTCAGCACTAAAAAAACGACCAATGACCAAAACATAAGAATTCAGAAATGCAACCTGAAGCAGGCCTTCAGCAAGCAAGTGGCGGCCAAATGCGAACAGCCGTGTGAACGATTCAGTGGAAAACTGCCAGGCCGGCCGCCAGTTGCTGGTCATCCAGAGAATCGCTGCAGAAACTGTGGCCTGGCTGAACATCTGCACCACCAGGCTCCACACTCCCCAACCCTGGTAAGCCGCTGTCACGGCCAGAATGCCAGACACCACAGCGGCTAGGGTGTTGGCCTTCATTTGGGTTTTGAAGTCCATCTCGCGGCTTAGCACCGCTGATTGAACAATCTTTGCGGCATTGATGAACACCACAAGGGCCATCACCTGCAACAGTGCCGTCAGTTCCGGCTGACTGTAGAAAGCGGCGATATATGGCGCCCCGGCGAAAATGGCGGCATACGCGGCGAGGCTTAGGCCGAGGTTGGTGTAAAACACGGTGTTCAGGTCGGCATCAGACACTTCCTTACTGCGGATCAATGCCGCGCCCAGGCCCGAGTTAATGAACGCATTGGCCAGTTCGAACACCACGGCTGCCATGGCAACCAAACCAAAGGCTTCCGGTGCCAGCATGCGGGCCAGAAACAGCATGAAAATGGTACTGGCACCGCGGGTAAGGAACAGGCTCGCAAGGTTCCACAATACACCGGCACCGATTTTTCGGTTCATAGCCTTCATTTAAAATTCATCACTGCTTCTTGCGCTTGATTCAAGCAGCTCGCGGAGTCTACCCAATGTGGATCCACTTGGGTATTCATGGGTTTTACTGGATACAAACCTATAATTAAAAATCTTCTTCAGTCCGCTTGTATTGTATGTCCAGCGCAAAAACGCATAAACAGGCCAAAATTTAGCAGCGATCAGCCTAAGCTTTATCTCCAACCCCTTTAAATCCTTTATCTTCTTGACTTCCTTTCCTGTCTTAGCCTTAACATTCACTTTTTTTGAGTTGAATAGATGGCGAAACTCATCCTTGCTAACACCCAGTGCTTCTGCCCATGTGCTCACTTCGCGCTCATCGCCACGTGCCAGCCCTTCATAATGCAGAACTGAAAGCTCGAAATTTTTACCTAAATCGTTGATCCATTTATCAAAGAAAAATGACTCAAAAAGAACATCCTCAGTGGAATTAAACAGCTTATCAACGTACTTATTTATAGAATTAACACTCCTCACATTCGAACAGTGGTCCGGATACAGCTCTACGTACAGCGAGTACAAATAATCAACTGGATCTCGAAGGGTGACTACAACTTGCACATTGTATCCCTCAAGCACCTTTACGAGACCTTTAAACTTCTGAGAAAGTGGAAGATTATCCTTCCCGGGATAAGCAACCATTATTCCCTCATCGCTAAATACATTAACTTTCTCAGGGTCGACTAAATCTGCCAAATTTTGACGTGCAACTTCAACTGATACCTTTCCCTCTGCACAATCTCTAATAAACTTTCCTTTGTAATTATCGACCTTAAGTTCTTTGGTCTCCAAGTTATAGTCCAGACACTTTCCAAGAAAATTTATTCTCTTTTGCTCATGCAATTTTTTCAGAACATTGTGCTGAAGCGAGCTTGTGGCAGTTTTTGGCAAACCGAGATGAAGCAGTATCCTGGGAGTCGTCATTTCTTAAACGCCTCTACACCCAGGGTATTTTTAATATCTTCGAACATTTCTTTGGCATTCCACTCAGGGTGGAAGCCAAAAACCTCACTTGTTTTGCTCATATCAAAGGTGAAATTGGGCTGCGAGGGCTTCTCCGGCCTGGCAATAACCTCTACAGACTGCCCTTCCGCAAAGACTTCGATCATTGTATCGACCAGCTCTTGTAAGGTGACAGGCTGCCCTGTGCCGGCGTTAAATACGCCTTGGGCTGTCGGATGCTCTACACCAAGACTAATCAGCCGGGAGAAGTCTTTGATGTATGGCATGTCTTTGGCATGTTCTGGATTTCCCCATACTTCTACTTTTCCATCCGACACGATCGACCTCAGCATCTGAACATAGGCTTTGGTCTTCAACTCGCCATCTACATAATAATTAAAATTGTCATCGGCGCAGTAAACGGTTGGAATCCGGAAAATGATGGTTTGTAGTCCGTACTCCTGATGATAATGCTCAATCAGGTCACAAGCAGCAACCTTAGAAACTGCATAAACTGCGTGGTCGCCAGTAAGCGTCAAGCCGCGCGAATCGTCGCTCTCGATCGGGACTCCATTATAGAACTTATGTGAGACGTCTGAGAATGTCATAATATAAATGATCTTTTTTATATTTGACTTCCTGCAGTACTCCAAAACGTTCAGGGTGCCTGTGATGTTTGTATCGATATATCGCTGGGGCTCATATCCGGCCATAGTCGCAGGCATTGCACCAGCTATCATAACGACAGAGTCAAAATCGCTCCCGAGATTATTTAAGCTTTCGGGGCTTTTTATATCCACCTGATTTACCGTAACACCTGGCTCTGAAAATGAGTTTCTCGAGTATGTCGCCGTTACGTCATGATTTTTTTTCAAATAGCTTATAACACCACGCCCTAAGCTGCCGGAAGCACCGATAACGCATACTTTTTTCATGACAAATCTATCCTCAAAACTGTTGCATCCTTTCTCTCGAAATCATTCGACAAGAACACGAATATCCCGCTCCATGTTGTCGAGCATATCCAGCATTGTTTCCTGGCTCGGATACTTCAAAATCATTGTGCCCAATGTATCGTGAGATCCGCTGAAGACGTTTACTTGTTTTCCCGGCTGGACCTGAACATCTTCCTCAACGATATAGTTCTTTGCACGTTCAGAGAGCCACAATTCCGAAAATTTCCCCTCGTCCCGCGAGTGCACTATTACGCTTGACCAGCATCCCACCACAGTCTTTTGCATTGTTTCTGGCAAGGTGTTACCAAGAGCGGCATCAACAGTAGAAGCAATCATGTCGACACCTGTCGCATACTTCAAAACCTGAGGGATCAGATTTCCGCCATTCCTTGGCCCAATTTCTATAATCCAGACTTTGTCGTCTGCATCAACGACAAACTCAACATTAAATGCACCGACTCTGAAGCCCAGCAACTGCAATAGCGAGGTAACTACGTCTTTCGCTTTTTCTTGAACACTATCAGGCAAAACTGACGGATAGCTGATTGCGACGGGCGCATAAGGGTGGCATGCCTGATCTTGGTGCTGGTTGCCCCAAGCCCAGAACGCCAACTGCCCGTCAGCCATGAAAATGTCGCTGTCGACTTGGTAGCCCTTGCGCTCGATTTTCTCCTCAACGACTACCTTCTTCTTACGTGAGAACTTCAGTGCGTGTTCGAAAGCGGCGTGAAAGTCAGCCGCATTCTGCAAGTGCGTAACCCCCTTGCTGCCAGACGAATCCACTGGTTTCACAAAGGCTGGAACACCAATCTCATCAAACCATACCTTGGCTTCGCTTTCATCGTAGAAAGATTTTGAGCGAGGCACGTTAAAGTTGTGCTTGGCGAGGAAATCCCGGAACAGGTCCTTGCGTGCAAGAATTTCAACAGCCTCGTAGGGGTTACCCGGAAGGCCCATTTTCTCCGCCACATAGGCGGCTGTGGGCGCGGCGGGGTCTGATGCATATGCTACGATGCCATCAATTTTCTCCGCCTGCGCCACTTCTAGCACTGCGTCTTTGTCTGTAGTCGAGACGTTGTAGTACTTGTGCGCCAGCTTGTGGCCCGGGTTCTCCGGAAGGTAATCCAGAGTGATAACGTGATGGCCTTGCTCCAAGGCATATTTAATGGGCGGTATCTGTGTTGGCGCACCACCCAAAAATAGAATCTTCTTCATCCGTCAATCACCTCTTTCATGATTTCCATGATTATGTTCTGGCTGTCCGGACTCAGGTCTGCATAAATCGGCAAACACAGTATCCGGCTGGCTATGTCCTGAGACACTGGCTGCGCCGCCTGCGCACCCAGGCACTCCACCGATTCCAGTGAAGGATAAAAATACCGCCTTGCCAGCACGCCGTTTTCCCTGAGCGTGGCGGCCACACGTACGGGCTGTTCTTCGCTTTCAAACACTGCGGGGAAGTAGGCGTAGTTGTAACCGAGGGCTTCGTGCCGGGCCTGCAGTTGCAGGTTTACCGGCAGTGCTTGCTGGTAGCGCTGCCACAACTGTTCGCGGACTTGCAGGTTTTCTTGCATTTCGTCTAGCACGCACAGGCCCATGGCAGCCTGGAGCTCATTCATCTTGGCGTTAATGCCCAGCTCTTCAATACTCTCCGGCCCGGCGATGCCGAAGTTGATCATTTTCTTCGCCCGCTCCAGGTCTTCCTTGCGCTTGAAGATAATCGCCCCGCCCTCGCCGGTGTGGAATAGCTTGGTGGCGTGGAAGCTCAGGGTAGCTGCGTCGCCGTGTTTAAGTAGGCTTTCGCCGTTGTAGGTGACACCGAAGGCGTGGGAGGCATCGTAAATGACTTTCAGGTTGTGCTTTTGGGCAATCTCGCCAATGGCTTCTACGTTGCAGGCGTTGCCGAATACGTGCACGGGTACGATGGCGCGGGTGTTGGGGGTGATGGCGGCTTCGATGTTATCGGGGGCCAGGCACCAGGTGTTTGGGTCTATGTCTGCAAATATCGGTTGCACGCCTTCCCATTTCAGGGAGCTGGCGGTGGCCACGAAGCTAAACGGCGTGGTGATGGCTTCGGGTTTCTGGTTTCGGTCTGCATCGCTCACGCCCAGTGCGCGGTAGGCAATTTGCAGGGCCAGGGTGCCGTTGGATACCAGCAGCAGGTTTTCTACGCCCAGGTAGGCTTCCAGCCGTTGGGTGAGCTCTTGCACCAGTTGGCCGTTGTTGGTTAGCCATTGGCGGTCGTAGATGCCGTCTATGTAGGCTTTGAGCTTGTCCCGGTTGGGGAGATAGGGCTTGGTTACCGGTATCATTAAGCGTCTCTCGCAATGTCCATCAGGTATTCGCCGTAGCCGTTCTTTTTGAGCTGGGCGGCCTGGGCCAGCAGTTGGTCTTTACTGAGCCAGTGCTGGTTGAATGCGATTTCTTCCAGGCAGGCGATTTTGTAGCCCTGGCGTTTTTCGATGGTTTCAACAAACTGCGCCGCTTCCAGCAGGCTTTCGTGGGTACCGGTGTCCAACCAGGCAAAGCCGCGGCCCAGCAATTCTACGTTCAGGTTGCCCTGCTCTAAATAGGCGCGGTTGACGCAGGTGATTTCCAGTTCGCCCCGTTGGCTGGGTTTTACCTGTTTGGCGATGTCTACTACCCGGTTGTCGTAGAAGTACAGGCCGGTAACGGCGTAGTGGGATTTTGGCTTTTCGGGCTTTTCTTCAATGGAAATGGCCTGGTGGTTGTCATCAAATTCCACTACGCCGAAGCGTTCCGGGTCTTTCACCTGATAGCCGAATACGGTGGCGCCTTTGCCTGATTTTGCATTTTCGGCGGCTTGCTTGAGCTTGGGGGTAAAGCCTTGGCCGTAGAAGATGTTGTCGCCCAGTACCAGGCATACGCTGTCATCCCCGATGAATTCTTCGCCGATGATAAAGGCTTGGGCCAGGCCATCGGGGATTGGCTGAATGGCGTAGTTGAGGTTGATGCCGAATTGTTCGCCGGTGCCTAGCGCCCGCTTAAAGCCTGCCTGATCTTCCGGGGTGGTGATGATGAGGATGTCCCGGATGCCCGCCAGCATGAGTACAGAGAGCGGGTAGTAGATCATGGGTTTATCGTACACCGGCAGGAGTTGTTTGCTGGTGCCGAGTGTTATGGGGTAGAGGCGGGTGCCGGAGCCGCCTGCGAGGATAATACCTTTCATGCATCTACTCCCAGTCGCTCTCTTTGATAACTGCCGTCTTGGACTCGCTGGCACCACTCTTGGCTGTCTAGGTACCACTGTACGGTTTTGTGGATGCCGGTTTCGAAGGTTTCTTCCGGGGCCCAGCCCAACTCTTTCTCGATTTTGCTGGCTTCTATGGCGTAGCGGCGATCGTGGCCGGGGCGGTCGGTGACCGTGGTGATCAGGTTCCGGTAGCTTTGTTCCTGTGGGCGCAGCTCCTGGAGGATGTCGCACAGGGTGTGTACCACTTCGATGTTCTGTTTTTCGTTGTGGCCGCCGATGTTGTAGGTTTCGCCGGTTTTGCCCTCGGTGACTACTTTGTACAAAGCCCGGGCGTGGTCTTCTACGTAGAGCCAGTCGCGGATTTGGTCGCCTTTTCCGTATACGGGGAGTGGTTTGCCTTCCAGGGCGTTGAGGATCATCAACGGGATGAGCTTTTCCGGGAAGTGGTAGGGGCCGTAGTTGTTGCTGCAGTTAGTGACCAGTACCGGCAAGCCGTAGGTGCGGTGCCAGGCTCTTACGAGGTGGTCTGAGCTGGCTTTGCTAGCGCTGTAGGGGCTGCTGGGGGCGTAGGGGGTAGTTTCGGTGAAGAGTGGGAGTTCGTCTCCCCCCCTCTCCCCCTCTCCCTCCAGGGGAGAGGGGAACTCATCGGGGTGTGGGAGGTCGCCGTAGACTTCGTCGGTGCTTATGTGGTGAAAGCGGAAGTTGGCTTTTTTGCTGCTTTCCAGCGCTTGCCAGTATTGGCGGGTGGCCTCCAGCAGGGTGTAGGTGCCGACGATATTAGTTTCGATGAATTCGGCCGGGCCATCAATGGAGCGGTCGACGTGGCTTTCAGCGGCGAGGTGCATGATGGCGTCTGGCTGGTGCTGGGCCAGTACGCGGTCTACTTCGCTGCGGTTGCAGATATCCACTTGTTCGAAGACGTAGCGTTCGCTGTCGCTCACCTCTGCCAGGCTTTCGAGGTTGCCGGCGTAGGTAAGTTTGTCGAGGTTGATCACTTCATCCTGGGTGTTTTGGATGATGTGCCGGATGACGGCGGAGCCGATGAAGCCTGCGCCGCCGGTGACTAGTAACTTCATTTTTACCCTTTTTCCTGTTCTGTCTTGCCCGAACGAACGAAAGCTATAACGAACACAGTAAAGATCCCCAACATACCGCCCAGCATGGTAGCGACCACGCAAATCAGAGCACGTTTGGGTTCGCTTTTCTCTTGCGGCACTACCGCGGGATCAATAGTTTTGAAAACATATTCGTTTTGGGCGTTGGCCAGCATTACCGTGCGGGTTTCGCTTTCAATCAGCTGGTAGAACACCTGCTGCATACCCGCGATGTTGGTTTCGCTGAGCTTTTGCTCCAAATAGGCGATGCGGGCTTCTGCCTCCTTAACATCCTGCTTACGCATGTGCTCGTTGATGTCATTCACGAGCTTTCCAGCCCAGTCTTGAGCCTCCGACGGGGATTGGCTTTTGATGCTAAGGGTGATCATACCGGTGCCTTTGTCGCCTGAGACGATCAGCGACTCTTTAAGGCGTTTAACCAGATCCCAGTCGGTGGGCTTGAGGCTTTTACCATCTTCATTGGTCAACCATTCGCCAGTTTTCAAACTATAGACTTCCTCATTAATCACCCACTGATCTTTGGCCATATCCCACCCTTTCGTGGCCATAAGCGGAACGTTGAGGTTATGGCGATGAATAAAGTTTGTCAGGAAGGCTCGAGATTGTAGCACTTCCTTGGCCATGGTGGTTTTGCCTCCGCCACCACCGCCCAAGCTGATACCGGCCAAGCTGGCCAAGCCGCCAAGTTGGCCGCCGATGCTCGCGCCTCCACCTTCACCTTGCGCCGGTGCCAGCAGTACGCTGGCCTGGTAGATGTTGGGTTTGCTGAGGGCGTAGGCGACGCCAGCTGCGGCGAAGACGACGGTGAATAGAAGGATAATCCACTTGCCTCGCCAGAGGGTGGCGAAGAGTTCGCGGAGGTCGATTTCGTCGTCTGGATAATGTGATGTGGTTGGTTCGGCCACTTATATTTTTCCTTGGTTATGCTTTGGTGCCTTGCGGGGTCTGACCTCGTAGGGTCAGTCCCTTGGCCGGTTGTCTTAGAGGTTACCCACGGCAGCGGCGCCGAGAGCCATCTGGTAGACAATCTGGCTGACGTTGGTCCAGAGTTCCAGCTGGTTCAGGCGGTCTACGTCGATGGGCATGATGATGGTGTCGCCGGGTTCGAGTTGTTGGCTTCTGCCGCCAAACCATCGGCTATTTTCAGGCAGCATTACGGAGCCATCGGCTTTTACTACGTAGACGCGGCTTTCGTCTGCCTGGCGGGTGGAGCCGCCAGAGCGTTCGAGGTAATCGTCTACGGTCAGGTTTGCCTGGTGCAGGTGGCTGGTGGGGAATTGCACTTCGCCGAAGACGGTTACCGATTGTGGGATAGACGGTACGGTTAGTGAGTCGCCATCTTGCAGGCGAATGGATTGATAACGGTCATCGTTAAGTACAGCGGCCAAATTAATGACCAGACGGCCCACCGGGCGGCTGCTTTGTACGTCGTCTAACAGGTTTTCTACCTGTTTTACTCGCTCAGCGTTCTGCCCGCCAAAGCTGTCGCCTTCCAGCTGCACGCCCAACAAATCACCCTGCAGCCGCTCTTCCGCTTCTCTCAGGCGCTGGGCCTCCAGTTGGCGGAGCTTTTCTCGACTGAACACCGCGCCTTCCGGGAAAGCATTGCCAGTTAAGCCACCTGCGCGCCTGAGCACCTCTTTCAGGGTTTCGCCATCCCGGAAGGTGTATTGGCCGGGGTAGCGCACTTCACCACTCAGGGTGATGGTTCGGTTCTGGGCGAACTGGGGGATGGATTTAATCAGAATGGTGTCCCGGCTGCGCAGTTTGAGAATGCTGTTGCCGGCCATGGCTTCAGCCAGGTCCAGATTGATGATTCTGGTTTGGCCAATGCCGTTGTCGTCGGTGGTGTAGCGGGCTACTTCGGCGTGTTTCAGAGAGGCGGTGTCGTTCAGGCCGCCCGCCACAAAGATGGCATCTGCCAGGCTGCGAGTCGCAGGTAGTGGGTATTCGCCGGGGTAGCGTACCGGGCCGCTGATGCGGATGGTTTGCTGAGGTGCTCCGGGCCTGGCCTGAGCTTTCAGGCGCTGGAGTACGGGGGCGAACAGGCTTTCGCGGGTGTAGTTGCCGCCATTTTCACCGCCGTTCACTTTACCAGCATCGGAAAACACCAGAATTTTGTCTTTTTCTTCCAGTTGCAGGTCGAATTCGCTGCCGGGCTGGGTGATGGCTTCCCGCAACCGGAGGTTCAGTACGGAAACCGCGTCGGTTTTCGGGTTGGTGCGTACGATGGCGGCGTAGCGTTTGTCGGCAGCGGGTACCAGGTCGGTGTCCAGGTCCTGAATGATGGAGCTCACCCGCATTCCCGGCATCCAGGCAAACTTGCCTGCGCGGGTGGCGGCACCGCGGATTTCCACGTACTGGCCGGTGATGTCGGAAATCGAGGGAATGGTGATGGTATCGCCCGCCTGAACCTTGGCGTTGCGGCCCTGGCGCTGGGTGTAATCGGCTTCGGCAATTATTCGCAAAAAGTCGCTGTTGGTGCGTTCGATGTTAACTCGCTGGGGGTAGGCCTGGGGCGTCAGGCCGCCTGCGATCTGCACCAGTTCCGCCAGCCGGTTTTCGTTTTTAAGCTCGTACAATGCCGGGCGGTAAACTTCGCCGCCAATGCCCACGCGCTTGCCCACAGAGGGGATGAAAATCACATCGCCCGGCTGCAGGCGGTTGTCCGCGCTGCTGTCGCCTTTCAGCAACAGGTCGTAAAGATCCAGTGTGCCAACCAGTTTGCCGTTGCGTTTGTGCTGGATGTTACGCAGGGAACCGGTGGTTTGAATGCCGCCAGACACAAACAGGGCGTTGGTGAGGGTAGACAGGGAACTGACGGTGTAAGAGCCGGGATTGCGGGCTTCACCCAGTACAAATACGCGCATACTGCGTAATTCGCCCAGAGTAACGCTGGCCTGCACACCGATGTACTGCTCAGAAACCTGCTTGCGGATTTGTTCCCGGGCTTCGCTGAAGCTCAGGCCCGCCACGTTCATGGGGCCGGAATCCGGGAAGCTGATGCTGCCATCGCGGCTGACCGGAAGCTCCAGATTCTGGTTTTCTTTGCCCCAGAGCTGCACCCGGAGCACATCGCCCGGGCCCAGGGTGTATTCAGAGGGCACGGGGATTTCGGTAACCGGGGCGAAGGTGGTGGGGCTGCCGGCGAAGAGGTCGTAGCCGTAGGGTTTCAGGCCGCCGTTTTTGCTCGCCAACAGGGCCTCTTCCTGCTTTTCCTCTTGTACCTTTTCGGTTTTACGACCCGGCGCGGGCTCAACCACCTCTACGGGCTGGGGCCGCTGGTTCGCGCTTGAACCGCTTCCGCTCAGAGCAGACAGGTCCACACCATACTGGCTGGCAAGGGCCTCTTGCTGGGCTTTGGGTAACTGACGGAACTGCTCGATCTGGGCCGGGCTGATGGATTGCGCGGTGGCCGTTAGCGGCAGCAGACTAATGAGAGGTAAGAGGAGCTTTTTAAAGTTCACAGGGCCGATAATCCGTTATTTCAGAAGCGGTAGGTCCAGCGGGCGCCAACAGACCATTGGTCTTTTTCGCCGCTGACGAATTCAATTTTTTTGTCGGTGGCCTGAACGTGAACGTCCAGCCAGCCACTGAGCGCGCGGGTGCCGAGGCCCAGGTCGATAATAGCAACCTTCTGGGCGGAGCTGGGTACGGTGTAAAACACGTCTTTATCCGAGGCGACCACCCGGGCGTCGCCGTCTTTGTTCAGTTCGGCGTAACTGACTTTGGCGCTGACATTACTGCCGTCGCCCAGGAACTGGTAGGCCCCAAGCGTCAGGGCTTCGGCATCGCCGTCAAAACCGGTGGCCATGTTGCGGCCGTAGTAGCGGTAGCCGGTGTTATAGCGGCTGTGGTCATACGAAATGTTAGGCATGGCGTTGCCGAGAAAATCGTCGGCCAGGGTGTTGGTGTATTCCACAAACCACTGCTGGTCACCACTCAGCCACTGGCTGGTCCAGTCTGCACCCAGCAACCAGGATTTTCGCGCGGGAAAGGCACCGGCTTCGTCTTCGCCCATCATCTGGGCATACAAACCCATGGACTGCTGGCCGATGGCGAAACCGTAGCGAACGTCGATGCTGGCAATCTGGTTGCCGGGGTCGTTTTCTTCCAGCTGGCCGTTGTCTTTGCCGATCAGGGCATTCCAGATGGTGGACGCGCCTTCTGGCCGCCCTTCGCCACCGAACATGATGGCGCGGGATAAGCCGATGTCCAGGCCATCGATGGGCCGGAAGGTGAAGCGCATTCCGATTAACTTGGCATCGGGAACCGCACGATTACTCTCGTATTGTCCTGCCAGCAGCGTGAAATCCCAGGGGCCGAGCCAGTTCAACCAGGGCGTTTCGGGTGCGTGAGTATCCGCCCGATTCAGCCACACAGATGGCATCGGCCGGGCGTTACTGGACAGTATCAGGCTGGATTGCCAGCCCGGGCCCCACCAGCGATTAATGGCACCGGCACCGAGTACCCAGTTTTTCGCGGTGGCGGCCAGATAAGAGCCGTCCAGGCGGAATTTTTTGTCGTCGTCTGGCTCGTGGGCGTAGGTGGGGTTCAGGCCCATGGCCCAGACATCGCCCTGCCATTGCAGGTTAATGGAGGTACCAGCTTTCGATAATGAGTTGCTTTCAAATCCGGTGATGGCGGGAATGTCCGACTGGCCTGTTACGCCTAACTCTCCGCGAAATCCGGGATGGGCCTGTTCGTCCATTTCAAAGCGCAGGTAAGCTTCGGCCAGGCCCACGGCTTGCCCATCGGCTTTGGCAGACGCCTTGGCGCCATTCTTGACGGCGCTCCACATCAGCGGCCAGCTGGTAACGCCGCGGTCCATGTGGCCACGGTCTGCCAGTTTCTGGGCCGCAAATCGCGCCCGCGGGTCGCCGGGTTCTATCCAGGGCGCCGCCAGGGCGGCAAAGCTGTTCAGGCACGCTACCGCCCCACCGACCAGGGCCCAGTGTTTTAAGGTCATAAGATTTGTTTTTCTGTGAACAGGGGAAAAACGGTAAAACAAAGGGAGATGTTCCCAACCGGTTCCCTGTCGGGTGAATGCAGTATTTCAAAAACGTGAAGATTCTACGGGATGCGTTGTGACAAGCAAGTGACAAAAAGTCTGACACCTGAAAATCAGCCACTTAGCGAAGTAAACCTTTATTAAACGTTTGCAAACACAACCGCTTTGACTGAATAACAAACAGCAAAAAGCCGGTCCCGCTCACGTTCTGATTGTCGACACCGGCACGGTCACCCGCTGCCGCGTTTGCATAAACGTCACCAGCACAATCGCCCGCTCTTCGCCATCGTAGGCCTGAAAAATCGCATTAATGCCTTTAAACGGCCCCTCATCCAGCTCCACCGGCTGACCGGGCTTGATGCCCCCCTGCTCTGCCACTTTGTCTAAGCCCGCCTTGATGTGAGCAATCACTTCGTCGTCGATCGGTGCCGGCCGGTTAGCGAAGCTGACGATGCGGAGTACGCCGCGGGTGGAACGAAGCTTGGCCCACATGGGGTTGGTGGGTTGCAGGTTCACGAACACGTAACCGGGGAACAGGGGCTCGAGTTTTTTGGTGCGTTTGCCGGCTTTGATTTTCTCTACCTCAATTTTCGGGTAGAAACAGGCGATGTCCTGATTCTGCAGGTGCTGAACGGCGCGATCGCCCTGCGCGGGCTTGTGCTGGAGTGCGTACCAGGTCATAACTCAGAAGTACCAGTTGCCGGCGGCAATGAAATTGGGGTTCAGGATGTTTTCTTTGCCGTACACCAGGGATTGGCCTTCCGGGGTTTTCACCTTGCCGCCAGCCGCCAGGAGTACCGCATGGGCCGCGCCCGTGTCCCATTCGCTGGTGGGGCTCATGCGGGGGTAGATATCTGCATGGCCTTCGGCAATGCGGCAGAATTTCAGGGAGCTGCCGGCCTGCACGGTGTCGTGGGCACCGAGGGCTTCAATGAAGGCGCGGGTTGCTTCGTTCAGGTGGTTTTTGCTGGCCACCACCCGCAGCGTTTCTTTCGGCTCCGCCACGCGAATGCGGTGAACACGGCCGGTGCGGTCCCGCTTGTGTGCGCCCTCGCCTTTGATGCCCCAGAATGCTTCTTTCAGGGCCGGGGCGGTTACCACGCCCATCACCGGTTCGCCGTCTTCGATCATGGCGATGTTTACGGTGAATTCTCCGGTGCGCTGGGTGAAGTCTTTGGTGCCGTCGATGGGATCAATTAACCAGAACCGGCGCCACTTCCTGCGCTCTTCCCAGGGAATTTCCACCCCTTCTTCCGAGAGTATGGGGATGTCCCGGCTGATGTTGCGCAGGCCTTTTACGATGATGTCGTGGCTGGCGATATCAGCGGCGGTGATCGGCGAGTGGTCTTCCTTGTAGTTCACCTTGAAATCCGACTGGTAGATATGCAGCACTTTCTCGCTGGCTTCGTCGGCAATTTCGATCAGGTCTGGGAGTATGGAGCTGTAGTGCATAGCGGCATCCCGAATGAGGTTTTTCGCTATGTTAGCAAATTTGCGGAAGATCCTGAGGATTTTCGGAGCCATTTGCCCTGAAACAACGGCTCACGCAGTCCCTTGCGTGAGCGTTCAAAACCGGGCTGGTATCAGTTCATGCCCAGGCTCTGGTCCAGCTTGCAGCCCATGAAGGAGCAGCTGTGGTCTACGCGTACTTCGTCACCAATGCGAACGCGGGACACCACGTCTTCGTCCACAACCACGAAGGCGCCACTGTTCACCAGCGGCTTGGCGATGGTGCCTTCGCCGATCGGGTAACGGTCGCCTTCTTCTGTGACGTTAACGATGCGAACGCCTTTACCGGCTTTCGCGCCCAGCTCTTTGGTGAGGGAGGTTTTCAGCACGAAGGTGCCGTCTGAGGTTTCGAAACCGTGCAGCACATAACCGATGGGTGAGAAGAAGGCCTTCAGGTCTTCCTGGATTTCGTAGATGGCGTCTTCGGAAGCCGAGCGCACCAGCCCCGGGCCGCCCTTGTTACAGCTGGCACTGCGGGCATCTTCGGAAGCCGAGCTGCTGCCCTCGCCACGGAAGGATTTCACGCGCTTGAGCTCAGGCACGGTGTAGACATCTACCGAGACCGCCACGCGGCTGGAGTAGTTGCAGCTGGCCGGGGTAACGTGAACGTCGCCATCATCGTCGGTCCAGCGGCTGGCTTCTTCGAATTCAGCGCCGAAGCTGGCACCGGTGACGGTGGTGCGAACGGCGTAGTCCGCGACCGGGGCACCTTGATAGGCACCGGCGCCGCCCATTTCAGCGCGGATGACTTCGTCTTTCAGCTGCACGGCCAGGTTACGGTCTACCAGGTCTGCGCCTGCGTCGTTAATGTAACCATCCAGAGCAAACTGGATGGGGCCACCCGCCTGGGACTGCTCTGCCACGGTGGCTTTGGAGGTGTCCGGTTCGAAGATAACTACTTTGCTGGTTACCGCGCCGGAGGGGGATGGGTTGGATGCCGATACCGGCAGTTGCATCTGGTTTCTCAGATCTGTCGGGTCGATTTCAACCGTGGCACAGCCGCCAAGACCAAGACTTGCAATAACACCGAGCGCTAGCGTTTTGTTGACCATTTATGGTTCTCCTTTGGTTTTTTTTCAGAGTCTATGCAAGGAATCGCTATGTCCCTTTATGCATATTCAGTGCGCGCCAGATGCCTTGTTCCTGGACATCGTCGGCAATCTGGCGATTGGCGGTTTTCTGCGCAGACTGGTGGTTTGACAGCGAACTGGCCGCGGCTTTGTAGCGGGCTGATGAGATCTCGCTGCCACGGTTGTCTTGCAGAGAGACAACCGCATTGAGCTGCACATGGAATTCGTTGAAGATTTCCCGCTGCGAGGGAGTGCCGGCCACCACAATGCGGCCGTCGTAGGCTGCCCCGGGCTTGTTCGCTTCGGCGTGCAGGCCCGCTTCCAGCAGCATGGTCAGCACCCGCTCGCCAATTTGCGTGGTGTGCTTATCCCAGGCCACCGCCAGTGTCAGGTTTTGTTGCAAGCGTTCGCGCTCTTCCAGCAGGTTCTGATACTGGGCGGCCTGTTGCTGTTTGAGGCCCGGATTCTGGCTGACCGACTGAACCAGCAGCACTTTGTCGAGGGCCTCGGACACCAGGGATTTGGCCAGGGTAAGCCGGTACAACCGCTTGAGCCTGGACTGGTCGCCGGAATTGGACAGGCGGGCGGAGATCTCTCTGTCCAGGCGCTCTACATCGTTCAGCAGAGAGGTCACCAGGGTCTGCCGTTTGATCGACAACAGCACGAACAGCCGGTTGCCTACCTGTGCGCTGTTTTCTGTCTGGTATTCCGAGAGTTTCAGCGCTTCGGTGGTTGTGCGTACGCTGTTGCGGGTGCTCGAATCTTCCTGGCCATTGGTGAGCGTTGTTTCGGTCAGAACATCGGAGGTTACGCGCACTTCCAGCTTGCCGGCGATCACCGCCAGGGCATCGTCCCGGGCGGTGCGCAGGGCTGCACCTTCACCCACGCCGTAGAGTGTGCTGGCATTGTCTGCCGGGGGCGCAAGCACCCAGTCCGGCAGCTGGGCCGGGCCGGTGGTGGCACAGGCACTTAACACCAGGGCGGGAAACAGAAGGATACTTCGCACGGCTCTTTTCCAATATTTACTAGCCATTGTTAAGAGCCTCCGTGTAGTTATCCAGGCGGGTGGTGACTTTTTTCAGGTAATTCACGGTTTCTTCATAAGGCAGATTACCCAGCAAGTGGTGATACACCTCGGCCGGCGTCATGGTGTTGGCCACGGCGATGGCGGGCCGGAGCTTCATGCCTTTACCGGTCAGAGCCAGAGAGACGTTGCCGGGGCCGGTGTTGTAGGCTGCGATGGCGCAGTACAGCCGGGAAACCGGGTTTTCAATGCCTTTGAAATAGCGGTAATAGAGGATATTGAAGTAAGCCGCGCCCACCCGAATGTTGTTATCGGCGTTATAGAGGTAAGACGGCGCCAACAACCTCGGCTTGCCAAATAATTTTTCGGTGGCGTCCTGCCCGGCGCTGGCGGGCACAATCTGCATCAGGCCAAACGCGGGAATCGACGATTTGGCCATCGGATTGAAGGCCGATTCGGTTTCCATGATGGCCAGCAGCAATTCCGCGGAGAGCTCGAATTCACGGTTTTCTTTGTTGATAGCCGCAACAAACGGCCGTGCCCGGGCCGGCAGCTGTTCACGCTGGCCTGGCTCAATGGCGTGAACCTTCCATACAGAACCTTCAGTCCGGGCAACTACCGGTGCTGCCGGAGTCGGGGCCGGGGCCTGAGTTGCGGGCTCCGCTGCAGGCACGGGTTTCGGCGCAGGCTTTGTTTCTGGTTTTGCTGTGGGCGCCGGCTCCGGTTTTGCGCCGGCAGACTCCGCCGCACCAGCGGTTAACGGCAGTACCCAGCCAACCACTTGCTGGCCGTTTTCTGTCCAGCTTGTGCGTTCAGCGCCAGCCAGCATCGCGTTGATGGCCTGCTGTTGCTGTTGTTTGTTCACACGGTTTTCCCCGAACAAATACGCGGGGAGCACCGGGCTGGTGTCGTCCAGCGTGGCTGTTTCGAGGTGTTTGAACTGGCTGCGGCTTTTTTCTTCCACTTCCCGGGCCACTTCGTCTTGCTCGAAGGCGTCGCGGCGGGTCATGGCCATCAGGGCCTGCAGCATCTGGCGCGCTTTCGATTTTGTCAGATCAACGCTGCCGGCTTCGCTCTGGGGCGTGGACCAGACAATCTGCTGCTGCTCAAAATCCACCACTCGCTTGATGCGATAGCCATCTTCGTAGTGCACCCACCGGGTTTTCGAGGACTGCTCGGGCTGTGCCCAGACATCGGAGATGCGTTTTTCATAACGGGCCGATACCTGGTCATGGAGTTTCGCGAACTGCTGAAACTCCTTGTGCACCTGCTCTTTGTAGGAGGCAAATCCCTGCAGCCGGTTTTTCTTGAACGCCTCGAATCCGGAATTCCCGGTATAGCCGCTTTCAGCGGAACCCGGGGCCGGTTGATCACCCTGCTGAGCAGAAGCCGCCAGCGGCCAAGCCAACAAAGCCACGGATAATGCAATACGAAGACGGCTCATGCGTTAACCCTCCAGGGCGTCTTCCAGTTCCTCGGCGGCCCGCTTGGCGCGGAATTCCTGGTACAGCAGGGCTTCGTTATCCGGAGACATCTGGCGCTTGGAACGGTCGATAATCTGCTCAAAAATCTTGCGGTTCTGCTCCGGTGCCATCACCACCATGCTGCAGAAAACCGTAGTTTCGCCGGGGCCCGGAATGTAATCGACACGCTCTGGAATGGCGCCGTTGAGCATCTGGTCGGTCACCTGCTTGGACACGCTGGAGAAGGTAGAGCCAGAAGCCGACTCATCACCGTTTTCAGTCAAGTCCTGGTAAGTCTTGTCCATGGCCTGCACGTTTACCTGAATCTGCTGGGCCAGATTGGCGCGGGCCAGAGCAGTCGACTTGGACTTCAGGATGCTCATATTGGCATTGGCTGGCACGCACTCTGTCGCCGCAATCGCTCCTTCAGGCACCAGTTTGCCGGGTGTAATCACCCAGGCCGGCAGGCCGCTGGTGGCGCTTTTCTCTTCAGATGGGGGATTGCCGGCGCAACCGGCCATCAGGCCAACGGTTACAGCGGCGGTCATCAGTTTTACGGTTGATCGAATCATCTCGCACTCCTCGCGATTTTGGTGTTGCTGTTTTTACTGGTAGGCAGACAGATAGTGGGCCAGGTCTGCCGGGCTAAGAATGGAATTCCGGATATCGGCCTGGTTCAGGTTTCCCCAACCGTAGAGGTTCGGTGTGACCGATTCACGCACGTTCTGCCGGGCCGTCTCAGTGCCCTCACCCGTGAGCACACTCTGGTAGAGACGGCTCAAACCCGCCGCTTCTGCCCCGGCACCGTAGTTCACCCACCCGGCGTAGGCCTTCTGGTTCAGCGAACCGCCGCCGAGGTTGACCAGTTCAAGGTACAGGGCACTGTTTTTGTTCCAGTCCACCAGGAAATCGCCCGGCAAACCTTTAAGTCCGGCGAAGGTAAATTCGCCCAGCGGGCCGCCCCACTCATCAAACACCTGAGGCGAGAAGCCATCTTGCAGGCTGATGACGGTAAAGGCCGTTACTTCGCCAGAGCGCACCAGCAGAGTGAGCAGGTACTTCTCGTCAAAGTAATACTCGGCCCCGAGACCATTCCCGAGATCGCGATTCACCTGAGGGGTGCCAAAGATTTCACGGGCGTAGTCCCGGCTGATGCCCGCCCGCAGATAGGAAAGGTCTTCGTATTCAGGAAGGTTGGTGAACGCAGACACCACACGATCGACGGTGTCTTCGACAATCATGACCGCCTCGGAAAAATTACCGAGCGCAATAACCGGAAGGGACAACGCCGCCACCCAGGTGACGACTTTCTGGCGCACGCCTGCCCTGGGCGCGGTGGCGCTTTGCTCTGCTGAACCGGCCATAGTCAGTCCCCTTTCAGCTCGTCTACCGCTTTGGAAACGCGCTCAGAGGCGGTTGTTCGGGCGTTCTCGAGTTCGTCATCGACACGCTCGGAGGCATCCTCGGCCAGCTCCCGGGCGCTCTCGACCAGGTCTTTGCTTTTGTCGGCGATATCGTCGATGGCCGATTCTGGGCTGTCTGAACAACCCGCAGACATCAGAAGAACGACCAGTGGAAGGTAACGAAGGTAGGGCATGGCTTGTCCTTAGTTTTTATAACCAAACGTCCGTAAAACATTGTTGTCAGAACGGATGATTGCAGCAACCAAGTGTCGTCGCAATAGCCATATTGTAAAAGCTGGTAAACTCCGGGGCCTTACTCCAAGGCCCCGCTCAAGCTCTAGATTTCAACTTCTTCAAACAAATCCGGCACTTCGGCGTCCCAACCGAAAGTCTCGGTGATCCGCTTGCGCATGGTATCACTTGCCACAACCTCGCCGTGAGTGACATACACTTTTTCCGGCTTCAGGCTGCCCTGCTCCAGCCACTGAAGAATCTCCCGGTAATCACCGTGAGCACTCATGGAATCCAGGTTGTGGATCTCAGCCTTCACTGGCCAGTATTCGCCATGAATCTTAACAGACTCGGCACCGTTCACCAGGGCATCCCCACGCGTGCCCGGGGCCTGAAAACCGGCAAAAATAACGCTGTTTCGCGGGTTGGGCAGCAGGGTTTTCAGGTGGTGCAGCACACGCCCGCCCGAGGCCATGCCACTGGCGGAAATGATCACACAGGGGTAACGGGCCGCATCCAGCTGGATGGATTCTTCCACCGTGCGCACGAACTTGGTTTTGTCGTCAATCAACTCGCACTGGGCGCCGTCAAGCTTGTGCTCTTTGTGGTGCTTGCAGAAAATTTCCGTGGCTTTGATGGCCATGGGGCTGTTGAGATAAACCGGCAGCCTGGGGATTCGCCCCTGCCCCATCAGTTTGTGCACCACGTACAGCAACATCTGCGCACGGCCCACCGCAAAGGCCGGCATTAACACGATACCGCCACGGCCCGCCGTTTTGGTGATAATCTCTTCCAGCTCTTTCTCCGGGTCCGTCTCGCCGTGGGCGCGGTCGCCGTATGTGGATTCACACACCAGGACATCGGCATGGCTGAGCGGCTCCGGCGGGCGCATGATGATGTCGTTCTGGCGCCCGACATCGCCGCTGAACACCACCGTGCGGGAGGAACTCTTATCGGTTACGTGGACGCAAGACGAGCCAAGAATGTGCCCGGCCGGCGTAAACTGAACCTCAAACCCTTTTACCGGTTCGAAGGTTTCGTGGTAATGCAAAGACTCGAAATGCTTGAGGGCTTCCCAGGCGTCTTTCTCTGTGAACAAGGGCTCTGGCTTGTCGTGCTTGGAGAATTTCTTGCGAAAGGCGTATTTGGCATCTTCTTCCTGCAGGAAGCCGGCATCCGGCAACAACACCTTGCAAAGCTCGTGCGTGGCCTTGGTGCAGTAGATCTTACCCTTGAAGCCGTTTTTCACCAGCGCGGGCAAGTAACCGGAGTGATCAATGTGCCCGTGAGTGAGAACAACCGCATCGATGGTAGACGGGGCGACCGGGAACTTCGCCCAGTTTCGCCGGCGCAGGGTTTTCACCCCCTGATACATTCCACAATCCACCAGCAGGCGGTGCTTGTCGTTGGAGAGCAGGTAACGGGAGCCGGTGACGGTGCCGGTGCCACCCAGGAAGCGGAGTTTCATGGGCATAAATCCTTATCAGCCAATGGGTAATGCAAGTTTAACGTACTTTTGACCTTTGGCAGGCATCGAACCATTATTGAGGTGGCTCAAACGCATTGGCAGGGTTTATGACGGGGCGATAATCAACCACTATGCTGCATGAGATGAGTATTGGCGGAATGTTGTTCAGCCCGCTGCTGGCGCTGGCGGCCCTGGCGTTTGTGCTGTCTGCGGCTACCCGCCTGGCGCTGCATCACCTGAAGCTGCGCCGCTTTATCTGGAAAGAAGCCTGGTTTGATGTGGCCATGTTTGTCTGCTATCTGGCCGGCATTGTGTACCTGTTCGACACTTAAAGGATGGCTATGGAAAAACTGGCGCGTATCGGGCTGACTCTGTTGGTGGTGGCGGGTGCGGTGTTTGCAGGCACCTGGCTCTGGGACCACTACCTGTATTCCCCCTGGACCCGGGACGGCCGGATTCGGGCCGATGTGGTCACTCTGGCACCGGACGTTTCGGGCTGGGTCACCTCGGTTGAGGTGCAGAACAATGCACCGGTGGCCGAGGGCGACCTGCTGTTCCGCATTGACGATACCCGCTATCAGGCCGAGCTGGCAGAACGCAAAGCCCGGCTTGCCCAGGCCAGCAGCGCCCGGGACCTGGCCCTGCACCAATACGAGCGCCGCCAGACTATGTCGAACCGCCAGGCCATCAGCGAAGAAAGCCTGGAAAGCTACCGGATTCGTGCCGAGTCCGCCGAGGCCAATTACCAGCTGGCCGCCGCCGAGCTGGCCACTGCGCGTATTGATCTTGAACGCACCCGGGTAGTGGCTCCGGACACCGGCACAATTACCAACCTGTCTCTACGGGACGGTAATTACGTCAGCCGGGGCGAGCCAGTGCTGTCGCTGATCAAACGCGATTCGTTTTACGTCACCGGGTATTTCGAGGAAACCAAGTTGCAGATGGTGCACGAGGGCCAGAAAGCCCACATCAAATTGCTCTCCGGCAAAGCCGCGCTCACCGGCACCGTCACCAGCATTGCCCGGGGCATTGCCGATGCCAATACCGCCAGCAACAACCAGATGCTTCCCCGGGTGCAACAGGGCTTTAACTGGGTGCGGCTGGCGCAGCGCATTCCAGTGGACATTACCCTGGACCCGGTTCCCGACAACCTCAACCTGAGCGCGGGCATGACGGTGTCGATTCACCTGGAACCGCCCACCCAGCAGAACTGACGGAGCCCGGCCCGTGTCGATAACGCTCCACCCCTTGTTCACCCAACTGCTGATGCCGCCGCGCCGTGCGGTGATTTTTGCATTGAAGGGGGTGATTTCCATGGCCCTGGCGTTGCTGGTGGCCATGGTCCTGCAACTCGACCGGCCTTATTGGGCGCTGGTGTCTGCAGTGTTCCTGCAAATTCGCCCGGAAAGCGGGCTGGTGATTGAGAAGGCCCTATGCCAGATATTCGGCTCGGTGGTGGGTGGCAGTGTCGGCATTCTGATTCTGGCGTTTTTCATGCCCTACCCGCTGGTGGCACTCGCGTGCCTGACGCTGTGGATTGGCCTGAATTCCGCCGCGTCCTCCATGGTGCACAACACCAACTTTATTTATGCCTACGCGATGTCTGGCATGACGGCCGGCCTGGTGGTGGTGCTGGTAATTGCCAACCCGAACGCGGTGGACAGCCGGGCCGTGTTCGAGATTGCCCAATCCCGCATCAGCGAAATCTCGGTGGGGGCGCTGTGTGCCATGCTGGTGAGCCAGCTGCTGTGGCCTGTGACCGTAAGAGCCAGCCTGAGGCACCACGCCCGGGACGCCATCAACAGAACCCTGGAATACCTGTCACTGGAACTGGACCCACAAAGCACCCACGAGCAGCGCCACAAACACGCCGACGAGATTCTGGAAACCCTGGTGGTGCTGAACGACGATTCCAGCGCAGTGGCCTTCGAGGGGCCAGAGGGCCCTGGCAGGAGCCGCGCGGCCCACCTGTTGTGCAACAAGGTGATGTCTTTGCTGGCCGTGACCCAGATTATGGGGCGCTTTCCCCGCAACCACGCGGAGCTTGTCTCACCCGCGTTCAGCAAATTGCTGGCCGATATGCGCACACACTTTCGCAAGATTGCCGATGCCAACAGCTTTGAAGAATCCTACCTGCAGGCCCAGGCGCTGAGGCGCTCGCTATTGGAGCACCGGGCTAATTACCAGAACGAATCCGCCATTGTGGTAAGGCTGACCCAGACCGCCGCCGAACTGGTGGCCGACCTGGTGATGGTGCTGAAAGCTTATAACGCTTTGGAAAACAGTGACCAGGCACTGCTCAAAGCCTCCAAGTTCCGCACCCACCGGGACCCGTTGATCGGCGCGGTTAATGGATTTCGAACCGCCCTGGTGTTTGTGATCGGCGCGGTGGTATGGCTGACCACCGGCAGCCCGGCGGCCATCATGATGATGATTATGCCGGTGGTGTTCTCGGTGATGTTTGCCCGGTTTTCCCTGGCGGTACTGACGGTAATGCTGCGCCGTCTTCTGGTGGGCGTGGTGGTGGCCATTCCTGTGGCTCTGTTCTTCGGGCTGGGGTTGCTGTCCCGCAGCAGCGGCGATTTCGAGATGCTGGTTCTGGTGCTGGCCGGGCCCTACTTTGTCGGCCTGCTGGCATTGGCCGACCGCCCCACTCTGCCCTACGGCCTGGGCTTCTGCGTTCCGTTCACGTTAATTGTGCAGCCCAGTAACAACATGACCTTCAATGCCGACATTGCCGCCAGCAATGCCCTGGGCCTGCTGGTGGGCATCAGCATTCTGTATTGGGTATTCAAACTGATCACACCTCCGGACAGCCAGCTGTTGCAATGGCGCCTGCTGAAAGCCACCGCCCGGGACCTGACCACCGTGGATGAGCATGACAGCCCGGAGAACTGGCTGAACGGCCGCATGGGCGAGCGGCTGCTGCGCCTGGCCAACTACGACCAGGGCTCCGGCAATCCGAGCCGGATTATGACCGACCTGGGCTTTACCGGCCTGAACATCGGCCATATGTCCATTCGCCTGCGCAAACGCCTGAAAAACCATCGCACGCCGCTGGTGAACGACAAACTAGCCCACTGGCAGCAAGTGCTGGCCGACACCTATCTGATGAGCGCCCGGGGCGTTATGAACCCCGAGTTCCGCCAGGCCAGTGCCGAATTGCTAGCGGCCATTCACACCGCCCGGGAACCAGACGCCCAAACCGCCACCATTGAAGGGATGTTCGAGCGCATTGCCCTGACGTTTGAGCGAACGGTTAAGACCTGGCGGGCGGAGCAGCCGGAAAGACGTAACAAGGAGTAGATCGCAAACACACTACTTTGCGGTAAAAGAGGGACGGGGCGCCAAAGGATTTACCGATGCCAGAAGCAACTTTTATGTTGCCTGATAACCAAAAAGCAACTAACCTGTTTCTTTATGAAATCAAAGCAACATAAGTGTTGACTGATATGAACCCGGTGCTTCAACAAATTAAAGATCGGCGCCTGAAACTCGGCCTGAAACAAAACGACATGATGCTGCGAGTGGGAATGTCTCGCCAGCAGTATCAGCGACTGGAATCCCGGGGAAACCCCAGGCTAGACACCCTGGAGCTGGTCGCACAGGGTCTTGGCGCCCAACTGCTGCTGATCCCGAACGAAAAGCTTGCGGCCGTGCGTGCGCTGCTTGAGGGCACCGCATCCGCGCAGCCAACTCTCCATGCATCGGACGATGATAACGAGCGTTTGTACGAAGACCCCTGGAAAGGACTGCTCGGAGACGACGAATGATTCGCACCCAGGTGGACGAAATCGCCGTGCTCAAACTGACGTTGCACGATCATCTGGTTGGATATCTCGCGGGATTTCACAGTGGCCGGAACGTACTGACCTTTGCCGGTGAATGAAGACCACAAACAATCCCTTGTGGCACATTGGCGCAAGCTTCATGATGACTTTCGCATTCAATAACTCACCCGACTGATCGTTAGAGGTAAAAACTTGCGGCTATCCGTCGTCTTTCTTGGCCTATTTTTACTGCTTTCAGGCTTTTCTGCCCAGGCGCAGCCTATTTCGCTGCCCGGCATCCCGGGATTCTCCGGGCAGGAAGAGAAAAAAGAAACCTCGCCGGAAGAGCTTGAGGCCTCCCTGGACGCCACCATCAAGGCATTGGAGAATGACCAGCAACGCGCTGAACTGGTGCAACAGCTGAAGACTATCCAGGAGGGCTTGCAGGCGGAGTCATCCGCAGGGGGAAGACGGGCTTCCGGAGGCGAAGGGCTGCTGGGCGCGCTCGCGGTGTTTTTTGATGTGTCTGAGAACGCCAACGGCACAACTCCCAACCACCTGTCGATCTGGAAAACCCATTTCGAGAATGCCTACAGCGCCGCCGTAAAACTGTTGGCCAGCACCTCGCTGCGCGTGTTGGCGGAGACTGCCGTGGGCCTCGCTGCCTGGCTGGCCGCCTTGTGGGGGCTTTCACGTGGCGTGCGAATGTACTTTATCTGGCGCAACTGGCCGCTGGTGATGCCCCGCGCGCCACGCCCCTGGCTTCTGGCCGCACACTTTCTACGGCGCATACTGCCCTGGCTGCTGACGTTTATCGCATTACTTGTGGGGCTGCCCACCTTCGGCATTTCAGCAGCGGCACAAACCACCGTGCTGATCCTCGCCTATACTGGCCTGAGCGCGCGGATGTTGACCTCCCTGTTTGATGTAATTATCTCGATTTTCTCCAGCGGCCACCGCTTGCCTGCGGTGATTATTATCCGCCGGCGAATGCTGCTACCGCTGTTCATCATCGGCGTGCTTTTCGCACTGCAGGATGCCCTGGGCACCAAAGACCTTGTCGACCAACTTGGCTCCGAGCTGGCCAGCGCGCTGGCCCTGGTGTTCAGCGTAACGGCTGCCCTGATCAGCTTTTTCCTGATTCTGCGCAACCGTCGGCCTGTCACCCAGCTGATTCGTAACCGGCCCTACAACCAGCGCAAAAACGAAGGCGTTTCCAGAGAAGTCGTCGCCCTGCTGGCCCGGCTCTGGCACATTCCCATGCTGGTGGCCATCAGCGCCTCGGTGGTGGCGGTCTTTCTGAACGGCGGCGAGGCCGATGAGGCTCTGGGTAAATCCCTCATCTGCGCCCTGCTTCTGGCGCTGACCCTGGCCCTGCAGGGCCTGATCGGAATGCAGGAGAACCGCCCGAAACCGCGCTCGTTAAGTGCGTTCAGCCGCCGGCTGATGCGCTTTGGCTACAACCTGATCCAGGCCGCCGCCTGGCTCGTGTTTTTCGAACTGACCCTGCAAATCTGGGGGCTGTCTTTGTTTGCCCTGGGCGGTAAGCCGTCCGTAAGTGAAGTCCTTGCCAACAGCGTGGTGAGTGTCGTCGCGGTACTGCTGCTTGCCAGGCTGACCTGGATCTTTGTGGACGAACTGCTGGAACGGGCCATGGGTGGCAGCGACCGGAAAAGGCGAATTAAAGCCGCCCGGGCGCAAACCATCCTGCCCATCGCCCGGAATACCCTGTTCATTACCATTCTGATCATCGCTACGCTGGTGAGCCTGTCGACTCTGGGCGTAGACGTAACGCCGCTGCTCGCCGGTGCCGGTATCATCGGCCTGGCCGTGGGTTTTGGTGCGCAAACCCTGGTTCAGGATTTGATCACCGGCCTGTTCATCGTGGTGGAAGACTCCATGTCTGTGGGGGATTTCGTGCAGATCAACGGCTTCATGGGCACCGTGGAGGGCTTCAACCTGCGCACCGTGCGGCTGCGGGATCTTGAAGGCGTGGTGCACCACATCACCTTCAGCAAAATCAGCTCCATTCACAATATGTCTCGCCAGTTCGGCATCGCCCTGATCAAAATCCGCATCCCCCGGGAACTGGCCATCGACGACGCCATCCTGCTGATGAACGAAACCGCCGACGAACTGCGCCTCCAACCGGATATGCGCTGGCTTATCTGGTCGCCGCTGGAAATGCAGGGTATCCATGCCTTCGAGGAGGGATGCCCAGTGCTAAGAATGCGGATGCGCACCAAACCCGAATACCAGTGGGATGTCGCCCGCGCCTTCAACCTGCTGCTGAAGCGGAACATGGAAGAGCGCTACATTGATGTGGCCGCGCCGCGGATTAGTGTGCAGATGGAGGCTGAAGGCGGGACGGGCTCCCGGTATTTGGCGGAGCGTGGAATGGGTGAGGCTTGAACCGGGGCTTAAGGAGCAGTGGCCACATTTTTTTAACGACCATGCTATCCTTGCCGCCTCATTTACATCAGATCCGCCTATTTTCAAACAGTTCAGGTTTTATTATGCGAATGATTATCCGTGGCTTTTTTCGCCTGCTCCGCTTGGTTCTGACCCCGTTTATGCTGCTTTCAGAAAAACTCACCACGCCGAAGGCCATCAGCCGCTCACCGGAGCGGCAGGCAGAAATTGATGCAGCGACTACCAACCTGGCGCTCTACGAATTCCGCGCCTGCCCTTTCTGCATCAAAGTCCGCAAAGAAATAGCCCGGCTGGGGCTGAACATCGAACGGCGCGATGCGCAGCACGATCCGAATCACCGCGAAGCACTGCTGAAGGGTGGCGGCGCTATTAAGGTTCCTTGTTTGCTGATCAAGGATGAGCAGGGTGAAGAGCGGTGGATGTATGAGTCTGGGGATATTAATGCCTGGCTGGCGCGGGAGTTTGGGTGAGGCGTGGACTAGCGCCCAATCAGCTCTGTACCCCTGATGCCCGAGTCGTTTGACGACCCAAAATCATGTTAATCTTCGTTTAAAGATCCAACGCGAGCGCAACACATGGCCGAGCAGGATGTCCGCTGGCTCGAGCGATTCAGCAATTTCAGAAAGGCATTCTCCCAGCTGGATGCTGCGGTGAAATTATGCCGAACGCGCGACCTGTCAGACCTCGAAAAGCAGGGATTAATTCAAGCATTTGAAGATACCTATGAGCTTGCCTGGAACGTGATTCGAGATTACTTCCGGTGGCAAGGCAATGGCAACATTGTCGGCTCTCGCGATGCGATTCGTGAAGCGTTTGCCAATGGCATGGTCGAAGATGGCGAGGGCTGGATGCGAATGCTGAAAGACAGAAATCGCACATCCCACACCTATAACGAAGAAACCGCCAGGGAAATCCTCGATAACATTCTGGCGCAACATCACCCACTGTTCGCTGCACTGCAAACCCGGATGGTACAGGAAGCTGATAAGTATGGCCTTGCCTGAACCATCCTCCGCAAAAACACCGTTTGGGCTACCCCCGCAGGTTATCAAAAGTTTGCAGGGCGTCTTCTCGCAGCACCACGCGATTGAACGGGTGACACTTTACGGCTCACGCGCCAAAGGCAACTACCGGCCCAACTCGGATATCGATTTACTGCTGACAGCTCCGGCACTTCCCTGGCAGGAGTTTAACCAGATAGAGCTGGAGATTGACGACCTGCTACTCCCATGGAAAGTAGACCTTGCCCTTAAGCATCAGGTAGAGAATGAAGAACTTTTGAAGCACGTAGATCGGGTGGGCATACCCCTCTTTTGATTTATCAAAGCCATCGCCTGGTGCTTCTTTCCGGGAGCGGAACAGCAGCGCCTGTTCATAGCCGATCCAGCGAAACGGGCGGCTCTGGCCCGTTTACTCTTCTTTCATAATACGAACGACCCGTTCGTCCATGCAGCTACGCACGAACGCATTCATTTCACGCTGATCGCCGGACTCGTAAAAGCGGAGCATCAGTTCATTGAACTCGAGTTGGCTTGAAGCCGGAACGAGGGAGGCTAGTGCCTGTCCGTAATATGGTTTCGTAATATGGTTTTCAGGCAGCGTGCGGCTGTATCTCCTTAGCAATCTTAGCTTCTTTGCCCATCTGAGCCTGGCGCAGCTCAAACTCAGTTTGCAGATTCAACCAGAACCGCGCACTGGTGCCAAAGTAACGAGCTAGTCGCAGCGCTGTGTCTGCGGAAACGCCCCGGTTCCCACGAACTATCTCGTTCATCCGCGTCGCAGGAACATTCAAAGCCTTCGAGAGCGCATTTACGCTCATCTCCAGCGGCTCCAGATACTCTTCCCGTAGAATCTCTCCAGGGTGAATGGGACGCATACCATTGCTAATCATTGTGCGACCTCCTCAGTGGTAATCAACAATTTCAACATCTTCCGGACCGTCAGCAGTCCATCGAAAGCACATCCGCCACTGCCGGTTAATGCGGATACTGTGCTGACCTTCCCGGTCACCGTTCAAGGCTTCAAGCCGGTTACCAGGTGAGGATTTCAGGTCATCCAGCTCTGAAGCTGCTTGCAGTAGTATCAACTTACGCTCAGCTGCAGCTTTTATCGCCGAGAACCGTCTGGTTTTTCCAGTCTCAAACAGCGCTTGAGTTTCTTTGCATCGGAAGCTCTTAATCATACCACTAGCGTATAACGCTTACCGTTAAACGTCAAACAGCATTTATAACCAGTGTCTCATCTGGCGACACTCACCTTTCGTCCCAGGCTTGCAGGCTATTGGCTGTCCATGGTCATTTCTGTCCATGGTCATTAGGAGTTTGGGTGAGTGGGCGGATTAGTGCCCCGTCTGATCTCACTTAATTATGGAACAGCCGAGGTAACTCCGGTGAGAGGAATATGCCCCGACCTATTATAAGATCGGGGCGTGGTGAACGCCTTAATCGGCAATTACACCGCAGGCGATACGAACACCACCACCGCCCAGCGGTTGGGGTGAATCAGAATAGTTATCGCCTCCGCCGTGAATCACCAGGGCACGGCCTTTAAAATCGCTCAGCTGCAACCTTGGCGCGATGTTGGTCTGGGCGTTTTCTCCTTCCTGCCCCACGTGCAGCCTTGGCAGATCGCCCAGATGTCCGGACTTATCAAACGGGCCTTTGTGCTGCCTGGTATTCTGGGGATCATAATGCCCGCCAGCGGCCCCCGCAGGCGTTACCTTTCCGTCTTTTTCGACAGGGCTGCAGTCCGGATTCTCATGAAGGTGGAAACCGTGCACGCCAGGCGCAAGCCCGTGAAGATTGGACTCGATCAGCACGCCCCGGTCGTAGGCAACCAGTGTAACCGTGCCTATTGAATCACCCTGGCCTTCCACACCGGCCTTAAACATCTCGACCTCCAGCTTTGGCTCTGCGAACGCCTGAGAGGCGGCCAGAACGAGAGCAGCGGAAATAGTGGCGAGTGACAACTGCTTTTTCGTGCGATGCATACTGTTCTCCTTTTCGGTTGAAGAGGATGCGTGCGGCGTCGAATTCAGAGGTTTTGCGAAAAGTGTAGTTCTGATCTCGATTTTTAAAAGCCGTGTTGTGGCTCTTGCATATTCCGGCGGCCGTGAAAAAATGAGGCTGGACACCGAAGAGGCCCTTCTCTCCTGCATGGCCTACGTCGACCTAAACCCCATCCGGGCCGCCATTGCAGAGACGCCAGAAACCTCCGAACATACCAGCATTAAAGAACGCATTAATCCGACCTTTGATCTAGCAGAAGCCATTGCACGGCAAACAGAACAACAGGCGCTGAATGACTTTTCGGTGCCGCTGAAACCGCTACCGGGTTTTGAAGGCATGATCCGGAGCGGCTTTCAGCGCGGGATCCTGTTCAGCTTTGAAGATTACCTGGAGCTGGTGGATTGTACCGGACGAATCAGCCGGAGTGACAAACGAGGCGCTATTGACGAAAACGCGCTGCCGATTCTGGAACGACTGAATCTGGATCCGGAACGATGGTGCCACCGAGCCACCGCATTTGAGGACAGTTACCAAGATTACCGAAACCCTCGCCGACGGCATCGAGCAGCCTAACTTCCCCACCCTTTCCTGTTGAAATTCCTATATCGGTATGCCGGCCGAGAACGTCGCTCGCCTGAAATTAACGCGTTTCCGGAATTCACCGTGGAATACCGGCGGCGGATTAGCATAATCCCGAAATAGACGCAGTGAAACCAAAAGCCATAAACGGCAAAGGCCCGGGGGTCGAAACCGCCGGGCCTTTGGGGATCGGTCAAACTAGTGCCTGTCCAGGATCAATCCGGTCATAACTTCCCAGGCACCGCGGACAAAATCGTTTTTCCAAAACAGCCTTAATGCTACGAAGTCATTTGACACAAATTGTCAACCAATACATCAACGGATGACGTGCTGAGTCATATTATTAATGTCCATTTTGAGTAAACTGTTTAGATTCCATGGGTTAACGTTTGGCACATAAGATGCTTAAACAGGTTAAGTAATCAATTCAGGGAAAATAATAGTGAACAGAACCAATGGCTTTACATTGATTGAGCTTATGATAGTGGTTGCACTCATTGGCATAGTTACATCACTAGCTCTACCGGCGTATCAGACTTATTCGATAAAAGCCAAACTAAGCGAAGCATTTTCCATGATGTCAGTGGCAAAAGCTGCTATACATCTTCACCACGCAGAGAATGGCACAATGCCGTCCGCGGGCTCTTCGCTCATGACTGAGGTAGAGACCCACCTCACCGGGCTCCCTTCAATAATTTCTACTGACTCAACCAGTTCACCGGCCAATCCAAACGAAGTCACAATGACACTCAGAATTAGAGATTTGGGCGGCTCAACTGGTGATGCATCAAGTAACTCACTTGCCCTGCGGTTTCTCAGCTCTTCAGGTGTGGTGCGATTAGACTGCTCCTCTGCAGCCGGCACCACTATCGAACCAAACTTTCTTCCCGATCAGTGCCGAAATTGAGCTCGCGAACGCCAACTTTTCACTCGGGCATTTGACTTTCGTGTCGCGGGAAATAGCCATGGGCCCAGAATCGAGGCAACTGCCCAAGAGATACTTCCTCTTGATAAAAAGAAATATCATCAACCATCGCCTTATGATACTTGAAAACATCAAAAAGCCAGACCAAATTCAAAAAAGCGATGAAACCAATTAGAACGTAACCAGCACCGTTACAAATTTTTGATTCCTTGACTGTATTCTTCGGCCAGCCCATAGAAAACCCCGGTTTTATTAGTGACCAGAAGACTGAAAGCACACATAAACCCACCAACATAGAACCTGGAGCAATAAATACGGCAGACACACCAGCATGAACGAATGCCGCTATAACTGATGCCGTGAATGCCACAAGATATTGTGAATTGGCGTCCTGCGAAACTCTGACTCGGAGAATTTGCAACCTCAAACGCCTGAAGGCTACCAGAGATAAGAGCGCGAAGAGTAAAACAGAAATCCACCCATACTCCGCTGCCCACATTAGATACATATTGTGCGGGTGACCCAATTTTTTCGACTCTTGGTACCCATCAGTTAGAATTTCGTGCGTGAGCCAAGACTGCGGCCCCATCCCTAAAGGGAAATTGTGAAGACTCATTGCTAAAGCCTCATTCCAGAGAACCACACGACCGGAACTGTCGCTCTTGAGGCCTCTCACATGAATGTCGTCGAAAACTAGGCTGGGAATAGCTAACGACAGCACGAACCAAATCAACACTCCAATTGCCAAAAATTTCAAAGAGACCTTTACCCACGGGACTGCAGATTTACCGAACAAAGCCAACACGAAAACTAAACCTATCAAAAGCCCAATAATTGAACCTCGAGAGGAAGACAACAATAAAATCCACCACCAAATTCCCGCTGTAAAGAACACGGCGACGCGCCAGAGGCAATTCTTTTTCCAAGGAAATATTAGCAAACAGAGGGGAAAGATAGGCAAAAGCCATGTAGCAACATGACTCCAATAGCGCATATTGACGAAGCCCCAGGGAATCATTTCGTTTAACCGCGAGAAATTATCAACCAACGCGAAAAAATAGATCATTACGGTTATAGCGGCATAAAAAAAACAACCCGTAATTGCTGTGATAGTCACTGCGGTCGCAGCGTCTTTCGAATACCCCTCAATGCGAGTCAGAAACCCAGACACACCGAAGGCTAAAACATAAAGTGAATAAAGGAATGGCTCTAAAAGGAAAAAGTCGCTGAGATCAATATGAAGCAGAGGTATAAAAAAAACGATGGCCAATGGGATAAACGGCCAGAGATCGACGGACGCCAACAAAAGTCTTTGCTTGTTTTTTAACCGCACGAGCCCGTAAGTGACAATCGATACAATAAAAAACGAGAGCAAAAGACGCTGATCCGCATATGAACCGAAAACAGATGGCACAAAGTTCGAGAATAAAACAACGCTGAATGCCAATGCGGGCGCAAGAAACAAGTTTATCTGATGAAGTCTCAAGCGTCGCTCCAAGCCTGTTCATCCTATCGTGAATCGGCCTGAAAAAGATCTGTAGTTGACAGTCAGGCGCTCAAAGTCAAAACAAAAAAGCCCAGGCTATTATACCCGGGCCTTTGGACTAATCAGGAGTACTGCTTGCACTCTCCTGATTTCCCCATCTGTTGGGGTTGCATTCTTTCTCTACAACAACCTAGCTTGCAGAGCAGCTGTTGGGCAGGAACTTCTGCTCAATCTCGGTAGCGTCAGTCGCGCACTCCCAAGTAAAAGAACCAGTCATCGTTGTAAGATCCGGCGGCGTAAGAACAATATCCCCACCAGCAACGTTCGCGCCCACAACACCGGCCGCCTTCATCGTAATAGTGATAACACCAGTGTCTTCTGCTACAACAGCGGAAGCATAGTTGCCGTCAATTGCCGGGCTGCCATCAAGGTCCAAATCTTGCAACGCGTTGGCGTCAGGGTAAGCGCCATTGGACTGCGCGTATTCCGCGATTGCAGTCTTAGCGCCCGCAGTCATAGTGAATGCCTCAGCAACTTGAGCGCGCTGGGTGTAATCCTGATAAGCCGGAATAGCAACCGCCGCCAAAATACCGATAATCGCTACAACAATCATCAGTTCGATCAGAGTAAAGCCCTGCTGGCCACGCTTCATTTGAATTTCTTTCATTTTTTCGACCTCTAGAGTTGTCGTTTCACTTTTACAGCTCCGGGGCGGTAGAGCTTTGCCCTTTCACCGCATTGAGCTTGCGATAAACTAAGCATCCTTCATGCCAATTGCAAGAAGTTGTTAAAACACCCGCTTTAACAGATGATTGCGGGCATAAGTGAATTATCCGACAGGTAAACTCGATAAGCCCCAATAGTCACCAGCAGTCTCAGAGTGACACTTTTGGTCACCCGACACGCACTTTTCGACAAGACCATGAACGCGACAGGTCTATGAGAATGATCAAGCCTGAGACCAGCTCCGCTTTCCAAACGCCCGGCACACATCTAAACTCTGTTGGCATAAATACGCGATTCAGTAACTTAGACAACTTTTTGAGCATTTATGGCGACCAGCAACCGAAACGTGACCTTGACGGGCCTGGCCCGTCGCTTTGTGGATGACGGCCTTCTGGATGAAGAGACCGCCAAAGACGCCTTTATTCAGGCCTCCCAGAATCGCATTCCGTTGATCACCTATCTAACCCAGAACCAGCTGGCAGACAGCGCCAAGCTGGCCTTTTCTGCCGCGATGGAATTTGGCGTTTCGGTACTCGATCTGGATTCCTTTCTCCCAGAAATGATGCCAGAGAAGGCGGTCGACGAAAAACTGGTCCGTAAACACAATGCGTTACCGCTCTATAAACGGGGCAACCGACTGTTTATCGCAGTGTCGGACCCGACCAATATCCAGGCACTGGATGAGATCAAGTTCAATACCGGCCTGAGCACCGATGCCATTCTGGTCGACGATTCCAAATTACGCGCCGCCATTGACAAGTATCTGGAATCCCAGGACACCACGATGGGCGACCTGGACGATGCCGACCTCGAAGGCGTAGAGACAGAAGGCGGCGAAGGAGAAGAAGACGATGGCGCCGTTTCTGTATCAGACGTCGATGACGCTCCCATCGTAAAGTACGTAAACAAAATGCTTCTCGACGCCATTCGCGGCGGTGCATCGGACGTCCATTTCGAGCCTTACGAAAAAACCTATCGCGTTCGTTACCGCACAGACGGCATCCTGAAAGAGGTGTCACGCCCCTCCATCAAACTGGCCCCCAAGATCTCGGCTCGTGTAAAGATCATGGCTCAGCTCGATATCTCCGAGCGCCGGGTGCCGCAGGATGGCCGGATAAAGATGAAGTTATCCAAAACCAAGGCCATCGACTTCCGGGTAAACACCCTGCCTACGCTCTGGGGCGAAAAAATTGTTCTGCGTATTCTGGACCCCAGCCAGGCCAAGCTGGGCATTGATGTACTGGGGTACGAGGAAGATCAGAAACAGCTCTTTATGGATGCGCTGGCGCAACCCCAGGGTATGATTCTTGTAACCGGCCCTACAGGTTCCGGTAAGACCGTTTCCCTTTACACCGGCCTGAACATCCTCAACACCCCGGGCATAAACATATCCACTGCCGAAGACCCTGCAGAAATCAACCTGGAGGGCATAAACCAGGTCAACGTGAACAACCGTGTAGGCCTTGGTTTTGCGGAAGCGCTGCGCGCGTTCCTTCGTCAGGACCCGGATGTGATCATGGTGGGTGAGATCCGGGATCTTGAAACGGCCAATATCGCCATTAAAGCCGCACAAACCGGCCACCTGGTGCTTTCCACCCTGCACACAAACAGCGCGGCTGAGACACTGACCCGGATGATGAACATGGGCGTGCCAGCGTTCAACATTTCCACGTCGGTAAGTCTCATCATTGCTCAGCGGCTTGGACGGCGTCTATGCAATAACTGCAAACAAGCGGCCGAGATCCCCCAGGATGTGCTTTTGAAGGAAGGGTTCACACAAGAACAAATTGATACAGGCTTCACGTTGTACCGCCCCAAGGGCTGTGATAAATGCAATGGGGGATACAAAGGCCGCGTCGGTATTTACGAGGTAGTCCGGATAACAGAAGAGTTGGCCAGCATGATTATGGAAGAGGCCAGCTCCATCAAAATTGCAAAGCAAGCTCAGGCGGAAGGCTTCCGCAACCTGCGGCAATCGGCACTGCTCAAGGTGATTGAGGGCGTGACGAGCCTTGAAGAAGCCAACCGTGTGACGAAGGATTAAGCATGGCAGAGAAAGCACAAAAGCTCGAAGCGTACGTTTGGGAAGGCAAAGACCGGAAAGGCAATAAAGCCAAGGGTGAGCTTCCCGGCTCTAACATTGCCCTGGTAAAAGCCCAGCTGCGGAAGCAAGGCATTATTCCGGACAAAGTAAAGAAGAAACCCAAGCCTTTGTTCGGCGGCAGCAAAAAAATTACGCCTTTCGACATCGCCATGTTGACCCGCCAGCTGGCAACGATGATGAAAGCCGGCGTTCCGCTGGTACAGAGCTTCGACATCGTTGCAGACGGACTGGAAAATAAAGGGCTTCAGGAATTGGTCATGTCGATCCGGAACGACATTTCATCGGGTACCGGCTTTGCCCCGTCTTTGCGCAAACACCCGAAGTACTTTGATGACTTATATTGCAACTTGGTCGATTCCGGTGAAAAAGCCGGTGCACTGGAACAGATGCTTGATCGTATCGCCACGTATCTCGAGAAAACCGAGATTCTGAAGAAAAAAGTCAAAAAAGCGATGACCTACCCGATCGCGGTCGTTGTCGTCGCGATTGTGGTCACGGCCATACTGCTTGTGAAAGTTGTGCCCCAGTTCGAGAGCCTGTTCCAAGGCTTTGGTGCAGATTTGCCCGTGTTCACTCAATTTATCATCGGGATATCGGAGTGGATGCAGGCCTGGTGGTTCATTGTCTTGCTGGGTATCGTCGGTACCATCTTTCTATTTAAAGAATCTAAAAGACGTTCTCAGAAGTTTTCAGATCTCGTCGACAAGTATGTTCTCAAGCTCCCCATCGTCGGCGAAATTCTCGACAAATCCGCCGTAGCCAAGTTCGGCCGGGTACTATCTACCACCTTTGCGGCCGGTGTTCCGCTGGTCGACGCTCTGGATTCCGTTGCCGGCGCCACCGGCAACGCGGTGTATCGGGATGCGGTTATGAACATCAAGAACGATGTTTCCAGTGGCACCCAACTGCAGGCATCCATGCGTCAGCAAGGTGTTTTCCCGGTCATGGCGGTGCAGTTGACCGCCATCGGCGAAGAGTCGGGTAACCTGGATGATATGCTCTCCAAAGTAGCCGAGCATTTCGAAGGCGTTGTTGACGACATGGTGGATAACCTGACCGCTCTGATGGAACCCATGATCATGGCCGTACTGGGCGTGCTGGTTGGTGGCCTGATCATCGGTATGTATCTGCCAATCTTCCAGATGGGTCAGGTGGTTTAATCAGATCTGTCCGTATACACCACTCGACTTGCGTAACCTGTGCCCCTCCTCTTCCGGAGGGGCCAAACCCGGATTCAACTGAGTCATCGAATGCTCCCGCTAGAAACCATCCTCTCCACCCCCTGGCTGCTCTACCTCGCCGTCGTTTTCGTCTCGCTCTGCGTTGGCAGCTTTCTGAATGTCGTTATCCTGCGCCTGCCCCGCATGATGCACCAGGAATGGCGGTGCCAATGTGAGGAGTTTCTGGAGGTCGCCGAGAAAGATCGCAAACAGGATGAAAAGATCACACTGTCCAGGCCCGCCTCCACCTGCCCGTCTTGCGGCCACAAAATTCGCGCCTGGGAGAATATTCCCGTTGTGAGCTGGCTCCTGCTTGGCGGCAAGTGTGCCTCTTGCAAAACCCGTATATCGCCCCGCTACCCGATTATCGAAGCGCTGACTGCGATTTTCTCTGTGGCGACGGTGTATCTGTTGGGGCCAACGGAATCCGCATTGTGGGCACTGCCACTGGTTTGGGCACTGGTGGCCCTGACCATGATCGACTTCGACACCCAACTGCTGCCGGACGGCATTACCCTGCCCCTGATGTGGCTCGGGCTGGTGCTGAACTACTTTGGCGTGCTGACAGACTTCCACAGCGCCTTCTGGGGCGCGGTTGCCGGTTACCTGTCACTCTGGAGCGTCTACTGGATATTCAAATTGGCTACCGGCAAGGAAGGCATGGGGCACGGGGATTTCAAGCTGCTGGCCGCGTTAGGCGCGTGGCTGGGGTGGCAATTGTTACCGGCCATCATTTTGCTTTCCTCGCTCGTGGGCGCCGTGGTCGGTATCAGCCTGATGGTGTTCCGCAAGCATGGCCGTGAAGTACCCATCCCCTTCGGGCCCTATCTGGCTGCGGCCGGTTTGTTATCGCTGTGGTTTGGCCCGGAAATTCAGGTTATCTGGTTCAATTACCTGGGAGTGTAAATGTCGGGTTTCTCAATTGTCGGCATGACCGGCGGCATCGGCTCTGGAAAATCCACGGTGGCCCGGTTGTTTGGTGGCCTGGGCGTACACTGGGTGGATGCGGACGATGTAGCACGGCAAGTGGTGGAACCGGGGCAGCCGGCACTGCAGGCTATTGCGGACCACTTCGGTGAAGGCACGCTGCAGGCTAACGGCGAGCTGGACCGGGCGGCGCTGCGCCAGAAGGTTTTCGAGGACCCGGAAGAACGCCGCTGGCTGGAGCAACTGCTGCACCCGGTTATTCGCGAGGCGTTGGTGCGGCAGCTGGCACCCGCCGATTATGCTCTGCCCTATGTGCTGCTGGTGTCGCCCCTGCTGCTGGAAACCGACCAGCACGAACTGGTAGATCGGGTGGTGGTGGTGGATGTTCCGGAAGAGACTCAAATTGAACGCACCATGGCGCGTGATCACAACAGCCGTGAACAGGTGGAGCGGATTCTCGCAGCACAGATGCCCCGGGCAACGCGGTGTGAAAAAGCGGATGACATCATTAACAATGCGCAACCGATTGACCAGGTGGACACCGCCGTTCGCACCCTGCACCAGCGGTTTCTGGCAGACTTCGGCCGGGGAGCCTAGCCTGAGCCGCCGGATACTCTCGTTTTTGATGATCGCGCTGGCGGGGTTTCAGCCATTGCCCGCAGAGGCTGCGGACCCGGCTCTGCAGCTTCGGGATGTATCCGTAAAACACCTGTTGTCGCCCGACCGCCTGCCTCCGTCTTTTTTTACCTTCGAGCCCGAGGAGTTCTGGGCAGAGCCCAGAGATTCCTGGTGGCTGAACGCCAGCAATTGGGTGATTCACCAGGAGCGCCTGCACGGCCCCACAGTGCAAACCTTTGGAGCCTGGGCGGATCGCACTCTGTCCGGTTCTGAAACGGCCCTGCCCAACAACGAGAGCTATCTCAGGCTTGGTTTTGCTGCCGAGTCCGAATACAGCAACCTTGCGAGATTTGAGCCCGAACTTCGGTTTCGGTTGGATGTTCCCACGGCGCAGGAAAAACTTCGCGTGGTGGTGGAAAGCGAAAGCGAGGAACTCATCCCCCTGGCGGAACGGGAGCGGGACCGGCAGCTGACGGAGCCGGAGCGTACGGATACCGACACCACCGGGGCGTTGCGTTTTTTTACCGATGTGGGCGATGCCATTAATCTATCCACCGACATTGGGGGGCGGTTGCGGCTGCCACCGGAGATGTTCTGGCGCATGAAAGCCCGGAAGGGTTGGACGCTGGACAACCAATGGGCGCTGAACGTTCAGCAGCGCCTGTACTATTACCACACCGAAGGCTGGGGTGCCCGCACCTGGGTAGGCAGCAACCGGGCGCTCGACAACGGCTGGCATTACTACAATTCCTCCGAACTGGAGTGGGTTCACCGCGACCGCCGGTTTGTCATGGCCCACATACACAGTGTACAAAAACGCCTGAACACCCGATCCGTCATTACCCCCCGGATTGGCGTTCTGGGCGAGAGCCAGCCATCCTGGCGCCCTTCAAGCTATTTTGCCGACATTACCTGGCGTTACCGGGTGTATGAAGATTGGCTGTTCGCCGAACTGGTGCCCGCCCTGGAATACGCCAGGGAGGAAGATTTCGACGACCACGCTTCACTGGTATTCCGGGTGGAAATGTATTTTGCCGGTACCATAGACAGAGACTGACAATCACCATGAGCAGACCCCAGCACAAAAGCCGGCCGGCACAGGAAGCGTTAACGCTCACGCCTGTTGCTTTCACCCGCTCCTGCTTTCGCGACAAGTTCGGCGTGCCCCGGCAGCCCGGCCTGACCCGCTACGCCCATGCCGGCCTGGTTATCCAGAGCCCTTTCGACCGGGAGGAGGCCTTTCGCGGGCTCGAATCCGCCAGCCATCTGTGGCTGACCTTCCAGTTTCACGAGGCAGTCAGAGCGGAATGGCGCCCGGTGGTCCGCCCGCCCAGATTGGGAGGCAACAGGAAAATCGGCGTGTTCGCCAGCCGTTCGCCCTTCCGGCCCAACAGCCTCGGCCTGTCCGTTGTCCGGAACAAAGGCCTGGAACGCAAAAACGGGGAGCTGATTCTGAAGATCAGCAATCACGACCTGATTGACGGCACGCCGATTCTCGACATCAAACCCTACCTGCCCTTTTCGGACTCTGTTCCCGAGGCATCCCTGGGCTGGGCCGACACCGCGCCCACCGACAAACTGGAGGTTGTGTTTTCAGAGCAGGCGCAACAGCAACTTCAGCAACTGCCGGAGGCGGACTATCCGCAATTCCAGGCCTTGATTGAAGACGTCGTGAGCTACGACCCCCGCCCCTCGTTCCGCCGTGGCAGGGATGAAGAACGCATTTATGGCGCCAACCTGTACGATAAAAATGTTCGTTTCCGATTTTTGAACGATGGTTCCGTGAAACGTGTGGAAGTGATTTCGGTCTGTTAATATGCATCCTGACATTCCTCGCGGCTTAGCGGGAATGCCAATCTGTAGTCGACACAGGGAATTTGTGCCTTGCCTTCAAACCAGTTCTTCAAGCGCTTGGGTTTGCGCCCTCTGGCACTCCGGTTGCTGGGGTGGGTGCTGCTCTACAGTCTGGTCTTGTCACTGGTAGCCACAGGCGTGCAGATGATTGGCGAGTTTGAGCGCCAAAAGTCTGAGCTGCAGGACAACCAGCAGCGGGCCGCGGATTTGATTGCCGGCAGCATGAGCGCCAACCTGTGGGTGATGAATTTCAGCGAGGTCGCCAACAGTCTGGACGATATGCGCGCCATGCCTTTTATCGGGTATGCCCGCGTGAACACAACCACCGGTGAAAACTTCAGTACCGGCGGCTACCCCGAAGGCCGGGTGATTACCCGGACCTTCCCTCTGGAATTCAACCGTTCCAGCTTTGACAGCCCCCAGCGTGTGGGGGAGTTGACCGTCGTCACTTCCGTTGAGCAGATTTACCAGGACATTCTGGAACGGGCACTTCTGAACCTTCTGTTCCAGTCCATTGTGGTGATGCTGGGTACGCTGGGCCTGCTGCTGATCGTCCGGCTTGCGCTGTCCCGCCATCTGGAGAGCATGGCAGACTACGCGGCCAGGCTGAACCTGGACGCCCTGGTTGAGCCCCTGAAACTGCGCCGGCGTGCGCCGTCCCGGCCGGACGAACTATCCGAGCTGGAGCAGGCGCTGAACAAAATGCGCTTGCAGATTCTGGAGGACACCCGCTCGTTGCGGCAAACCACCATCCAGACCCAGGGCGAACGGGATGAGGCGGTACGGGCCAATCACGCCAAGAACCAGTTTCTCGCCAATGTCAGCCATGAGCTGCGTATTCCGCTGCAATCGGTGCTCGGCTATGCCAACCTGCTGACCGATACGCCTCTGGACCAGGAACAGCGGGAATACGTAAACACCCTGCTCAATGCCTCGGAAAGCCTGTCTTCCATCATCAACGATCTGCTGGACATTTCCAGCATGGAAGCAGGCAAACTGGAGCTTGATGCCATCCCCTTCGACCTGCGGGAAATCCTGAACGATCTGATTCATATGCTGGGCTCCCGGGCCCGGGAAAAAGGACTTGCTCTGGAGGTCCGGGTAGACGAAAACCTGCCGTGGGCGCTGACGGGCGACCCGGTGCGCCTCCGCCAGGTGTTGCTGAACCTGTTGTCCAATGCCATCAAGTTCACGGATTCCGGCCACGTGCTGATCAGCATTGAAGTACTGGGGGGCAGAGACGGCCAGGTGCGCCTGAGGCTGGCCGTGGAGGATACCGGTGTCGGCATCAATCCGGAGGACATCCCCCTGGTTTACGAGCCGTATGTCCAGCTTGGCCAGCGTTTCCAGCGCCAGTTGCCGGGTGCCGGCCTGGGGCTGACCATCTGCCGGCAACTGGTCGACCTGATGGGCGGCTCCATGGATCTGGAAAGCCGCCCCGGTGAAGGTTCGACATTCTGGATTGAGCTAACCCTGCAGGAAGCCAACGACGGTTCCGCCAAAGTCCGCCCGGACTCCCGCCAGGTTCAGGGCCGCCGGGTATTGGTGGTGGATTCCTACGAGTTGTCTCGCAAGATTACCCTGGAAATGCTGTCCCGTTACGACGTACACATCGACGCCGTCCGTTCGGCCGGCGAGGCCCTCACCGCACTCCGGCAGGCATTTGATGCAGGTATCCCTTACGACGCCACGGTTCTTGATGGTTTTGTGCCGGATATGGACGCGGACCTGTTGTGTCGCCAAATCCAGGGCAACCCGCAATGGGCGGGGATGCGGCTACTGATTCTGTCGTCCAATCCGCAGCGGGGCGACGCCGAGCATTTCCGCCAGGCGGGCGCAGACGCTTTCCTGAGCAAATCCTTGCGGGAATCCTATCTGATCCCCATTCTGAACCAGCTGTTCACCGATGACAGCCAGCAGGAACGCCGCTTTCTTACCCGGTTTTCCCTGAAAACCATGGTCAACACGGCCAACCGGCACCGGGAAATACCTTGCGGACGAATGCGGGTGCTGCTGGTGGAAGACAACCCGGTAAACCGGACGCTCACCAAGCGGTTGCTCGAAAAACTGGGCTGCGAAGTTTTGACAGCCAACGACGGGCAAGCCGCCTCTGCGCTCTGGCAGTGGCATCAGTTCGACGTTATTTTCATGGATTGCATCATGCCCCGAATGGACGGCTATGAAGCCACGCGCCAGCTGCGTGCCTGGGAAGCCAACCATAGCCGCAGTCGGGTGCCGGTGGTGGCGTTAACCGCCAGCGCCATGGAAGAAGACGAAGAACGCTGTCGCGAGGCAGGCATGGATTCTTTTGTTGCCAAGCCGGTGAACCTTGAAATGTTACGGGCAGTACTGGAACAATATTGCCAGGCCTCTGCTGCATCTTAGCGGGGCCACCATGCACCTGCCCGGAACCCTTCTATGAATGTAGAATGCCCTACCTGTAAGAAATCTGTGGAATGGAGCGAGCACAACAGCTGGCGCCCCTTTTGCTCTGAGCGCTGCAAACTGATCGACCTGGGCGCCTGGGCCAACGAGGAGTATCGTGTGCCGGCTGAAAACGCCTCCCCCGATGACTTTGACCAGGGCGGCGAAGTCACCCGCCACTGAACGTCTGTTTACCAGCCGCTTACGGGCTTGTAAGTTGTGCCTGCCCCGGCAGATGTTTACCATCCGTTGAGATTAAAAAGATAACGCACGCATCAAAGGTGTACACATGAAGATTACCCGCATCTCGGTACTGGCACTGTCTCTTGCCTCCGCTCCGGTTCTGGCCAGCGATCTGGATCTGAGCCTCACCAGCGACTCGGTTAAAGGCCAGGTTAACTTTTTAGGCAGCCAGGACGAGCTGCAACTGGGTGCCGGATACACCTACCACGAAGGCAGCCGCCACATCATCAACGCCGATTTCCACGCCCAGGGCCGCACAGCGCTGGGTAATCTGCCCACCACCGCAGGTATTGGCCTGCGCGGCCTGGGCTGGGAAGACGACGATCTGGACGGCGGCGCCGTGGGCGTTGGCGGCTTTGCCACTGTGAACGTGCCCGATGTCCCCGGCCTGTCGTTCGGTGGCAGCCTGCACTATGCACCGAGCATCCTGTCGTTTGGCGATTCCGACGACATGACCAGCCTGGAATTGCGCGGCAGCTATCGGGTGATCCGCAACGCGGAAGTCTTTGCCGGTTACCGCTACCTGAACACCGAGCTGGATTTCCGGGGCTCTCCCGATGTAAATCTGGACGAGGGCATTCTCGCCGGCATCAAGATTTTCTTCTGATCGCCCCTCAGGTTACCCGGCCCCGGCCGGGTAACCGATTCGTGCAGCCATTCACGCCCTGCCCCTCACTTTACTGCTAATCTGTCCGGATACTTGTTAACGGACGGCGGCTTCATGAAACTGACTCTTTCTTCCTTTCTGGCTACCTGCCTTGTGCTTGCCGGCTGCGGCGGGGGCGACAGCGCCATTGATGGCGCCAAAGATATTCCCAATCGGTTTGGCAACACCCAGAACGCCCTGGACGACTTCAGCCCCGGCAGCACGGGAGATTCGAGCAATGCCCGGGGGCTGGAACCCAACCAGGTGCGCGTGACCATGGAACTGCCCGCCAACCTGGCCCCGGAGGGCGAGCCCACCCGCCGCAACCTGCGCATCGTCATTCCGGATGAAGTGCGGGTGTATCGCACCAATACCGGCGCTCAAACCTTCGATGATGTGCGTTACTCCAGAGCCAACGGCGCCGACGGCCATTTTATTCTGACCTTTGACAATGGCGTGCCCATCGGCCCGGACGTTATTATCGAGGCTCGTTATGGCAGCGCCACAATGACGGCCCTGGCCGCAGACGCCGACCGGGATGTGAAGGTGAACCCCTTTTCCCATTACCTGGTGACCCGCGTGCTGTGGAATCAGTACACCGCCAACGACCTGCAAACAGTGATGGCGTGCGTGGATAACGCCTCCTGCCTGAACAAGTATGTGTGGGGCACTCTCGCCGACCAGGTGCACGATTTCGAGATCGATATTCCGGTAAACAGCAGCGTTGATCAGGCCACCAACATTCTGAGCGAGCGCGCCGATTTCGCCGGTTACGTGAGGGATACGGCGGACTACGCTCTACTGGGCCAGGCGTCATCTGACCGGATTTCAGCCAGCGCCGCGGATTACAATTCCGTGTTTTTCGGCCTGGAACTGGGCCAGACATTCCGGGAATCGAATATTTCCGGGGCCGGGCAATGGGGCGTGCGGATGGCACAGGAGGAAAAGCTGACGGCCGACAACGGGGCGTTTCTCTACCCGGCCCTGACGCTAACCTCCTTCGATGCCTTTAATCTGAATATCACGTCCCTTGCGACCGATATTCCTTATGACCGGCGCACACAAATCCACGGTTTTTTTGAGCCCGGCGGCACCGCCGGCGCACCCGAACAGGTGTTTTTCAGCCGTGGCACAGAAGACTGGGAGCGAAACAGCCACTCCAGCGCCCCGGGTGCTGCCACCCTGACCACCCAACCTCCCGTGCGTTTGCTGGCCGGACGCGCGCTGTATCAGACGGTGACCGACCGCAGCAGCACCGAGATCAATGGCTGGACCCGCAACCCCTATTATCTGGATGCGTTCACCTCCACCCCTCCGGATGATCAGAGCGCGCCAGACCGGGTTCTCGCCGGCTATTTCACTGCCGGCAAAACCATTGCGCTGTCCGAAAATGACGGCAAACTGAAACGCCAGAACACGCTTGAGGACCACTACCTGAGCGTGTTTGAACTGCATCTCCAGCGCAGTGAGCAGTTTCAGTTTTCAGACATGGCCACAGAAACTTTCAACACCGCCTACTTCGCCGCCCGCTTCAATGACGAACCCGCCACGGCGGCAACGGAATTTGAAACCGGCCACGGGCGCTGGACGCTCACCACGCCGGACGCCGCCTCACTGCCGGGCAGCGCCGAGGTCAACCGGTTCACTCTGGCCCGCGATCGTTCCGGAATTGTCACCTCCGATACCGGTGCACGCAGCGATTCGTGGAATCTTATCAATCGTCGATCCCGCCTCAGCACCGGCGACGACTTCATCGGAAGACTCGGGCTGTTTCGTGATGACCCGGACATTTCTCCGGACAGCAATGACACCGGCGATGATCTTAATTTCGGCGTCCCAGATCTCGGCCTGGGCGCGACTACCCCGAACCGGGCCCTTATGGCCTTCAATCTCAACGATGCAACACTGGGCAGCGGGCTTCTGGTCGCAGCGAAGCGACTGTCGGAGGGTAAATTGAAGGAAGGCGTCTATCGTGTTCAAGGCGTTGTGATTGCTGCCACCCAGGAGGCAAACCGGCTGCATCATGTAGACAACGCCACCCTGAACCTGAGCGACAATTCCGCCACCTTTGAAGGCGACGTTCTGCAGGTGACACACGCTATCGAGGAAAACCGGGTAGACGCCCCCCAGGCAGCCACTATGGCTTTCCAGGCCAGCTATAGTGCATCCCCGGAGGGAGAAATCTCCATGATCGGTAACGGAGAGTATGACCTTCAGGGCTTCTATACCGAAGCCGGCAACCAGATGTTCCTGGTAATTAGCGATGGTACGGGCCCGGAACGACAAACCGGCTTGTTACTGGCTACACTGCTGACAGAGGAAACCGGCGCGCCCTGAACCGCAAGCGAGGACAGTCCCGTATAACCTGTTATAATTCCAGCCATATCGTTTTTAAGAGGGGTTTATGACTGCAGTTAATCGGGCTCTGATGTTGTTCTTACCGCTGCTCGCGTTTGCCGTTGGCGGCGCTATTTACACGCCAGGCGGCAGCCGTAACCCTTTGCCCGGGGAAGACGCAGGCGAGGTCAGCCTGTCTTCCCTGCCCCCGCTTCCCGCATGGGCCCATGAGGGCCTGCCGGACTTCTCTGGCTATCAGGACACAACAGAGAAAAAAGTCGCTTTCTTCTCGTACCTGTATCCCCGAATCGTACTCGCTAACTCCCGCATCCTGCTCGAGCGGGAGTATCTGGAATCGTTGCAGAAGAAGCCGTCTCTGACCGGTGACGAACTGGAATGGCTTGGTCGCCAAAGCGAGCGGCTTCGTATTGAAGCCGAACCCGGTACCGACAGCCAGTTTGCACTGCTGCGGAAACGGCTGGACGTGATTCCGCCATCGCTGATCCTGGCACAGGCCGCCAACGAGTCAGCATGGGGTACATCACGCTTTGCCACCAAGGGCAACAACCTGTTCGGCCAATGGTGTTTTTCCCGCGGCTGTGGCCTTGTGCCGTTAAGCCGGATTAAAGGCGCCAATCACGAGGTGGCTACCTTCGAATCGCCCTATTATTCAGTTCGTTCGTACATCCAGAACCTCAATCGACACCCAACCTATCAGACCGTTCGCGATATCCGTCTGGCTGACCGAAAGGCCGAGAAAGCGCTGTCTGGCTGGGATCTTGCCGAGGGCCTGCTCGGTTATTCCGAGCGCGGTGAAGAGTATATTGAAGAAATCCGGGCCATGATCCGGTACAACAACCTGGACTTCTACGACGAAGAGTTTCGCAGCCTCCTGGGTGACCGGACGCCGGCCCAGTTCGAGCGCCTGGCTTCCGCTATCCCGGACACAACGCTTTTACCTGACGGCCCCATGAGCCCGTTTGAGGGCTGATCCCTGACCCCATAGAACAGAGATTGCTGCAATGCTCAATTTTTTGCCAGCGCCACTCAAAGGCGCTCTTGCGGTTCTGTTGATACTGCTCAATACCCTGGCGTTTCTCCCACCCCTGCTCATCGTGGCACTGGCCAAGCTGGTCGTGCCCCTCGCGTTGTTTCGAAAGGCCTGCACGGTGGTGCTGAACACCATCGCCTGGTATTGGATAGGTTTCAACAACACCCTGGTGAAGCTTCTTCACAAAGTCGAGTGGGATGTACGTGGCGCCGAAAAGCTCAGCAAGGACCACTGGTATTTTGTAACCTGCAACCATCAAAGCTGGGCCGATATTCCGGCTATTCAGTACGTATTGAACAGCAAGATTCCCCTGCTGAAATTTTTCCTGAAAAAACAGTTGATATGGGTCCCGCTGCTGGGCGTTGCCTGGTGGGCTCTGGACTTTCCGTTTATGCACCGCCATACCAAGGAGCAGATTGCCAAACGGCCGGAACTCAAGGGTAAAGACATTGCCGCAACACAGGCGGCCTGTGAAAAATTCCGCTATACGCCGGTCACCATTTTCAACTTCATGGAAGGCACGCGCTTTACTCCGGAAAAGCACCAACGCCAGAACTCCCCCTACAAGCACCTGCTCAAACCCCGGGCCGGCGGCACGGCGTTTGTGTTTGGCGCTATGGGCGAGATGATCCACACCATGCTGGATGTCACCATTGTTTACCCGGGCGGGCGTCCGGGCATCTGGGATTACCTGTGCGGGCGAGTGCATAAAATCGTGATCGACATCCGCACCCGGGAAGTGCCCGAGCACTTCCTTGGCATGGATTACGAGAACAACCGTGAGCTTCGGATTGATTTCCAGCGCTGGGTCAGCGAGATATGGGCAGAAAAAGACCAGCGAGTGGAAACGCTTCTGGCGGAGCAGGCCTGAAGAGCCCCGGGGAGCTGAGCAGCGTTACAGCAGCCCCAGCTCCCGGGCCCGGACAATCGCCTGAGTGCGGGATTTCACATCCAGCTTGGCATTAATTCGCCGGGCGTGGGTTTTCACGGTATGCAGAGAAATGTGGAGTTTGTCTGCGATTTCCTGGTTCGATAATCCCCGGGCAATCAACTCGAGCACACCCTGCTCGCGATCACTGATCGGCTCTGCCAGACCCTCTCCGGCGCCGGGGCTCTCATGGCAGTCAAACAACTGGCCCAGAGCTACCGTAAATTCACTACGTTCCAGCTGTGGGTAGGCTTTTTCCACCAGTGGCCGCAATTCTTTGGCCAGCTCGGCAAACGGACTGATGAAATGCTCCGCACTAGCCTGGGCCACAACCGCCTCAAGCCGCTTTCTGGCCACCGGCAAGCCTTTCTCGGTCTCCAGCAGAACCGCATCAAGCAAGCCCGCGTGCAGCTGCAGCCCCCAGGGCAGACTGCCCTGGTATTTTTCAGCGACCAGCTCCAGATGCTCGCGCGCCCGCACCCGATCACCACTGGCCAGATCTGCCCGGACTTGCAAGCAGTCGAGCAGGCCCGGCATCATCGGAAACAGCTCTGGCACACAACCGCCCTGCCGGTAAGGTTCGAGTTTTGAGATGGCCTGGATCGCACTCTCATGCTGCCCCTGCGCCAGCCAGCAACTGGCCTTCAAGGCTTCCAGCACCGGCACATACAGGCTCTCGTCCACTTGCCAGGTGTGCATGGTTCGCTCGGCACGGCCAATCCACACGAACGCGTCGTCCATTCGCCCCTGAGCCCGACACATCAATACCCGCAACGCCATAGCCAGTAACAGCCCGAGATCTCTGGTTTGCTCTGCGTGTCGGGCACAACTCGCCAAAAGCCGGTCAGCTTCTGCCAGACGCCCCTGGTGCCACAGCACCAGAACAAGGTTCAATTGCAGCCGGGTCTCGCCGATCCGCGCCGGCCGGCTCAACTCTTCCATGGCGGTATCCAGCCCCGTTCTTAGCAATTGCTCAGCGTGGCCAAGGGCGCCTTTACCAAGCTCGATACGGGCGTGGGCGTATACCGCCAGGGCTTCCGAGCCGGAATCGCCGGCTTCTCGCGCCAGTTTCGAAGCAACGCGATTGGCCTCTCTGGCTTCCTGAAACCGGCCCGCCGCGCACAGCGCACTGGAACGAACAATCTGGGTAACCAGCTGGGCCTGGGTCGAGAGATTCCCCATTACCATGGCTTTCTCTGCCATAGCCAGTGCCGGCTGAACAAAGCCCTCGCCCCGTAACACAAACGCTTTCAGGGCGCAGATCCGGGCCTCGTGCTCTTGCCGGTCCTGGTTACTGAAGCCTTCCAGTAACTGTCGGGCCTGATGAAACTGGCCTCCGATCGCGTGTACCCAGGCGTATACGATTCTCAAACGGGCGCTGCGCTCCAGCAGTTCTGCCGGCAGGTTCTTTCTCAGGGACAACAGGGAGGCAGTATCCTGCCCCAGCAAAAGGGCTTCGGTACTCTCTGAGGCAATACGGACGACTTCCTCACTGTTGCCCGCGAGCACGGCGTATTTGAGCGCCTCCGGAAACTGTGCCCGCTGCTCAAACCAGCGGCTTGCCATCAGCATCCGGGTAACATATCCGCCCATCACCGGAGTCTGTAACCAGACTTGCAGTAACGGGATCAAACGATACCAGCGGCCACGGCCGGGAACACTTTTTAACGGCAGGCCCCGATCGGATGCCTCCGACGGCGGCATCCCGGCGTCGCAGACAGACGCTTCGATGGCGAAAAATAACTCGTTCGAACAGCTATCCAGCTCTGCCATGGCGCGCAGCGACTTGATCTGGGCTGGTGCCATCTGTGACAAAACGCTGTCTCTCAGGAACCGTTCCACCGAGGGGGTCTCATGCAACGCACACCGGTCTGCCCCTTGCATGAGCTCCCGACGATACAATGCCAGCGGCGTTGGCCAGCCCTCGGTCTGCGCATACAGATGATCGATTGCGACACTCGTGATCAGGCTGTCGGAGCGGGCCCGGGCAAAGAATTCAAAGGTTTCAGACCGGGAGAATTCCAGGGCTTCGGCGCCCAGTCTGGTGTAGTTTCCATTCAGTTCGAGGGTATGACTCTCGAAGGGTGCAGGCAGGCGCGACGCCATGGCCACCGAAAGCCCCGGAGGCAAATGGCTCACCAACTGGTGCAATAAGCCGCTGATCGCAGGGTTAGTCAGGTAATGGACGTTATCCAGAACCAGAACGTCGTTGCTTTGACGGGCCTGGCGGCCCCGGTTGACCAGCAACATGGCAAGATGATCTTCAAAGGTGCCGCCATTCAGGGGCGGTGCTTCCGCTGCCCCAAGCGCCATCGCCAGTATCGACAGAAACCGGGAAGGCGCATTGTCGCCTGCACTGAGGGTAATCCATCGAACATCTATATTCGGATCACCGGCCAGCGCACTGACCAGGGAATGAGTCTTGCCATACCCCCCGGGTGCTTCTATCTGCAGTAAACGACCGGGAGCTAATGCCTCACGAATCTGCTGGTCCAGGTTCGGCCTGGCCAGACTGTCCTCGGGTACGGAGGGAATCCGCAGCCTGTGTTCCAGCAGGTCACGCACCAGCTCTGCGCTTTGTAGCCCGCTGTTTGCGGTCTGGAACTCATCGTTGGCTGCATTGCCTTCTTTAAACGATTTCACGCACTGCCCCATCTGAAACCGGTGCGGCGGGTGCCGGCACCGGAAAATAAGCGTCTTGTTCTGAACAAAATCGCGTGGCGCCCTGCATGGGTACGCCTTTAGTATGAGTTGATCACAGAGGTTAAACCAAAGCAGGTGCAGGCTGCAAAAAATTGACGGGAAAAAAAGAGGTTAGAGGCGATTTTTTAACGCAGAAAATGACCATCCAAAAAAAACGAGCCCGAAGGCTCGTTTTTTTCACAAACATCACAACACCGTTCTTAACGTGTTCCAGCCCGACGCAAGGCGGCCGGAGTGTAATCACGGGAGCGACGCTCAACACCAAAGGTGTACGGGTCGTTTTCCTCGTTGGTCAAACCAAGGGCGAGGTAACGTCCGGACAGCATATCGTACAGCACTTCGATGGCGTACCAGGGCACGCTCTTGTCGTAGAACTGCATGGCATGGGCTTCGGCAACGCGCCACAACTCACCACGGCCATCATAATGGTCGATCACCGCTGCCTGCCAGGAGTCTTCATCGATGTAGAAATCACGCTGAGCGTAAACATGACGCTCACCGTCCTTCAGGGTAGCACGCACGTGCCAGACACGGTGCAGCTCGTAACGGGTCAGGTCCTGGTTGATATGGCCAGCCTTGATGATTTCATCATAAGACAAGTCACGATCTACCAGTTTGTAAGAGTTGTACGGAATGTACATCTCTTTCTTGCCGAGCAGCTCCCAGTTGTAACGGTCTGGTGCGCCGTTGAACATATCGAAGTTGTCGGAGGTACGCATACCGTCAGCGGCAGTACCCGGTCCGTCATAAGCGACCTGAGGGGCACGGCGCACACGGCGCTGACCGGCGTTGTAAATCCACGCACGGCGGGGCTCTTTTACCTGGTCAATGGTCTCATGCACCAACAGCACGTTACCGGCCAGGCGCGCCGGAGCGGTGATCGCCTGCTTGAAGTAGAACAATACGTTGCCGTCTTCACCCGGCTCGTAATCGTCCAGGTAGGTGCGCCAGGTGAGCTCGTCCTGGAACTTGACCACCGAATAGTCACCGCCTGCGGTCGGCGTTACCTGCCCGACGTTGCGCTGCACGGATCCCCCGCGGTAGCGAGTGATGTGGTTCCAGATGGCTTCCAGGCCGTTCTGGGGGATCGGGAACGGCGTGGCGCTTTCATAGTTGCCCAGACCGTTACCGTTCTGGATCAACTCTACCTTGGTTGCATTGTCGACCGTCTCGTTCATCACATCGTCGGGATAAACCGCGGTACGGTGAGTCGGGTACACCGGAATGGTGTAGTCCGCGTACTGCTTGATCATCGCGACTTGGCCGGGCGACAGCTTGTCTGCATACTGATCAACGTTGCTTTGATTGATCACGAACTCCGGCTTTTCATCGGCAAACGGGTTCACGTAAATGCCGTCGCCTTGGTATCCCGCCGGCGGCGTATCAAGGCCGCCCGTCCATGCCGGAATGGCGCCACCGTTACCGGCTTTCTCCGCGCCCATCGGGGTCAGCGATTCTCCCAGCTTGGCAGCTTCTTCAGCAGAAACCGCGCCCCAGGCCTGACCGGTGAAGAGACTTGCAGCCAGTACACCCGTGGCCAGTAGTTTCTTGTTCAGTTTCATTTAAATTACCTCGTTGAACGAATTCGGTCCGGTTCAGAATGAGTAGGAAACGCTCGCACTCACGAAATCACGGTCAGTCAACTGGTTATACGGCTTGCCACCGAAAAAGTTGGTGTAACCGATGTTGCCGGTGATTTTATTCTGGTATACCGCCTGAACAGACAGACCAAGCGCCTTACTTCCTTCGTTAAAAGCTCCACCCGGCTGCGGGGAGTAGCCTTCCACATCATGGCTCCATGCCAGCTGGGGAGACAGGTTCACACCTGCGATAGCGTTCGGGTAATCCCAAACCAGGCGGGTGCGGTAACCCCAGGAGAAGTCGGTGGTGAAACCGTCGTTTTCACAGTAATCGGAGTTCAGGTTGAGCTGGGGGCAGATATCGCCCGCCGCCGTCGGCACTGGGCCAATACCGAAGGTACCGGCACGGCCGTAACGAGCCTCGTCATAGCCAGGCAAGTCATGCACCCAAGTCATGCCCACTTCGTTGATCAGAGAAAGCCGGCTGGCACCCATTACCTGGTCGAAGAATTTGATCAGCGTGAACTGGAACTGAGACACGTTAAAGCGATCGTTACCAGAAGCTCTCAAGCCATCAATGTCAAAGTTTGCGCCCAGCTCTTTTTGACGCTGTTGCTGCAGCAGACTAACTGGTTTGGAATTGGGATCATTGGGGTTCGTTGGCAACTGCAGGCCGGCATAGATCAGCTCAAAAGCGTTCCACTGCAGCGGCACATCCTCGCGGAAGCTATACTCAGCACCCAGCGACCAGCCACCCGGGGTGGTGGTGTTGATGCTGATACCGTAAAGATCGATATTTTCCGGATACTCCATGAAGTAATCCGGGAAGCCACCGTTCGAAGGGCCTTTGCCCTGATTAAGTACACCGCTCACATATGGCAAACGGCTGTTGTACTTGATGTAATAGAAGCCCAGTTCGGAATCGTTCAGTTGTGGGACGTACCAGCGAACCGCAACACCGAACTGGTCTTTGGAGTCTGCCTCCACATCCGCCTGGCGGTTGATGGCGTAGCCACCCAGGCCCAACGCATCTGTGGCATCTAGCAACTGGCTCTGGGCCTCACTCACCGCACCTGACGGCCAGATGGGGCCACAGCCATCAGCAACGAAATCAATAGTGGAGAAGAAAGTGCCACAGTCGTCCGGACGAACAGGCTCCCATTTCGCCTGTACAAAGGCTTCAACGGACACGTTCTCAGTAATGCCCGCCGACATATAAAACATTTCAACCGGCAGCAGTGCATCCTTCAATTCTGAACCCGGTGCGCGGAAGGCCTGAACGTCTACCGGGTTGATGGTGTTGATACCGCCCTGAATGAAGGTGCTTTCACCCCAGCTGACAACCTGCTTACCATAACGCAGGCTCACCGGAATGTTGCCGAAGTACCAGTCAGAGAATACGTACGCATCCAAAAGCTCACCGCCAGAGGCATTTTTCTTAGCCTCTGGATTGAGCTCAACGTATTGACGGTTTTCGTCTTTCAGTTCGAAGTCGTACCAGTAACGGCCACGAACGAAGCCGCCTACGCGAGTCAGATACTCGCTGTCGACAGCGTAATCCAGGAACAGCTCACTGTTGCCTTTGACAATTTTCGAGATGGTGTCGCCCTTGTCGAAGTTGCGATTACCATCGTCGTAGTTGTTGGTAGAGGCCGTACCGCGTCGATCTTCGCCCTGCCCGTCGTGCGGTGCCAGAAGACGCTTATCGGCGTCTTCTACCCGCCAGGACGCACCCGCAGATAACGTGGTATTGAACTGAGCCTCAACATCGCCCATGTAGAACGAATATGCTGCTGCCTGGCCAGACACGCCGGCGGCAATGGCTACGGCAAGCGGTAACTTGGTCCAACGCTGCCACGGTTGAGTTTTTCTTGTCATTGGAAGGCTACTCCGTTGTTGTTCTGAGTCGCTGCTCGATTGTTCTGGTGTTAGGTGTCCTGACGGCTGTGCATACAGTGCCGTGATGCTTGCACTATAGCTAAGGCCTTCGAGGGCTTTGATCAGTCAAAAGTATGATTTTGCTGTCACTCTCCGCGCAGCCGGGACTCGCACTCCGTCACTATAGACAAGATTCAGGAGTGCAACCACCTGTCGTTTCAAAGCATCTCGATGGCCATCGCCGTCGCTTCACCACCGCCGATGCAAAGGGCAGCAACCCCCTTCTTCTTGTCGTAGCGTTTCAGTGCGTGCATCAAGGTGACCAGAAGGCGCGAACCAGTGGAACCGACAGGGTGGCCCTGGGCGCAGGCACCGCCGTGCACGTTCACTTTCTCGGGATCCAGCCCCAGCTCCTTGATCGGCATCATCGCAACCATGGCGAAGGCTTCGTTGATTTCATACAGGTCCACGTCCTCCTGGCTCCAACCGGTTTTTTCAAACAGCGACTGGATGGCCCCGACCGGGGCGCAGGTGAATTCGCTGGGATGCTGGGACTGGGTGCTGTGAGCCACAATACGGGCCAGCGGCTTGAGCCCGCGCTTTTGCGCTTCGGATTCGCGCATCAGAACCAGGGCTGAGGAACCGTCCGAGATAGACGAGGCATTGGCGGCAGTCACGGTGCCGTCTTTGGCAAAGGCCGGGCGCAGAGTCGGAATTTTCTCGATGTTGGCATTGTGGGGCTGTTCATCGTCTGCCACCACCGCCTCACCTTTGCGGGTTTTTACGGTGACCGGCACGATTTCCTCTTTCAGCAGGCCTTCCTCAATCGCCCGCTTGGCGCGGTTCAGGGATGCAATGGCGTAGTTGTCCATGTCTTCCCGGCTATAGCCCTTCTTGTCCGCCATTTCCTGGGCAAACGAGCCCATCAGGCGGCCCGTCTCGGCGTCTTCAAGGCCATCCAGAAACATATGATCCTGCGGCGCCGGGCCCGGCCCCATGCGGTAACCGTTGCGGGCACCCAACAAAATGTGTGGCGCATTGGACATACTTTCCATACCACCGGCGACCATGACATCGTTCGTCCCGGCTTTAATCAGATCGTGGGCGAACATGGTGGCTTTCATACCTGAACCACACAGCTTGTTGATGGTGGTGGCACCGGTGCTGTCAGGCAATCCGGCCTTGCGCATGGCCTGGCGCGCCGGCCCCTGCTTGAGGCCCGCTGGCAGCACATTACCCATAATGACTTCCTGAACGTCCGCCGGTTGCAACCCTGCGCGCTTAACAGCTTCCGCAATGGCAATGGCTCCGAGCTCAGGTGCTGAAACCGGGGCCAGACTGCCCATGAATCCACCCATGGGGGTGCGCACACCACTAACAATAACAACGTTGTCTTGACTCATCTCTGGACCTCTCTGTTGGATCTTTATGATTCTGGTTATGGTTTATCTGGTTATGGTTTATGAGGCGCTTCGAGGTACTCCCTGGATTGCATTTCCAGCAACCGGGACTCTGTGCGCTCGAATTCAAAACTCAGGCGACCACCCGAATACAGCTCGGTGATCGGGGCGGCTGCGGAAATAATGACCTTGACGTTGCGGTCGTAGAATTCATCAATCATGTTGACAAAGCGCCGGGACTGATCGTCTTTATCTCCGCCCAGCACCGGTACGTTACTGACAATAATGGCGTGAAACTGCCGGGCAATTTCGATGTAGTCGTTCTGGCTACGCGGCCCGTCGCACACGTCTTTGAAGTCGAACCAGACCACATCATCAGCGTGGGCCTGGGCCGGAATCTTCCTGCCGTTAATTTCCATACTTTTGCTGTGTTTGGCGGCCTCGACTGCCAGCGCCTCGAAGCTGTTGCGCAAACTGATATCGGCCTGTTCATCCAGCGGGCAGTGATACAGCTCGGCTTGCTCCAGCGTGCGAAGGCGGTAATCGACACCACCATCAACGTTCACCACATCGGTGTATTTCTTCACCAATTCAATGGCCGGCAGGAAGCGCGCCCGCTGAAGACCATCTTTGTACAGACCGTCAGGAACAATGTTGGATGTGCAGACCAGGGTAACGCCCCGGCCAAACAAACCGTCCATCAGCGTGGCGAGTATCATGGCATCGCCGATATCGGAGACAAAAAATTCGTCGAAACAGATGACCCGCGCCTCGTCGGCGAACTTTTTCGCCACCATCTCCAGGGGATTCTTTTCTCCCTTGAGTGCTCTCAGTTCCTTGTGAACTCGCTGCATGAAGCGATGAAAATGGACCCGCATCTTGCGTTCGAACGGAAGCGACTCGTAAAACGTGTCCATCAGGTAGGTTTTACCCCGACCAACGCCGCCCCAGAAATATAGCCCTTTAACCGGTTCTTCCCGCCCTTTTTTGAGCTTTCGCCGGAGTTTCGCCAGGCCCCTGGCTCGCTCGCTTTCCGCGGCCACCAGTTTGTCGTACAGTGCCTGCAGGCGCTGTACAGCATCAACCTGAGCAGGGTCCTTGTGAAAATCCGGGCGCTCCAGATCCTTTTGATATCGCTCCCAAGGGGTCAGGTTCGCACCAGTTTCGGAGGGCGTGGCTGCTGTCATCAGACTTCCTGAATATGTGAATCAAGTGAAAAATCGGCGCGGTATTGTCGCTTATTTCGCGTTTTTTGGCCACGCCATGGGGCTGCAGAGGCAATAAGACGATTGGCTCAGTGTTTCGGCATGGGCTCAATCGGTTTAGGGCGTTATACTCCGGTAACGGGGATTGGCTCACTTCCAGGTAATATAAGGACGATTTTCAAATGACAAACCTGATTCTGGCGGCAGTTGCCGCGTTGGTAGTTGGCATCGTCATCGGGATTCTGGTTGGCCGTTCCGGCCAGGGCGCAACGTTAAGACAACGCCGGGCGGAGCAGCAGATAGAAGAGTTGCGCAGCGAGTTTACGCGTTATCAGGCACAGGTTAATGAACACTTTATGGAATCGGCACACCTGCTGCGCCGGTTCAACGATGCCTACCGGGATGTAAACCAGCACATGGCACGGGGCGCCAACCGCCTGTGCAACGATGAAGACTGGATGGAAGAGCTGGACCAGGAAACCAAACAGCGCCTTGAGCACGGCAGCGATGGCGAACCGTCCGAGCCCCCGCGAGACTATGCTCCGAAGGCCGACCCCGAGGCAAAGGGCACGCTGGCTGAGGACTATGGCCTGGACAAGGGCGAGAAAAGCCCGGCGTAATCCCGCCCACCGTCTGACTGCGCCCAGCCGGGCGCGGTGTTCATCAGCCCCATTTACACCGGGTTATCACAGTCGATGAACTGGTGCGATACACCAAATTCCTGCGCAAGCGCCGCACCCAGGGCCTGGACACCGTAGCGCTCGGTGGCATGGTGGCCGGCGGCAAAGTAATGAATACCGCATTCACGGGCCGTGTGCGTGGTCGGCTCTGAAATCTCTCCGCTGATATACGCATCAACACCGGCATCCAGAGCCACATTAATAAACCCCTGGGCGCCCCCGGTACACCAAGCGACGGTTTTGATTTTTTCTGGCCCCTCACCCACGTGCAGAGGCGTCCTGTGAAGGGCCCGAGCCATCTGCAGCTCAAACTTTTCCACGGACAAGGGCTCCGGCAACTCACCCTGCCAGACCAAACCACCCAGTGGTCTCGGATTCTGGATGCCAATGACGTCCGCCAGTTGGCGATTGTTGCCGTAATCCGGGTGATCATCCAGCGGCAGGTGGTAAGCCAGAAGGTTGATATCGTGGCTCAACAGTTTCTTGATCCGGTGCTTCTTCATGCCACGGATAGCCTGATCCTCACCTTTCCAGAAGTAGCCGTGGTGAACCAGGATCATGTCAGCGTTGTGTTCAATCGCGGCGTCGATCAGCGCCTGGCTGGCGGTGACACCGCTGACAATGGTTTCAACACGCTCTTTGCCCTCAACCTGAAGACCGTTCGGGCAGTAATCCTGGAAGGTATCCGGCTGAAGCCATTCATTGATTTTGGCAAGAATGTCATTTCGATTGGCCATACTATTTTCAACGCCCCATCTGCGAAGTGTTTTAGATCGGAACAGCGCAGGAAGCGTGGGTGGGGTGCAAGGTGCAGGACAGCCCTTCCAAAAACCGCTACAAGCACATCCATGTGCGCTTCTCTCCGGCCATCCATGGCCTCCGAAATTTTTGGAAGGGCTGTCCTGCACCTCGCAATCAATGCTGTTGCGCGCCGATTCCTCGTTCCCCTGAAACCTTGACCTACAGCGCTGCCAGGCCTTTGATCAACGCATTGTTCTGATCACTGGTGCCAATGGTGATGCGCAGGAAATCGCTGATTCTCGGCTTGTTGAAGTGACGGACAATAATGCCCTGCTCCCGCAGTTTCGCCGCAACATCCGCACCTTCATGGTCGGGATGGCGGGTAAACACGAAGTTTGCCTTGGAGGGCAGCACTTCGAAGCCAAGAGCTTCCAGCTCTTTGGTCACCCGCTCCCGCTCGCGAATTACGCCATTGCAGGAGTCTTCGAACCATTGCTTGTCTTCGAACGCGGCAACGGCGCCGGCCAGAGCCAGGCGGTCCAGCGGGTACGAGTTGAAGCTGTCTTTGACACGGTTCAACGCTTCAATCAACTCCGGGTTACCAACCGCAAACCCCACGCGAAGGCCTGCCAGCGAACGGGCCTTGGACAAGGTCTGCGATACCAGCAGGTTGGGATAGTCGTTTACCAGACGTATAGCTGTGTCGCCGCCAAAATCAACGTAGGCTTCATCGATAACCACCACGCTGTCCGGGTTGGACTGAAGAATATCCTCGATGTGCCCAAGCCCGAGATAGCGTCCCGTCGGCGCATTCGGGTTCGGGAAAATAATGCCGCCGTTGTCACGCTTGTAGTCATTCGGATCGATCTCGAAGCTGTCGGTCAGTGGAATGACAGCACTTTCGATCTGGAACAAGCCACAATACACCGGGTAGAAGCTATAGCTGATGTCCGGGAACAGGATCGGTTTGTCGTGTTTCAGTAGCCCCTGAAATATATGGGCCAGCACTTCGTCTGAACCATTGCCGACAAACACCTGGTTGGGGCTGATCCCGAAATCCACGTGATACTCGGCAATGGCTTCTTTCAAGGCCACGCCCTCCGGGTCCGGATACAGCCGGAGCCCGTCGTTCAGTTCGGCCTTGATAGCAGCAATCGCCTTGGGGGACGGCCCAAAGGGGTTTTCGTTGGTATTCAGTTTGACCAGGTTGGGCATTTTCGGCTGCTCGCCCGGCACGTAGGGTTTCAGCTCACTGACCAAATCGCTCCAGTACTTACTCATTGATCCGGTACTCCGCTGAACGTGCGTGTGCGGTCAGGCCTTCGCCACGGGCCAGTACCGAGGCCACCCGACCCATACGGTCCGCGCCCTGGGCGGTAAAACCGATCAGTGAAGAACGCTTCTGGAAATCGTAGACGCCCAGTGGTGAACTGAACCGGGCCGTGCCGCTGGTTGGCAACACGTGATTGGGCCCCGCGCAATAATCGCCCAGAGCCTCGGCGGTGTGCCTGCCCATAAAGATAGCCCCTGCGTGACGAATGTCGTCCAGCATGGCCTGGGGGTCTTCTACCGAAAGCTCCAGATGCTCTGGTGCAATCCGGTTGCTTACCTCGGCGGCTTCTTTCATGTCCGCCACCTGGATCAGGGCACCCCGCCCCAGCATAGAGGTGCGGATGATGTCCTCCCGCTCCATGGTCGGCAGCAGCTTGTGGATGCTGGCTTCAACAGCATCCAGAAAGGCTGCATCCGGGCTGACCAGAATGCTCTGGGCCTGCTCGTCGTGCTCGGCCTGGGAAAACAGATCCATGGCAATCCAGTCGGGGTCGGTTTTGCCATCGCAAATCACCAGGATCTCGGATGGGCCGGCAATCATGTCGATGCCGACAACGCCGAAGACCTCGCGTTTGGCCGTGGCGACAAAGATATTGCCGGGACCGACGATTTTATCGACCGCCGGCACACTCTCGGTGCCATACGCCAGGGCCGCAACGGCCTGCGCGCCACCAATGGTAAAGACCCGATCCACTCCTGCAATCGCTGCGGCCGCCAGCACCATATCGTTCACCACGCCATCGGGCGTTGGCACTACCATGATGACTTCGGACACGCCGGCGACTTTGGCGGGAATGGCGTTCATCAGTACCGACGAGGGATATGCGGCCTTGCCACCCGGCACATACAAACCCGCCCGGTCCAATGGCGTGACCTTCTGGCCCAGGACGGTGCCGTCGTCATCCTGATACTGCCAGGATGGCTGATTCTGACGTTCGTGGTAATCGCGAACCCGCTCGGCGGCTTTCTCCAGCGCGGCTTTCTGGTCCTGGGGAATACGGTCCAGGGCTTCCTGCAGGCGGGCCTGGCTCATCTCCAGATCGGCCATGGAGCCCACGGACAACCGGTCGAACTGCCCGGTAAACTCCAGCACCGCGGCATCACCCCGGGTTTTTACCTCATGCAGGATATGCCGAACCGACTCGTTCACCTGATGGTCCACACTGTCGTCCCAGGCCAGAAGCCGGGAAAGCGCACTGTCGAAGTCGCTCTGGGTGGTGCTCAGTCTGGTGATTCTGTCGGTCATTTTCTAGATCCTGTTTTGGACTAACACTACGAATCGCGACGGCGATCAACCGCCGCGGACATCTTCTCGATTATGGGGTTTATCTGGCCGTGTTTCATCTTCATGGAGGCCCGGTTAACCACCAGCCGGCTGCTGATGTGATCAATCAGGTCTCTCGGTTCCAGGCCGTTGGCCCTGAGGGTATTGCCGGTGTCGACGATATCAACAATCTCATCCGCCAGATCCAGAATCGGCGCCAGCTCCATGGCTCCGTAGAGCTTGATGATATCGGCCTGGCGCCCCTGGGCCGCGTAGTAACGCCTTGCCAGGTTGACGAACTTGGTGGCTACCCGGATACGCCCGGGAGGCAGCTGTTCACCTTCCTTGCCGGCGGTCATCAGCTTGCAGCGGGAAATGTTCAGGTCCAGCGGTTCGTACAGCCCTTCCCCGCCATGCTCCATCAGAACGTCCTTGCCGGTGACCCCAAGATCCGCGCCACCGTACTGAACATACGTGGGCACATCGGTCGCCCGGATGATCAGAATCCGTACGTCCGGGTTGGTGGTCGGGAACACCAGCTTGCGGGACTTTTTTACATCGTCGACAAGCTCAATGCCGGCTTCCGCCAACAGCGGCAGTGTTTCTTCCAGGATGCGCCCCTTCGACAGGGCGATGGTGATGGATTCTGTCATGTATCCTTCCGGGTTCCCGTTGATCCGATTCAGGCTGGCAGGCGGCGGATGCTGGCGCCCAACAGCTGCAATTTCTCTTCAATGCACTCGTAACCACGATCAATGTGATAGATGCGGTCGACAATGGTGTCGCCATCCGCCACCAGGCCGGCAATCACCAGGCTCGCAGAGGCGCGCAGGTCGGTGGCCATCACCGGTGCTCCGGTCAGGTGATCCACCCCTTTGATAATCGCGGCGTTCCCCTCAAGGGTAATGTCCGCGCCCATCCGGATCAGTTCCTGCAGGTGCATGAAGCGGTTCTCGAACACCGTCTCGACGATGGTCCCGGAGCCCTCGGCGACCGCATTCATGGCCGCAAACTGTGCCTGCATATCGGTCGGAAAGGCAGGATAGGGTGCTGTGCGCAGGCTCACGGCCTTCGGCCGCTGGCCTTTCATGTCCAGCTCGATCCAGCCCGGGCCCGTGGTAATGTGCGCACCCGCCTCTTCCAGCTTGAGCAGGACCGCTTCCAGAATATCGTCCCGGGTGTCCTTTACTTTTACCCGGCCACCCGTTGCCGCCGCAGCCACAAGATAGGTGCCGGTTTCAATTCGGTCCGGCAGCACATCATAGTGGCAACCGTGCAGACGCTCGACACCGTTGATTTCAATGGTGGCAGTGCCATGGCCCTTGATGTCCGCACCCATGGCAATCAGGCATTCGGCGAGATCCACCACTTCCGGTTCACGGGCGGCGTTTTCCAGAATGGTTTTGCCCTCGGCCAGGGCCGCTGCCATCATCAGGTTTTCGGTACCGGTTACGGTGACCGTATCCAGAAAGATATGGGCACCTTTCAGGCGGCCATTGGTCTTGGCTTTGATATAACCATTCTCCACCTTGATATCCGCGCCCATCATTTCCAGGCCATGGATATGCAAGTTGACCGGGCGGGTACCAATGGCACACCCACCCGGCAGGGAGACTTCCGCCTCGCCGAAGTGAGCCACCATAGGCCCGAGCACCAGAATGGATGCCCGCATGGTTTTCACCAGCTCGTAAGGCGCGTGAAAATGTTTGATGGTGTTGGCGTGCACTTCCACGCTCATCTTTTCATCGATGAGCAACTCTACTCCCATGCGACCGAGCAGCTCGATCATGGTGGTGATGTCGTTCAGGTGCGGAAGGTTGCCGACGGTCACAGGCTCATCCGCCAGCAATGTCGCAGCCAGAATAGGCAAGGCTGCGTTCTTGGCGCCGGAAATGCGAATTTCGCCATCCAGGGGCTTTCGGCCCCTGATTAAAAGTTTGTCCACGGTCATTGTCCTGTTTGGTTCAGGCCCCGGCCTGTCGCTCGGCCCACTCGCTCGGGGTATAGGCTTTCGGGTGAAGGGCGTGAATAGTGCCGTCCATTACGTGCTGGAACAACACTTTGTTGATCATCTGCTGCCGTTTGATGGTGGGCAGGCCTTCGAATTGGTCACCCACCACGACGACAAGGTAGTGATTGCCATCAACCTGTACCTGAACCTCACATCCGGGCATGGCTTCTTTGACAAGTTCGGTAACCTGGGCGGCGTCCATAGGGATTCCTCGACTAAGTTGAAATCAGGGGCGGAATTGTAACCAATTCCCGGGCGCCGGTCAGCCGTGCGCGGAAAATCCGGGAATCTGATCCTGAAGATTACTGAGGGCAGCGAGCGATCTCAGCCGCTCACTGGCGCCGGTAAAAGACAGTTGGCAGTGGCGGCTCTGTGCCAGCCTCTGCCAGCACAACAGCATTGAGAGCACAACCGTGTGGGCCGTTCCGAGGCCGGAGAGATCAATGTCCAGTGCACCCTCGGCTTGACGGATTGCCTGCTCACCTTGTTTGCGCAAGCCCAGGACTGTGCCGGCATCCACATCGCCGCTGACTTTCAGCACAGCGCCCTCACGGACCAGCATCGGTGCACCGCTGGTCACGAGCGGTCCACCTGTTCGTCCAGGTTCAGCGAGTCCACCGCGTCACCCCAGCCATCAATGACCGCTTGCACCTGCCCCCGATTCTCTTCCATTTCCTGGGCAAAACGATCCCGGAATGCAAGCCCGATGTTCACGCCTTCCACGATGACGTTTTCCATCATCCAGCGGCCCTCGCTGTTGCGGTACATGGAATACGTCACCGGATACCGGTTGCCTGACGCACTGATCAACTCCATGTCCACACTCGCCCGATCATCGTTTTGGGGCAGGATGGTCGCTTCTTTGACGGTTATCTCGAAATCTTCGGACGTCACCAGCGCCTGGGCATAGCTGTCGAACAAGCTCCGCTTGAACTTTTCTACAAACGCATCCCGCTGTTCTGGCGTGGTTTGCCGCGCGTAGCGCCCCATCACCCTGGCTGCAATCCGGCGAAAATCAACAAACGCCTCAAGGGTCTGGTCCATACTGGTGTAAAACGCCTCGGGATCCTGCTCATAAAGACCCTTCTCGGCATTCAGCTTCTGAACCAGCTTCTGGGTGTTGTCGTCGACATACTGCTGCAGATCCTCTTCCGGCCCCGCCCAGGCCTGCCCCACCATCAGGGCCAATAGAGCAATCGTTAGCGTCAAACGTTGTGTCAGGGCGCTCATTCCTTTCTCCTGTGCAAGTTCTGGCTCAGCGGCCGGAAGCAAAGTTACTGATCAGACGTTCCAGATTCATGGCAGATTGCGTGGAGTAGAAGGTGTCTCCTGCCTTCAGCGATTCCAGATCTCCGCCGATCGATATATCAATGTACTGCTCGCCCAGCAAGCCGGATGTACGTATGACTGCCGCACTGTCAGCCGGTATATTGTCCACCTCACTGTTGATGGACATGGTAACCCGGGCCTGAAAGGTATTCCGGTCAAGGGTGATCGACTCAATGCTGCCCACCGTCACCCCCGCCATCGACACCTTGCCGCGGGGTGTCAACCCTCCGGTGTCATTGAAGTTGGCGTGCAGTGTATACGTTTGCTCTGCCGATTTTGGCGACAATCCGCTGACCTGCAACGCCAGAAACATGAGTGCGGCCACGCCGGCGACCATAAAAAGCCCGACAATGATTTCTACGTTTCTCTGTGCCATGAAAGGCTCCTGAATCCTGTTAAAAATCGCCGAACATGACGGCAGTCAGTACGAAATCCAGCCCGAGCACCGCCAGCGATGAATAGACAACCGTCTTGGTGGTAGCAGAGCTGATGCCCGCAGAGGTGGGCACACAGTCGTAGCCCTGATAAACCGCAATCCAGGCACAGACAAACCCGAACACCACGCTTTTAATAAAGCCATTCAGCACATCATCCACGAAGTCTACCGACGACTGCATATTGCCCCAGAAGGAGCCCTCGAACACGCCCAGCCACTCGACGCCAACCAGCATACCGCCCCAGATGCCCACCACCGAGAAAATCATGGCCAGCACGGGCATGGCAAGAAAGCCGGCCCAGAGTCTTGGCGCAACAACCCGGCGCAATGGGTCCACCCCCATCATTTCCATACTGGAGAGCTGCTCGGTGGCTTTCATCAACCCAATTTCGGCGGTCAGCGCCGAGCCGGCACGCCCCGCAAACAGCAAGGCTGTGACCACCGGCCCCAACTCGCGAACCAGAGTCAGGGCAATCATCTGGCCAATGGCGGATTCAGACCCGTAATCACTCAGGATAGTGTACCCCTGAAGACCGAGAACCATGCCAATAAACAACCCTGAGACGATAACAATGGCCAGCGACAGCACGCCCACCGAGTACAGCTGCTTTACCAGCAATGGAAAACCGGTGGCAGGCCTGGGCACGCCGGCCAGAACGCCGAAAAGAAACTGCCCGGAACGGCCGAACGACGCAAGAATACCCAGACCAAGCCGCCCGAGTTCAGCAAGACGGTTGATCATGACTGCATCCCCGCCAGACCAAAATCGGCCGCTGCATCCCCACCGGGATAATGGAATGGCACCGGGCCGTCCGGCGTGCCTTTGAGAAACTGCTGAACACGCTCAGACGGGTGCGCCCGCAACTGTTCCGGCGTCCCGGCGCCGATCACTTTGCCATCGGCAATAATGCAGGCGTAATGGCAGATGCTGAGCGATTCGGGCACATCGTGTGATACCAGCACACTGGTCAGCCCCATGGAGCTGTTGAGATCGCGAATCAGCTTGACCAGAACCCCCATGGCAATGGGGTCCTGGCCAGCGAAGGGCTCGTCGTACATGATCAATTCAGGGTCCAGTGCAATACTTCGGGCCAGCGCCACCCGGCGGGTCATGCCGCCGGAGAGCTCGGAAGGCATCAACTCTCTGGCGCCGCGAAGCCCCACGGCCTCGAGCTTCATCAAAACGATGTCGCGGACCATGTCTTCAGGCAAAGCGGTGTGAACGCGCAGCGGAAACGCCACATTTTCGTACACACTCAGGTCGGTGAACAACGCTCCGCTCTGGAACAACATTCCCATCCGTTCCCGGAGCCGGTACAGCGCCTTGCGCTTAAGCCGGGGTACATCGTAGCCCGCCACATTCACCCGCCCGGAATCCGGGCGGAGCTGACCACCGATCAGCCGTAGCAGGGTGGTTTTTCCGGTCCCGCTCGGGCCCATGATCGCGGTCACCTTGCCTCTGGGAATATCCAGGCTGACCCCATCGAAGATCCGGCGCCCGGACCGGGTAAACACCACGTCTTCCAGTGTTATGTATGCAGATGACTCCATAATCCCACCCTTTAAAGGAGCGCCTACAGTATGACAAGCTCCTTCAGACCTCAATTAAAGCAACGTAAAATGTCCTGATCGCAATGATCAGATGCGCTGCTGCAGGAGAGCTCAGCGCACAGGAAGTGATATACTTTCGCCTCAACTCCCAGATCGAGCATTCGGCCAGTCGAGATGACAGATTCAAACGCGACCACTACCCATGATTTCCGCACATCCGCCCTCAGGGCAATCCGGATTGAGCGAAAAGCCATCGAAGCACTGGAAGACCGTATCAACGGCGAATTCAGCCGGGCCTGCGAGCTGATCATGGCCTGCAGAGGCCGGGTTGTGGTGACCGGCATGGGCAAATCCGGGCACATAGGTAACAAAATCGCAGCCACTCTGGCCAGCACCGGCACACCCGCCTTCTTCGTGCATCCGGGCGAAGCCAGCCATGGCGACATGGGTATGATAACACCACAGGATGTCGTCATTGCTATCTCCAACAGCGGAAGCACCAGCGAGGTAGTCACCATTCTTCCGTTGATCAAACGCATGGGTGCGCCGCTGATCAGCATGACCGGCAAGCCGGACTCGGTGCTTGCCCAGGAGGCCGTGGCGAATTTGGATGTCAGCGTTGCCATCGAGGCTTGCCCGCTGGGGCTGGCCCCTACCTCCAGCACCACGGCCACACTGGTGATGGGGGATGCCCTGGCCGTCGCCCTGCTCGAGGCCAGAGGGTTCAGCGCCGAGGACTTTGCATTCTCCCACCCCGGCGGCAGCCTGGGGCGCCGGTTGTTGTTGCGGGTTTCCGACATTATGCATACGGGCGACCAGATCCCCAGCGTAACCGAGGGAACAACCCTGAGCGGCGCATTGCTGGAAATCACCCGCAAGGGTCTGGGGATGACCACCGTGGTCGACGGCGCCGGTACGCTCACCGGCATTTTCACAGACGGTGATTTGCGCCGGACCCTCGACAAATCCGCGGATGTTCACACCACCCCCATCCAGGATGTCATGACCCGTAACGGCAAAACCATCCGCGCCGATCACCTGGCTGCGGAAGCCCTTAACATCATGGAAGAAATGAAAATCAACGCTCTGCCCGTTACCGACGACAACGGCACGCTGGTGGGCGCCATCAATATGCATGACCTGCTTCGTGCTGGAGTGATCTGATGAACCGGACTTCGCACCCGCTGCAAGCTCACTGGGACGACACGCTGAAAGCCAGGGCCTCCGGCATCCGGCTGATCGCACTGGATGTCGACGGCATCATGAGCGATGGCCGACTGTATTTCAGCGCAAACGGCGATGAACTCAAGGCCTTCAATATCCTCGACGGCCTGGGCCTGAAGCAACTGATGGGGGCAGGCCTGACTGTTGCGGTGATTACCGGCAGGCGCTCACCGCTGACTGAAAAACGGATGTCAGACCTGGGCATTACGCACCTGATGCAGGGCCGGGAAGACAAAAAAGTTGCGCTTCTGGAACTGACCCGGGATATGAACCTGCAACCACACCAGATTGCCTACATGGGCGACGATCTGCCTGATTTACCGGCCCTGCAATTTGCCGGCCTTGGCATCACCGTCCCCAACGGTTACTGGCTGGTACGGCAGCACGCCGATTACTGTACGCGTATACCCGGCGGACAAGGTGCTGTCCGTGAAGCCTGCGACCTGTTGTTATGGGCCCGGGGGCAACTCGATGACACTCTGGCGCCCTATCTGGACAGCCAGGCATGATCAGCGGCATCTTCTCAGGCGACAGCGGCAAACGCCGGATCCGGGCTCTGGCCCTGGCGATTACCGTCCTGGCAACGGTGTTTCTGATGTGGCAAAGCGACGAACCTGTCAGTACCGGGGATGCCGCCAGCGAACTGCGCGGCCCGGCCGAACCGGATGGCTTTGTGGTAGGCGGTCGCTACCGCTCCTGGGATGAGCAGGGCAACCTTCAGATTATTCTGACCAGCCCGCGCATTGAACAGTTCGAGGACACCGGTACCGCCCGACTTAGCGAACCTGAAGCCCGGCTGTTCAGCCAGGACAGCCCGGAACCGTGGCTGGTTAACGCAGACGAAGGCAATCTCCGGCAGGGAAACGAGCAGCTGGAGCTGACCGGCAATGTCGAGCTGGTGCGGCAGCAGGATGCGCGGCGAGCCATTCTGGAGACCGAGGCACTGACCCTCGACAATAAACATGGCACAGTTTACACCGACCGGCCGGTGACCATTACCGAACCATTCGGGGTCACCCGCTCGACAGGCATGAAAGCCTGGATCAACGAACGCGTTCTGGAACTCAACTCCCGGGTAGAGGGGCAATATGAAACCGTCAGGTAAAAGATCTTTGCGCCGGCTGGCCATTCTGACCACGGCCTTGCTGGCCGGCCCTGCATCGGCATTTAATCTGGACTCGGACACGCCGATCAAAGTCAGCGCAGACTCCGCTCGCCTGGACGATACCGCCGGCACCGCCGTGTATACCGGTGCCGTGGAACTGGTTCAGGGCGAAACAAGGCTCGAAGCCGAGCGCGTGGTGCTTTATCGCAACGAACAGGGCGTCAGCCGCATAGAGGCCGCCGGCAACCCTGCCCATTACCGCCAGCCCGGACAATCCGGTGCAGCCACAACGGATGCACAGGCTCTGAACATCACCTGGTCTGGCGAGGAAAGCCTGGTCATTTTCGAGCGCCAGGCAGTCATCGAACAGGGCGGCAATGTGTTCCGCGGTGATGTCATTCACTACGATACCGTGCAGCGCGTGGTCACCGCAGACGGTGGCGAATCCCCGGACGGCAGTTCCGGCCGGGTGGAAATGGTCATCCAGCCGCGCAATTCAGCTCAATCCACTGACGGGAAAGGTTCGGATGGCAGTTCTCAGAGCCAGTAATCTGGCGAAAAGCTACAAGCAAAAGAAAGTCGTTCTGGATGTTTCCCTGGAAATCCGTTCGGGTGAGATCGTCGGCCTGCTCGGCCCCAACGGTGCCGGTAAGACCACCTGTTTCTACATGATTGTCGGCCTGGTCCCGGCGGACCGGGGCCGTGTCACCATCGACACCCAGGACATAACACCGCTGCCCATGCACGGCCGGGCTCGCAAAGGCATTGGCTACCTGCCCCAGGAAGCCTCGGTCTTTCGCAAACTCACCGTGCGCGACAACATCATGGCCATCCTCGAAACCCGCAAGGGCATGAGCAGGGCCGACCGCGAGGCCAAACTGGAAGAACTGCTGGAGGAGTTCCACATCACCCACATCCGGGACAGCGTGGGTATGGCGCTCTCCGGTGGCGAACGGCGCCGGGTTGAAATCGCACGGGCACTTGCCATGGAGCCGGCGTTCATCCTGCTGGACGAACCCTTTGCCGGGGTCGACCCCATTTCCGTCAGTGACATCAAACACATCATCCGCCACCTTCGCGACAAGGGAATCGGAGTACTGATTACCGACCACAACGTTCGGGAAACCCTCGACATCTGCGAAAACGCCTATATTGTCTCCGGAGGCCACATCATTGCCTCCGGAAATGCCGAAGCCATTCTCTCCAACCAGCAGGTGAAAGAGGTTTATCTGGGCGAAGAGTTTCGACTTTAAGCGAACAAACCGGGGTTTATCCGGGCGCTGATTGTTTTGATGATCTGGAGCAAGTAAACTCGGCAAAAAACTTGCTTATACTGTCCACAGACAACGGCAAGTAACCAGCACACAACATTTTTTCGGCACGTGCGCCGGCAACGCAACAACCGGGATGCCCACGAGTGATGGATCTTGAGCCATGGTTATGAAAGCCTCATTACAGCTTAAGCTGGGCCAGAGCCTGACCATGACGCCCCAGCTGCAGCAGGCCATACGCCTGCTCCAGCTCTCTACCCTCGATCTTCAGCAGGAAATCCAGCAGGCGCTGGAATCCAACCCCATGCTGGAAACACCTGAAGACGACGAGCACACCGAGAGCGAGGAACGCGAGGAGAGCGAACACAGCGAAGCCTCTGCTGCCGAATCAGCGCAAGACGACAGCCAGCAGGACACAAACACCGACTGGGATGAGACCGAGAACGGCCCGGACTGGTCGTCAGAAAACGACATCCCGGACAACATTCCAGACGACCTGCCGGTCGATACTGCCTGGGACGACATCTACCAGTCTGCTCCCGCGCCGGCCAGCAAGGGCGACGACGAGAACGACTCCGATTTCGAGACCCGGAACTCCCCTACCGAGACCCTGCGGGACCATCTGGAATGGCAACTGAATCTGACGCCACTGAGCGAACGCGACCAGGCCATTGCCCACGCCCTGATGGACGCCGTTGATGAACGAGGCTATCTGACCTCGACCCTCGAAGACATCCATGCCGGGCTGGCAGACGAATCCGAAGAAGACCCTCTGGAACTGGATGAAGTTCAGGCTGTACTGCATCGCCTGCAACATTTCGATCCACCGGGGGTGTTTGCCCGGGATCTTCAGGAATGCCTGCTGATTCAGCTGAACCAGCTGCCGCCCGATACCCCGTGGCTGCGCCAGGCTCGCCTGGTCGTTACCCAGTTTCTGCACCTCCTCGGCAACCGCGACTACGCCCAACTGTTGCGCCGCAGCCGCCTGAAGGAAGACCAACTGAAACAGGTGCTGGCCCTGATTACCAGCCTGAACCCCCGCCCGGGGGACGTGGTTGACCGGGCCGAGCCGGATTATGTCATTCCGGACGTCATCGTTCGCAAGCATGAAGGCCGCTGGAGGGTGGAACTGAACCCCGAGATTGCCCCGCGCATACGGGTGAATGCCAGCTATGCCTCGCTCATCCGGCGGGCTGACAGCAGTGCCGACAATACTTACCTGCGCGATCAGCTGCAGGAGGCCAAATGGTTTATCAAGAGCCTGCAAAGCCGGAACGAAACCCTGCTCAAGGTTGCCACGCGCATTGTGGAACACCAACAGGGATTCCTCGACCAGGGCGAAGAAGCCATGAAGCCGCTGATTCTCTCGGACATCGCCCAGGCGGTGGAGATGCACGAGTCCACCATCTCACGCGTGACCACCCAGAAATACATGCATACTCCGCGAGGCATCTTCGAGCTGAAGTACTTTTTCTCCAGCCACGTCAGCACCGCGGAAGGCGGCGAATGCTCCTCTACAGCCATCCGGGCGATGATCAAAAAACTGATTGCCGAGGAAACCCCGAAAAAGCCATTGAGCGACAGCAAAATTGCGGCCATGCTAGGGGAACAGGGAATCAACGTGGCCCGGCGCACCGTGGCCAAGTACCGGGAGGCCATGCACATACCTCCCTCGAACGAACGTAAACGACTGGTTTAAACTTTCACCGGTGCAAGATGCACCGGTACGCAAGCCGGCAAGTGCGCCGGCAGTATGACAACAGGAGACGCCTATGCAACTCAACATTTCCGGCCATCACGTAGAACTGACTCCCGCTCTGAAGGATTACGTCAACACCAAGTTCGAGAAGCTGGAGCGTCACTTCGACCACATCAGTAACTGCCAGGTCACCCTGGAGGTCGAGAAGGTACGCCAGTTGGCCGAAGCTACGCTGCACGTCATCGGTGGCGAGATTCACGCAAAGGCAGAAAACGAGGATATGTATGCCGCTATCGACGCCCTCGTCGACAAGCTGGACCGCCAGATCCTCAAGCACAAAGAAAAGAATGTAGACCGGATGCACGGTAACGGCGCCCGCTAAACGGCGGACCTTACCGGGTGTTTCATGACACGAGCTGCGGCGGGGCTAACCGGCCGCAGCCTTTTTTTTAACGGACGTATAGTCGATCCATGAGCGACCCATCCCTGACCATCGATAACATTCTTGCGCCTGAGCTGACCCTTTGCCGGGCCTCGGCTTCAAGCAAGAAGCGTGTGCTGGAGTTCATCGCCGAACGGATTCACTTCCAGGACGAGATACTCAGCGACACCCAGATCTTCAACAATCTGGTCTCGCGCGAACGGCTGGGCAGTACCGGTATTGGCGAGGGGATCGCCATCCCCCATTGCCGCCTGGAAGGCCTCGACCGGGTGATCGGAGTACTGATGACCCTGGAGGAGCCGGTCGACTTTGATGCCATCGATAACCAGCCTGTCGACCTGGTGTTTGCGCTGATCGTGCCCAAAGAAGCCACCAGCGAGCACCTGGAACTTCTGAGCCAGCTGGCGGAGCGGTTCAACGATAACGAATTCTGCACACAACTGCGCCAATGCACAGACGCCGCCAGCCTTTACCAGCGTATGACGAAGAATCATCACTGAGATCAGCCTCGACATTGAGAGGCTGCCAGGCAGATTGAAGGAGATACAGCCCCATGAAGCTGATTATCGTCAGTGGCCGGTCCGGTTCCGGCAAAAGTACCGCCCTGCACGTGCTGGAAGACCTGGGTTTCTACTGCATCGACAACCTGCCCATTGGCCTGCTGTTCCCGCTGACCCGGGAAGCAACCACCCAGGAAGCGCCCGGTCGTCTCAAGAAAATGGCCGTCAGCATTGATGCACGCAACCTGTCCGGTGAACTGGCGAACTTTGAAGTCATCTATGAGCAGCTGAAAAAGACCGGTGTCGAGGTCGAAATCATTTTCCTGGACGCCGACGAGCAATCGCTGCTGCAGCGCTTTCACGCGACCCGCCGCAAACACCCGCTGAGTGACGACAAGACCTCATTGCGGGAGGCCATTACCAATGAGAAGCTGTTGCTGGAGCCCTTGTCAAAGCTCGCCGATCTGTACGTGAACACCACCGGGCTGTCTATGTACGAGCTGCGCGACATGATCAAGCAGCGGGTTGCAGGGCGCAAAGACCAGGAACTGGCCCTGCTGTTCCAGTCCTTTGGTTTCAAGCATGGTGTACCGGTAGACTCGGACTACGTCTTCGATGTGCGCTGTTTGCCCAACCCGTACTGGGACACCAGCCTGCGCAAGCATACCGGTGTCGACCAACCCGTCATCGATTTTCTGGAGCGCGAACCCCTGACCCGGCAAATGGTGGACGACCTGACCGGCTTTCTGAATACCTGGCTGCCCTCCTTTGCCGACAGCAACCGCAGCTACATGACCATTTCCATTGGCTGCACCGGGGGCCAGCACCGCTCGGTTTATGTCTGTGACCAGCTGGGGCGCCATTTCCGGGACCACTACCACAACGTGCAGGTTCGCCATACCGAGCTGCCGCACCTGCAAGCCCGGGGGGAGATCTGAGCGCCTATGATTTGCCGCCCCATCACGATTATTAACAAGCTTGGCCTGCACGCGCGGGCCACGGCGAAACTCGTGGCCACCGCCTCGGAATTCAGCAGCAGTGTCCGTATTCGCGGCAAAGGCCGGGACGTAGACGCCAAAAACATCATGCAGGTGATGATGCTCGCCGCCAGCCAGGGCACCGAGGTGGAACTGGTTGCCGACGGCCCGGATGAACAGGATGCCGTCGAGAAGCTGGCCGCACTGATCGATGATTATTTCGGCGAAGGACAATAACCGCCGGTTTCGTCATTCACCTACAATCCTTTCTCACGTGTGCCACCTAACTCCGCTATAATGCAAAGGTTTTCTGATCGCAGGTGGTTCAATGACCGACATTCTGGAAAAAAGCCAGGCCCGCCAACGTCTTCGCTCACTCAGTGAAGCGCTGGACAGTGGTGCCCTCAAGCAGGTGGCCCGCATTCTGAATGGCGGCCTGAGCCCCAGTGACATTGCCCACTTACTGGAATCCTCACCGCCGCGCCAGCGGGCGCTGCTGTGGAACCTGGTCGACAAACAGCTGGAAGGGGAAGTTCTCCAGTACCTGGGCGACGATATCCGTGGTTACTTCCTGAGTCAGCTGAACGCCCAGGAACTGGCGGACATTCTTGAAGATTTCGAGTCGGATGATCTGGCTGACCTGCTCCAGCAACTGCCGGATACCGTGATCCAGGAAGTTCTGGACACCATGGACGAGCAGGACCGCCAGCGAGTCGAGGAAGTTCTCGCTTACCCGGAGGACACCGCCGGCGGCCTGATGAACACCGACACCATTACGGTGCGCCCGGACATCAGTGTCGACGTTGTGCTGCGTTACCTGCGCCGGCACCGCAGCCTGCCGCCGATGACCGACAGCCTGATTGTAGTCAGCCGGCGGGACGAGTTTATCGGTATGCTGCCCATTACCCGAATGCTGGTGTCCAACCCCGCGGCGACCGTGCGGGAGGTTATGGACACAGACATCGAACCCATCCCGGTAACACTCTCGGATACCAAAGTGGCTACCCTGTTCGAACGTTACGATCTGATTTCCGCCCCGGTAGTAGACGAGAGCAGCAAACTGCTGGGCCGGATTACCATCGATGACGTAGTCGATGTTATCCGTGAAGACGCCGACCATTCTTTGATGAGCATGGCCGGCCTGGATGAGGACGAAGATACCTTCGCCCCGGTTATGAAAACCACTCGCCGCCGTGCAGTCTGGCTGGGCATCAACCTGATTACCGCGTTTACCGCATCGGCGGTGATTGGCCTGTTCGAGGAGACCATTGCCAAAGTGGTGGCCCTGGCAGTGCTGATGCCGATTGTCGCCAGTATGGGCGGCATTGCCGGCAGCCAGACACTGACCCTGGTCATCCGGGGCATGGCGGTTGGTCAGATCAGCGGCGCCAACGTGGGGTGGCTGCTGAACCGGGAGTTTCTGTCCGGAATGCTGAACGGCCTGTTATGGGCAGTGGTGGTTGCCGCGGCAGCCGTGGCCTGGTTCCAGGACTGGCTGATAGGCGCCATCATTGCCGCCGCGCTGATCATCAATCTGGTGGCGGCAGCGCTGGTGGGTACCGTCTTGCCACTGTTCCTGAAATCCCGGAACATTGATCCGGCGCTTGCCGGCAGCGTGATACTGACCACCGTCACCGACGTTATCGGCTTCATGGCCTTCCTGGGGCTGGCCACCATTTTCTATGCCTGAGCAATCTGTGATCCATCATGACTGATCAATTTGACGACGAACACCAGGAATATCTTGGCCCGAGCAAATCGCAGCTCAAGCGCGAAATGCACGCTCTGCAGGAATTGGGAAAGCGTATGCTGGACCTTAACGACGAGCAGCTGGCCACCCTGTCCATAAGCGATACCCTGAAAAATGCCATTCTCGAATCACGCCGCATTCCCCAGCGTGAGGCGCGCAGACGGCACCTGCAGTACATCGGCAAGGTATTACGCCATGAGGACGACCCGGAGACCATTGGCCGGGCCATTGACGCCTTCTATGCCGGCAGCGAAGAGCACACCCGCCGGCACCACCTGGCCGAGCGCTGGCGTGACCGGATGATCTCGGAGGGCGACAAGGTAGTCGGCGAGTTTATTGATTACTGCCCCGCCGCCGACATTCAGCACCTGCGCAACCTGGTGCGCAACGCCCGCAAAGAAGTGGCCAAAGGCCAGAATACCGGCCAGTCCCGGAAACTGTTCCGGGCCCTGCGCGAATGGATTGACGACGCCGAGCAATAATTACAGCTGCCGGTGCTCCCACACCGGCATCTGGCTGCGCAACTGTCGCAACAGGGCAAGGTCCAGATCGGCGCTCGCAATGCCCGGCCCCTCGTCGTATTCACTGACCACCCTGCCCCAGGGATCGCAGATCAGACTGTGGCCGTAGGTCCGGCGCCGGCTGCTGTTGTCGCCACCCTGCCCCGGCGCGACCACCCACACCTGGTTTTCAATCGCACGGGCGCGTATCAACGCGTGCCAGTGGGCATTACCGGTCTGCCAGGTGAAGGCACTCGGTAGGGACACCCACTCCACCTGCTGCTCCCGCAGTGCCCGGAACAGCTCCGGGAAGCGCAGGTCGTAACAGATCGCCAGCCCCAACCGGCCAGCAGGGGTATCAACGGCAACCACCTGGTTGCCGGGCTCAAAGGTATCCGACTCCCGGTACTGGCCGTGCGCATCTTCGACCATGGCATCGAACAGGTGAATTTTATCGTAGCGGGCCACCTCGTCGCCCTGATCATTGTAGACAAGGCAGCTGGCCCGAACCCGGTCTGCGATGTCCGAACCATCCGGCCGGCGGGCCAGCGGCAGGGAACCGCCCACAATCCACAGGCCCAGGGCCCGCGCCTGCTCAGACAGAAACTGCCGGATGACCGGTTCGCTCCCCACTTCCCGGCGACCACATTCAAGCATCTGCGCAGTGGCGAGAACGGCAAAGTTCTCGGGCAACACGGCCACTCGCGCACCCCGCCCGGCCGCCTCGGCCAGCAATGTACGTGCTTCCTCAAGATTGGCATCGACGTCGTGGGTACTCACCATCTGGATTGCCGCAACCTGTGCCATTTTTGCCTCCTGGTTTCTGGCTTATTCTCCGGTATCAAACACGCCTCTGAGGTCGACCTCGGGCTCACTCCAGCTTCCGGTTACACTATAAGTGGCACTGGTGAGCCGGCTCAACGGGTCGCCGAGAATCTTGTCGAGCACGAACAGTGCACCGCCAATCGGTGCGCTGGCCCCCATCAGCAAGGCAGCCAGCGGCAGATTCTGGGTTACCGGCAACACCAGCACCAGGCGCATATCCAGGCTTTCGTCTGTCATATTCGTAGTGCCACTGAGTTTGAACGCGCCGGACGGACCCACCAACTGTAACTCCGGATCAAGCGTCACCAACCCGTTTATGATCTGCGCCTTACCGGATATCGCATCAAACGCCACACCCCGCTCGTAAAGATCCGAGAAATCGAGCTGTAACCGCCGCCACAGAGTATCTGTATTCAGCAAATTGAACACCCGGAACAGCTGTGCTGAATTACTCTGCTCCATAATCATGCCATCGTCCAGCCGGATGCTCACCGAGCCGCTGATCTTGCCTGGCGCAATGTCGTCCGGGCCGCCCGGCCAGTCCAGATCCAGCTCCACCCCCGTTTCTGCGTTGGTCATCGGAATGGAGGTACCGGTCAACGCTTCGAGGTCCTTCAGGGCTCCGCCATTGAGTGACCCGCGGAACCGGGTTGCCTCACGCTTATCAATCACGCTCCAGGTCATGTCGCCGGATAGCACCAGGGAGCCCAGCCGGCCCTCCATCGCCTGCACGTTCAATTGGTAAGGCTCCGGACGCAGCTTGAACTGCCAGTTGCCCGCTGACTGTCCATCCAGCCGCAAGTCTGCAATACGCACGTCGATGTCCGGCCAGTTCCCCATATCCAGATCCCTGAACGCCTGAAGCTGCTCTTCCAGCGTCAGCAGTTCCCGGCCGCGGGGGGCTGTTTCCGGCTCACGCACCAGACGAAGGGTTTCGAAATCGGCTTCGACGATGCCCTCCGATTTCGGCAGCAGCACACGCCCCTTGGCCCTGTCCGATTCGGTGTGAATGATCCAGCGATCGTCCAGTTCGAGCGCCTTGACCGAGATGTCGGTCAAGCGATGGGAGCCGAGGTTGAGGGAATCGAACATCAGCTCGAACCCCGTCTCTTGCAACAGGAAATGGGCATCAATCCGGTCCTGCCACTGAGCGGAAACAGACAGACCTGCACTTTCGAACGGGTCGACCCGGACAGTCAGCGGCGCGTGCTCTGCGCTGGCCTTCGCTAACGGTTCCGGCCAATCTACCTGCAGGCCTTGCAGGTCTGAATAAAGCTCGATGACCGGGTTTTGACGCCCGCCCAGCTCCAACTCAGCGCTGTAGTGAAGCGCGCCGGAGAGGCCCGGGGCGGCTTTTTCCGGCACATTGAAAGCCGTCAGGGAAGCCGGTATCGCTAACTTTCCTGTCTGGCGCACGGAAATACCGGAACCCTTGTCGGAGACAGACAAACCGATATCCACCGGCTGACCGAAAAAACGGGCTGTGGCAGGCTCGCCGGTAAAACCGTCGGTACTGTCATAGGTAATATCGGCAGCAATTTCTTGCCAGCTCAGGCCTGCTCCGGGCAGCTCAAACCCGCCGTTCCCGGTTTGCAGTCGCGCTGTCACCCGGGGCTCGTGCCCTTCTGCCAGGGGCAGATCAAGCCCGAGGTCGAGTTCGAAGCTGCCGCTATAACGGGCCTCGGTGTCACCGTACCCCAGTAACTCACCCAGAGGGGTATTGGTCAGCCACCAGGGCACGCGCTCACCGGGCACGACAGTACTGGCAGCAACGTCGACCCGGGTAGGGTTATCGACTTTGCCGGGAATCACGCGCACCTCTGTGTTTTTCAGCTCAAGGCCTCCGATCTGCCCGCTGGCCAGAGCTACCCGGGTATCGGAATTCTGGATGACTACACGCCCCTGCGACTGCTCAACCGCTGGCCAGCCGGGGTCAAAACGAATGGCGGCGTCCTCAAACCCATACCACATGGACGACACAAAAGCCCCGGAGGGTGCTTCGGCATCGATACGACCGTGGCCATAATACCGGCCGCGAACGCGGGCCTGCGAAATGCTCTCGGTCAGCCAGTTGTAGAGCTCTCCGCCAACGGCATGGACCGGCACAAAGTCCGCCAACATACTGGCGTTGCCGTCCTCCACGCCGACTCTCAAACCCAGGTTATCCTCGCCGAACTGGTCAAGCCGCAGATCAAAAGCGCCACTTAGCCGGGTGTCGGCCTGGTAGGTAAATTCCAGATCTTCGGAATGCACCCGGGTTATCCCTCCGGACAGGTTCCAGGCCACAGTTCCAGACAGCGAATCCAGTGTCCACTCGGTATTGAACAGTTCGGGAAAGCCGAGTATCGCCGGCTCACGGGTATTCAGAACCACCCGGCCGCTGACTGCATCCATTTGGATATGTCCATCCAGCCCCCGGGCCCCGGGCGCTCCCGACCAGGCGCTGACCCCCACATCCCGGAGCCTTGCGCTCAGTGAAAACAGCGCGCCCTGCTCCGGCAAAACGAACAGCATATCGTCGAGAAAACCGGTGGGCTGATAATGCACCAGAGCTTCGTTCGCCTCTTTCGGTAACAGGCGCAGTGCCTCCACCAGGCGCCGCAGGGGTTGCAGCGGCAGCGAGTCTGCTACCAGCGTCAGGTCACCGTCCCGGTCGCCAATCCGGATACTGAACGGAGATACCGGGTCGCCAATCCAGTCCCAGCGCAATTCCTGAAGGTTGAGAGCTTCGCCCCGGCGCCAGCCAAAACGGGCCTCGATGTTTTCCAGGGGCGCAAGGGAAGCCTGATTCACACCCAGCTGAAGATAGGGGGTGCTGACCTGCCCCTGAATCTGCTCCAAATCACCGCCGGCAAAGGTTAGCCAGCCGCTTCCGCCCAGATCGAACCCCTCGACCCGAATGCCCCGCCATTGGAGGTCATCAATCAGGCCATCAAAGAATCGACCGGAACCGACATCGAGATAAAGCTGCCCGGTAAACTCGCCCCGGAAAAAGCCCTGCCCGACCAGGGCAAAGCGGGCAAGCTCAGTGGTGGTTCCGCTTTGCATGGCCCGGCCTGCAGCCTGGAACAAGCCGCCCCGATAAGACAAATCCAGCTGCGGGATATCAACAAAACGCAGGTTCTGCCTACTGGGCCCAAGGCCCAGGCTTACCCGGGTAACCCGAACTTCCGGGTTGGACAGCCAGCGTCCGGCCACGCGAAGCCAGTGCTGGAGTTCCGGCGGGCCCGGCTCCGCGAGCTCCACTATTTCCTCCACCGGGTTGGTGAACGGGTCCTCTGTGGGGCGCACGACCGTCAGCGCCAGCCCGTCGGCATCGAAGTTCCGGAACACAAGCCGGAAACGGAACAGGGAGGCAAAAAAGTCCAGCCGCAACGCCAGATGCTCAAGCTCTGCCTCCAGCCGGCCTGAATCGGGGGAACGAACGGTGATATCTTTGGCGGTTATGGAAGGGTCCAGCCAGTACCATTGGGATGAGAGGCTGCCGACCGAGACGTCCAGGCCGGTGGCTGCAGAGAGTTCTCCGGCGAGCTCATCTGAAAACCGGTCAAGGCTCGCGGTCAGCTGGCGGCCCACACCCACGTAGAGGGCAAACAACACCAGTACCACCAGTATCGCCCACCAGACCACGCTGGCGAAGCCCGCCAATCCGCGGGCAACCAGGCCACGGTCATCCTCGGCTGGCTGCGAACTGTCCGGCTCGCGGATTGACATAACATTCAGCTCCCTGCAACGCCCTGCTGCTCAGCGGTCAGAGCAACACAACGTCGTACTGTTCCTGACTGTAAAAAGGCTCTACCTGGAAGCGAATGGTTTTGCTGATAAAGGTTTCAAGATCGGCCACGTTGTCCGATTCCTCATCCAGCAGGCGGTCCACGACTTTCTGGGAGGCCATCACCAGATAATTCTCCGCCTCGTAGGCCCGGTTAACCCGGAGAATCTCCCGGAAGATCTCGTAACACACGGTTTCGTCTGTTTTCAGGAAGCCCCGGCCATCGCATATCGGACAAGGTTCGCACAAAACCTGCCCGAGACTCTCGGTGGTGCGCTTTCGGGTCATCTCCACCAGCCCCAGTTCCGAGACGCCGGTAATTTTGGTTTTGGCGTGATCACGCTCCAGCATTTTCTCGAGCATCCGGTGAACCTGGCGCTGGTGCTCCGGGTCTTCCATGTCGATGAAGTCAATAATAATGATCCCGCCCAGGTTGCGCAGCCTGAGTTGACGGCTGATCGCCCTGGCCGCTTCCAGGTTGGTTTTGAAGATGGTTTCTTCAAGATTGCGATGGCCCACAAAGGCACCGGTGTTGATATCAATCGTGGTCATCGCTTCGGTCTGATCAACGATCACGTAGCCACCGGACTTCAGCTGCACCTTGCGGCTCAGGGCTTTCTGGATTTCGTCTTCCACCGAATACAGATCAAAAATCGGACGCTCGCCCGGGTAATACTCCACCTTGTCGGCAAACTCGGTGACAAACTCTTTTACAAACCCCATCACCCGCTGATAGCTCTCCCGGCTATCAATCCGCACTTTCTCGGTTTGCGGTCGGATCAGGTCACGAATGGTGCGGATAAACAGCGGCAGGTCCTGATAGACCACCGAGGGCGCCGCCGCTTTGCCAATCTGTTCCTGGATCGACTGGCTCAGGCGGTGCAGGTATTTCATATCCGCGATCAGGTCTTCCGCTGCGGCCGCTTCGGCGGCGGTGCGGATGATATAGCCGCCCTGGACATCGTCGTGCTCGGAAGCACCTTCTTCGATCAGGGATTTCAGGCGCGCCCGCTCGGTGTCATCTTCAATACGCTGGGAAATTCCGATATGGCAAACACCGGGCATGAACACCAGATAACGGGAGGGAATGGAAAGCTGGGTGGTCAGGCGAGCACCCTTGGTTCCGATGGGATCTTTGGTGACCTGAACCACCAGGGACTGCCCTTCCCGCAATAGTGTGCGAATGTCCGGCACACTTTTCGGGGTGTCTGACGGCTCGTCGGGCGATGGCTGGCCACTGACCACGTCGGAGGCATGAATAAACGCCGCCCGTTCAAGGCCTATATCCACAAACGCCGCTTCCATACCCGGTAGCACCCGCACCACCTTGCCCTTGTAGATATTACCCACAATCCCCTTGCGGCTGGTGCGCTCGATGTAGGCTTCCTGCAACATTCCGTTTTCAACCAGCGCCACGCGGGTCTCTACCGGGGTGACGTTAATCAGGATCTCTTCACTCATGCTTGGCTCTCCTTACTGCATGGCCAGTGGTGCCAGACAGGGTCGCCTGCGCTTGCCAGTAATTCGGCCGTTTCCCGCAGGGGCAAACCCACCACGGCGCTATAGCTTCCCCTGAGCTCCCGGACAAAGATACCACCAAGTCCTTGAATACCGTAGCCGCCCGCCTTGTCCATGGGCTCACCGGTGGCCACATAAGCGTTGATTTCGGCCGCCTCGAGCTCGCGGAACGTCACATCCGTCACCACCACCAGGGCCTGACACTGGTCTGCCTGAGCCAGTGCCACCGAGGTCATCACCTGATGGGTGTTTCCCGACAGGCGCTGCAACATATCGCCCGCCTCGGCTTCAGAGGCCGGTTTACCGAGAATTTCTCCGTTCAGCACCACGGAGGTATCCGAGCCCAGTACCAAAACGTCCGGCGCTGCACGGGAGACAGCCAGGGCTTTTTCACGCGCCAGGCGCTCGACATAATCTCTCGCCGGTTCCGCCGGCTGCGGGGTCTCGTCGATTTCGGCCGGCATCACCCGAAAACTCACCCCGATCTGTCTCAGCAGTTCGGCCCGGCGTGGTGACGCCGAGGCCAGAATGAGGCCACTCATAAAGTCATCCCAGTTTACGGTTGATTCGGTCCAGCACGCCACTGACCAGAGGCCACGCCACTGCACTGGTAACCGCGGGCCACAAGTAACTGAATCCGGCCCCTTCGGCGCCCAGGAGCTGTTTTACAAAGTGCACCAGCATCTGGTTGATCCCCAGAAGCAGGAACACCATCAGGCATTGCTGGGGCAGCGGATACATACGGAGCCGTTGATGAATGGTCAACACGAGGAAGGCGATGAGCGCCATACCGATGGCATTCACCCCCAGGGGCGTGGATTCCAGTATGTCCAGCAATAATCCCAGGCACCAGGCCATAAGAATGCCGAACTGGGCCGGAGCCCGGAAGGTCCAGTAGAAAACGATCAGCCCCAGCCACTCCGGCCGGAACGTGAACCAGTCCACCGGGAACAGGGAAATACTTAAAACCAGCGACAACACGACGGTAATCGCGAACAGCGGGTAACTGATTACCGATAACATCAGTTCGCCTCCTCATCAGCCGGCTCGACGGGTGCGCTTTGCGGCCGTGAGCGTTGCTCGGGCTGAAATACCACCAACACCAGGCGGCTCTGGTTCAGGCTCGCTTTCGGTGTGGCCCGTATCGTGACGAAAGGCTCTCCGGACTCTTTGGTAATGGCGTTGACTTCCGCTACCGGATACCCCCGGGGGAAGCGGCCGCCCAGACCGGAACTGACCAGCATATCCCCTTCGCGGACATCCGCCGTGTCCGGCACATGAACCAGGTCCAGTTCATTGCTGTCGCCGTTACCCAGCAAAATCGAGCGCAGGCCGTTACGCACCACTTCTACGGGCACGGCATGGCTGCTGTCAGAGACCAGCAGCACCCGGGAGGTAAACTGGCTGGTCTGGATGATTTGCCCCATCAGGCCTTCCGCATCCAGCACTGCCTGGCCCGCTGTGAGCCCGTCGCTCTCACCTTTGTTGATGATGATTTCATGGGAAAAGGGATCGGGCGACACACCCACGACTTCGCCAACAATGACCCGGTCGTCCAGTACTTCAGAGGAGTTCAGCAGCCGGCGCAGCTCGTTGTTTTCCGATGCCAGTGCCGCATACTTGAGCGCGCGACGCTCGAGAATCAACAGGCGGGTTTTGAGTTCTTCATTCTCCCGCTGGAGGTCATCGCGGCTGACAAACAGCCCGGAGAACCAGTCGGCGAAGGAATGCGGGGCATTACCCAGCCAATACACCGGTGCCAGGCCGGTCGCCAGGGTGCTCCGCACCGCCGTCAGCTTGTCAAAACGGGCATCGGCAGCGATCAACGCTGCCGATAACAGAATGACGAGGAAAAGCCGGAAGCCGGGTACCGGTCCCTGGACAAATATGGTCTTAATGGCTTAGCCCTCCCACGGGATTACCCCTCCTGGGAGAACATTCCGATGCCACCGCGATCAATCACTTCCAGAGCTTTTCCACCACCCCGGGCAACGCAGGTCAGCGGGTCTTCCGCGATGATGACCGGCAGGCCGGTTTCTTCGCTGATCAGTTTATCAAGGCCACGCAACAGGGCTCCGCCACCTGTCAGTACAATCCCGCGTTCGGCAATGTCAGACGCCAGTTCGGGTGGAGACTGCTCCAGCGCGCTTTTCACGGTCTGGACGATCTGGGCCAGGGACTCCTGGAGCGCGTCGAGGATTTCTTCACTGTTAAGGGTGAAGGCCCGGGGCACGCCTTCTGCCAGGTTGCGACCGCGCACATCAATTTCGCGCACTTCAAGGCCTTCGTAGGCACAGCCGATTTCGTGCTTGATGCGTTCGGCGGTGGAATCCCCGATCAGGCTGCCGTAGTTGCGACGCACGTAGGTAACGACAGCCTCGTCGAACTTGTCGCCGCCAACCCGGACGGATTCAGCGTAGACGATGCCATTCAGGGAGATGATGGCAATCTCGGTGGTGCCGCCGCCGATGTCGACAATCATGGAGCCGCTGGCTTCTTCCACCGGCAGGCCGGCGCCAATGGCAGCCGCCATCGGCTCTTCGATCAGGAAGACTTCCCGCGCGCCTGCACCCAGCGCTGATTCGCGAATGGCTTTGCGTTCTACCTGGGTGGATTTGCTGGGTACACACACCAGTACCCGGGGGCTTGGAGTAATAAAGCTGTTTTCGTGCACTTTATGGATGAAGTGCTGGAGCATTTTTTCCGTCACCACGAAGTCTGCAATCACGCCGTCTTTCATAGGCCGGATGGCGGTAATGTTGCCCGGTGTGCGGCCCAGCATACGTTTGGCTTCGGACCCGACAGCAGCGACCATTTTCTGCGAGTTGTTGGTCCGTATGGCTACAACGGAGGGTTCGTTCAGGACAATGCCGCGTTCGCGTACGTAGATAAGAGTGTTGGCGGTGCCCAGGTCGATGGACAGGTCGCTTGAGAATAAGCCTCGGAGTCTTTTGATTAACATTCGTGTTGTTTCAACCTGAGAGTTGCGGTTGCGGAAAAGAATGCGGCAACTTTAGCAGTGAGCACCTACTCAGGCAAGGCGCCATCGGGGCTTTGGGGCTTACCATTCGCACATTTTATAGCTTTATACGGGGCCAATGTTGCGTGGGATTCTGCTAATATGTCGGGCCTGTTTTGATGGATGCAAGGATGCCTTGGGGGACTGCTTTCCAAAAACCGCTCCTTCGGCACATCCCTGTGGCGCTTCTGTTCCGCCATCCATGGCTCCACAAATTTTTGGAAAGCAGTCCCCCAAGGCATCCCCGGACGGCAGAGTGTTACCGGACTCAAGCCAGCTCAGCCATCCGGGCATTATTGCATTAAATTGTTTTCACACACGCTTTTGGAGGCAACGTGAGCATTTCCCGAGCGGACATTGAAAAAGTTGCCGTGCTCGCCCGTATTAAGGTGGACAGCGAGCAGGTTGCAGCTCTTGAGAAAGACCTGGGCAATATTCTGGACCTGGTGGATCAGTTGAGTGCCGCCGATACCGAGTCGGTAGAGCCCATGGCGCATCCGCTGGATGCAGTGCAGAAGCTGCGGCCGGATGTGGTGACCGAAACCAATCAGCGGGAGGCGTTCCAGGCGATTGCGCCGGCCACCGAGGATGGGTTGTATCTGGTACCCAGGGTTATTGAGTGATTTGGTCGTCCATCAGAGATTTCGGGATTTATCATGCATAACAAGTCTGTAGCAGAGCTATCCAGAGAGCTGGAGAGCGGCAAGGTGTCGAGTGTGGAGCTGACGCAGCAGTTCCTGGACCGTCTGAAGACCGAAGACGGCAACTACAACAGCTTTATTACCATTTCCGACGAGCAGGCGCTGGCCGAGGCGAAAGCCGCCGACGAGATGCGCGCTGCGGGCAAGGCGACGGTGTGGACCGGGGTTCCGTTTGCCCACAAGGACATTTTTTGCACCAGCGGTGTTCGTACGTCCTGCGGCTCCAGAATGCTGGACAACTTCGTGCCGCCCTACGATGCCACGGTGACCGCTAACTTCAAGGCGGCTGGCGCGGTGTGCCTGGGCAAGACCAACATGGACGAATTCGCCATGGGGTCGTCCAATGAATCGAGCTTTTATGGCCCGGTGACCAACCCCTGGGGCCTGTCCAGCGGAGACAAGCGGGTGCCGGGCGGCTCTTCCGGTGGTTCAGCGGCTGCGATTGCAGCTCGGCTGGTGCCGGCGGCCACTGGCACGGATACCGGGGGTTCTATCCGCCAGCCCGCGGCGTTATGTGGCATTACCGGGCTGAAGCCAACCTATGGCCGGGTGTCCCGTTACGGGATGATTGCCTTTGCCTCTTCTCTGGACCAGGGAGGGCCGATGGCGCGCACGGCGGAGGACGCGGCGTTGATGCTGAATGTGATGGCGGGGCACGATCCGAAGGATTCCACCTGCATCGACCGGGAAGTGCCGGATTACACCGCCACGTTGAACGAGCCACTGAAGGGCCTGAAGATCGGCCTGCCGAAGGAGTATTTCAGCGATCAACTGTCTCCGGCCATGGAAGAGCAGGTTCGTAACGCGATCCGGGAATACGAAAAGCTGGGGGCCACCGTAAAGGAGGTTTCCCTGCCGAACGCGAAGCTGGCCATCGCGGCCTATTATGTAATTGCCCCCGCTGAGGCCTCCGCCAATCTCTCCCGTTTTGACGGCGCACGTTACGGCTATCGTTGTGAGAATCCGAAAGACCTGGCGGATATGTACACCCGCACCCGGGCTGAAGGGTTTGGCGGCGAGGTGAAGCGTCGGATTCTGGTGGGCACCTATGCCCTGTCTGCCGGTTATTTCGATGCCTATTACCTGAAAGCGCAGAAGGTGCGCCGGCTGATTCAGCAGGATTTCATCAACGCCTTCAAGGAAGTCGACATCCTGATGAGTCCGGTGACTCCGTCACCCGCGTTCGTTCAGGGCGAGAAAACCACCGATCCGGTATCTATGTACCTGGAAGATGTCTTCACCATCGCCATCAACCTGGCAGGCATTCCGGCCATGTCGGTACCGGCCGGTTTTGTTGATGGGCTGCCGGTGGGGCTGCAGATGATCGGGGATTACTTCTCCGAGGCCCGTTTGCTGAACGCCGCCCATCAATTCCAGCAGGTGACCGACTGGCACCAGCGTGAACCGAAATAAGCCCGGACCAGGAGACCAACAGATGCAGTGGGATATCGTGATCGGGCTGGAAATTCATGTTCAGCTCGCGACTCAGACCAAGATTTTCTCCGGCTCCAGCACCGCTTATGGTGCCGAGCCCAACACCCAGGCCAACGCCGTGGACCTGGCCATGCCGGGCACCCTGCCGGTGCCCAACGAGCAGGCGTTTCGCTATGCCGTGATGTTCGGCCTGGCCACCAATGCCGAGATCGGCCGCCGCTCGGTGTTCGAGCGGAAAAACTATTTCTATCCGGACCTGCCCAAGGGCTACCAGACGACCCAGCTGGCTTTGCCCATCGTGGGCCCCGGCCATGTAGATATCGATTTGGCCGACGGCAGCAGCAAGCGCGTGCGCATCCATCACGCGCACCTGGAAGAAGACGCCGGCAAATCCCTGCACGAGGACTACCACGGCATGACCGGCATCGATCTGAACCGGGCCGGCACGCCGCTGATCGAGGTGGTCACCGAGCCGGACATGAACAGCGCCGAAGAGGCCGTGGCCTTTGCCAGGAAGCTGCACAGCCTGGTGACATCGCTGGGTATCTGCGATGGCGATATGTCTCAGGGCTCCATGCGCTTTGACGTGAACATTTCCCTGAAACCCAAAGGCAGCGACACTCTGGGCACCCGCACCGAGACCAAGAACCTGAACTCGTTCCGGTTCATGGAACAGGCCATCGCCCACGAAGTGGAGCGGCAGATGGATATTCTGGAAGATGGCGGCAGCATTACTCAGGAGACCCGGCTGTACAACGGCGACCGGGACGAATCACGCTCCATGCGCAGCAAGGAAGAAGCCAACGATTACCGCTACTTTCCCTGCCCGGACCTGCTGCCGGTAGACATCGACGACGCCTTCATCGAAGACGCCCGCGCTCGCCTGCCGGAACTGCCCGACGCCCGCCGCGCCCGTTTCAAGGAGCAGTACGGTCTGAACGATTACGACGCCGGCATTCTGTCTGCAGACGCCAGGCTGGCCGCGTTCTTCGAAGACACCGTGGCACACGGCAAAGATGCCAAACTGGCCGCCAACTGGATTCAGGGCGAGTTCTCGGCGCGCCTGAATGCCGAGGAGAAGGCCGTTGCCGAGTCGCCTATCTCCGGTGCCCAGTTGGGTGATCTGGTGGTACGGATTGCCGACAACACGGTCTCTTCCTCCGGCGCCAAGAAGGTGTTTGAGGCGCTCTGGACCGGCGAGAACGATAATGTGGACGCCATCATCGAGGCCAAGGGGCTGAAGCAGGTGTCTGACACCGGCGCTCTGGAGGCCATGGTGGATGAGGTTCTGGCCGGTATGCCGGATCAGGTGGCGCAATATCAGGGCGAGGAAGATCCGAAGAAGCGCAAGAAGATGCTGGGTGGTTTCATGGGGCCGCTGATGAAGGCCTCCAAGGGCCAGGGCAACCCCAAGCTGTTCAACGAGATTCTCGTTCGCAAGCTTGGCGGTTAAGTTTTGGCTTTGGTGTGGGCCGTTTTGTTTCGGCCCTAGCCTGTCGAGTTTTGGGAGGGGTGGGTTTGGGCCCCCTTCCCAAAAAACGCTCCTTGCGGCACATCCATGTGGCGCTTCGCTCCGGCCATCCATGGCCTCCGAGATTTTTGTGAAGGGGGCCCAAACCCACCCTGCCAAACGCTTGAACAATCGTCTGCCAGGACCACGCCAAAGTCAGATCAAACGCGCCCAGAGATCATGCTCATCGGTATGCTCTACAACAGCCTGTACAATCTGACCGGGAACCAGGTCGGTTTCATCGTTCAGGTAGACCATGCCATCTATCTCTGGCGCATCAGCCTTCGAGCGACCAATCGCACCTTCCTCATCAACCTCATCGATAAGCACATCAATGGTCTTACCGATCTTGGCCTGCAGTCGAGCCGACGATATTTCTGCCTGCTTGGCCATGAAGCGAGCCAGGCGTTCCTCTTTGACCTCTTCGGGCACAGCCCCTTCAAGTTCATTGGCCGGCGCTCCTTCCACCGCGCTGTAGGTGAAGGCACCCACACGGTCCAATTGCGCCTCGTCCAGCCAGTCCAGCAGGTACTGGAAGTCTTCTTCCGTTTCACCCGGAAAGCCGACGATGAAGGTGGAACGAATGGTCAGTTCCGGGCAGATTTCCCGCCATTTACGGATGCGCTCCAGGGTCTTGCTGTCGTGCGCCGGGCGCTTCATCGCTTTCAGCACCTTCGGGCTGGCGTGCTGGAACGGAATATCCAGGTACGGCAGGATCTTGCCTTCGGCCATCAGCGGGATGATGTCGTCTACATGGGGATAGGGATAGACATAGTGCAGGCGCACCCAAACGCCCATCTCGCCCAGGGCTTCACACAGCGCCTGCATTCTGGTTTTCAGCGGACGGCCCTGCCAGAAGCCGGTGCGATATTTGATGTCCACGCCGTAGGCGGAGGTGTCCTGGGAAATCACCAGGATTTCCTTAACCCCGGCATCCACCAGCCGCTGGGCCTCATCCATGACGTCACCAATCGGCCGGCTTACCAGGTCGCCCCGCATAGAGGGAATGATGCAGAAGGTACACCGATGATTGCACCCCTCCGAAATCTTCAGGTAGGCATAGTGGCGCGGTGTAAGCTTCACTCCCTGGGGAGGCACCAGGTCTACAAACGGATCATGCTCTTTTTGGGGTGGCACATACTGGTGAACGGCACCTACCACCTCTTCGTAAGCATGGGGACCAGAGACCGCGAGCACGCCCGGATGGGTTTCGCGAATACGCTCCGCTTCCACACCCATGCAACCAGTCACGATCACCTTGCCGTTCTCGTTAATGGCCTCACCGATGGCGTCCAGGGACTCCTGCTTGGCCGCGTCAATAAAGCCGCACGTGTTTACGACAACAATGTCGGCATCGTTATAGGTGGGCACGACATCGTAACCGTCCAGCCTAAGCTGGGTCAGGATACGTTCAGAGTCTACCAGGGCCTTAGGGCAGCCAAGGCTGATGAAGCCCACCTTGCCGCTCTGGGGTACGTTTTGCGTTTTTTCGGTCATAAAAGCCTGCAGGGTGTCCGGAGCCCAAGCTCCCGATGAATGTTGCCAGCGATTTTACCTCAGCCCCGGTCGAACTGCAGCAGCTGCAACGCAGCCTCCCCCTCGCTAAAACACCTGACCCGGATCAAATCTCCTGCGGAAATTGTGACACTGTGTTCAGAAACTTGTCGCAAACCTGCCACAATATACGGCGGACTTTCTTGCCGATCATTTTTTAACCACCTAAAATCGGTGTCGTTAATCCGTTTTTCTGGAAGGCGACTATGGGACAAGCAACTTCTTTTAAAACCACACATGCCAGACGAGTTCACATGAAACCGCTTGCCGCCAAATCCAACCTGCGCAACCAGCAACGGGTGGACGTTTCAACAAACATCAGCATCGAGAAGCCCGATGGCTGCTGCCTGACCTGCGAAGTGTCCAACCTGTCGCGCTCCGGGGTGATGCTGTCGTGCAATCAGGAAACGGTCAAGCAACTGATTCCCGGGCTGAAAACGCCCGCGCCCGGGCACTGGATTGAAGTAAAAACCCGATTCACGGTGCCGGTGCTGGCAACACAACCGGTCACCGTGCGCGCCGATGGCAACATTGTGCATATGCGCCGTATTGCCCGTGACGAATTCCAGATCGGCATACAGTTCAGTGAATTCGAAGGCAACGGCTTTGACTACGTCGACCGTTATGTAGCGAAGTTGTTGTCCGATGCACGCAACCCTTCTGATGACGCGCACTGAACAGCGCGCACGTCGAGGCAGGCAACCAGGATCATTGACGGACACCGGGAGCCAGGGGCGGCTATATTATTAGAACCTGAAATTCTTACAGCACTCCTTCTTATACCCTAACGCGCTCTGCTATAGTGGTTCATCCAAATTACAGCCTTCACTTTGGCCTTCATGGCAACGGATGAACATGACCACATACAACCTCACGCATCTCAAACAGCTGGAAGCCGAGAGCATCCACATTATCCGGGAAGTGGCCGCCGAGTTTGACAATCCGGTCATGCTCTACTCCATCGGCAAAGACTCTGCCGTTATGCTGCACCTTGCCCTGAAAGCGTTTTACCCCGGCAAGCCACCGTTTCCCCTGCTGCACGTTGATACCACCTGGAAATTCCGTGACATGATCACCTTCCGGGATAACGTGGCGGAAAAATTCGGGCTGGATCTGATTGTGCACACCAATCAGGAAGGGGTAAAACAGGGTGTCGGGCCGTTCAGCCACGGCAGTGCCAAGCACACCGACATCATGAAAACCCAGGCTCTGAAGCAGGCCCTCGACAAATACAAGTTCGACGCTGCCTTTGGCGGCGCGCGCCGGGACGAAGAAAAATCCCGGGCCAAGGAGCGGGTGTACTCGTTCCGGGACGAGCATCACCGCTGGGACCCGAAAAACCAGCGCCCGGAGCTGTGGAACATCTACAACGGCAAGGTCAACAAGGGTGAAAGCATTCGTGTATTCCCGCTTTCCAACTGGACGGAACTGGACATCTGGCAGTACATCTATCTTGAGAACATCGATATCGTGCCGCTGTACTATTCCGCAGTGCGCCCGGTGGTGGAACGTGACGGCACTCTGATCATGGTGGACGACGACCGGATGCCCCTGAAGGAGGGCGAAAAGCCAATGATGAAGTCGGTGCGCTTCCGAACCCTGGGCTGCTACCCCCTTACCGGTGCCATCGAGTCTGAAGCCAACACGCTGCCCGATATTATTCAGGAGATGCTGCTGGCCACCAGTTCAGAGCGGCAGGGCCGGGTGATCGACCACGACTCAGCGGGCTCCATGGAACAGAAAAAGCGGGAAGGGTATTTCTAAGATGTCACACCAGTCTGATCTGATTGCGGAAGATATTCAGGCCTACCTGAAGCAACACGAAAACAAAGAGCTTCTGCGCCTGCTGACCTGTGGCAGCGTGGACGACGGCAAGAGCACGCTCATTGGCCGCCTGCTGCACGACACCAAGATGATCTACGAAGATCACATGGCCAGCCTGCAAAGCGACAGCGCCAAAATGGGCACCACCGGCGAAAAACTGGACCTGGCGCTTCTGGTCGATGGCCTTCAGGCCGAGCGGGAGCAGGGCATCACCATTGATGTCGCCTACCGGTATTTCAGTACCGACAAGCGCAAATTCATCATCGCTGACACCCCGGGTCACGAACAGTACACCCGTAATATGGCCACGGGCGCGTCCACCTCGCAGCTGGCCATCCTGATGATCGACGCCCGCCACGGCGTGCTCACCCAGACCCGTCGCCACTCCTACATTGCCTCTCTGCTGGGCCTGCGGCACATCGTGGTCGCTGTGAACAAAATGGACCTGGTGGATTTCAGGGAGGAGCGTTTTAACGAAATCCGCGACGACTACCTGGCCTTCGCCTCTCGACTGGGCCTGAAAGACATCCGGTTCGTGCCGATCTCGGCCCTGGACGGGGACAACGTCGTCAGCAAAAGCGAGAACACCCCCTGGTTTACCGGCCAGCCGCTGATGGAAATTCTGGAAACCGTGGAAGTCTCCCGGGACAAAAACCTGGAACATTTCCGCTTCCCGGTGCAATACGTCACCCGCCCGAACCTGAACTTTCGCGGCTTCTGCGGCACCATTGCCTCCGGCGTGATCCGTCCTGGCGACGCGGTCATGGCCCTGCCCTCCCGGCGCACCAGTAAAGTAAAGGAAGTCGTAACCTTTGACGGCAACCTGGATGAAGCCTACATCGACCAGGCGGTGACCCTGACGCTGGAAGATGAAATCGACATCAGCCGTGGCGATATGCTGGTGAAAGCTGAAGACGAGCCTGAGGTCCACAACCGGTTCAACGCGAACATCGTCTGGATGACCGACGCACCGCTGGAGACCGGTCGGTTGTACGACATCAAGCTTGGCCCTACCTTTACTTCGGGCACGGTGAAGAAAATTCACCACCAGACCGATGTAAACACTCTGGAGCAACAGGCCAACCCCAGCCAGCTGGCACTGAACGAAATCGGCTTGTGCGAGCTGACACTGAACCAGCCCATCGCGTTCGACGCCTATCAGCGCAATCACGCTACCGGCAGTTTCATTGTCATTGACCGCCTGACCAACGTGACCATCGGGGCGGGCATGATCGCCGGCCTGGCCGATGGCCTGGAATCCCTGGACCCGGTCACCAACGAAGAACGGGCACGACGCCTGGCCCAGAAACCGGCCATCATCGCCTGCAATGGCAAGCACGGGCCGGAGCTGGCGCTGGCAGTTGAGCGCGCGCTGTTTGACCAGGGCAAAACCGCCGTGGTCGTCACCGAAGAAAACGCCGGCGACGCCGACGAACGCCGGCGGGTTGCGCAATTGCTGACCGCTCACGGGCTGGTGGCCATTGCCGTCAATCTGGGTTCCGACATTGCCAACGCCACTGCCCATGCCGAGAACGACACCGACATTCCCGACGCCGTGTCGGCACTGGCCCAGGAGCTGATCCGCAGCAAGCGAATCTGACCCTGTCACGGCCCTGACAAACCCCGGCGCGACCCTGATATCGGCGCCGGGGTTTCTTTCTCTGCAATCCATGGCACAATCACGCTCCGCCAAGCCGACCTCATCTGACAGGAGCTGACCCATGGCCATCAAACACCTGCGCACCGCCTTCGCCAGTCAATACCAGCCGGGCCAACCCGCTCGCCTCATGGCCGGCGAAGCCCTGCAGGAACCCGGCGGCGATTACGAAGCCCTACACAAGCAGATGAAGCGCCTGTTCAACAGCAAGCCCGGCAAGAAATACGGCCGCTTCTCAGACGAGATTGGCGAAAGCCCGTTCAGCGCCTGGCTGAAAGACTATCTCGAAGAAAAACAAAGCTTCGCCGCCATGACCGACCGCCTGTTCGGCCAGTGGCAGGAACTGCTGACCGGCAGCCAGGAAGAATTCGACGGCCACCTGATGATTGTCCACGACGCCCTGGCCGACGCCGAGGTGGTGTACCTGTACGTGCTGGAAACCGACAGCGCCATGCGTTTTGACGGGAGCCAGAAACTGGATGCCACCGACGTGCTCAGCCTGTCGCGCCTGAACCTGGCGGTGCGCATCGAACTCGACGACTGGCGCAACGGCAATGGCAGCGAAAACTACATGACCCTCGTCCACGGCCGCGGTACCGGCGAGCCGGGAGAACTTTTCATCCGCCTGTGCGCCTTCACCAACAGCGTCGATGTAGAAAAAGAAACCATGACCTTTCTGGACGCGGTGGAATCCTTTGCCAAATCCAGCGAACCGGAAAAAGCCGGCGAGGTACGCGCCAAAGCCTACGAATTCTGCAAAGACCAGCACGCCCTGGGCGAGCCCGTGGAAATCGAAGCCCTGTCCAACTACCTGGACGAAAGCCAGCCCCAGCGCTTCAAGGAGTTTGCCAGCGAAAACGCCGAACTGCCGGAAAACGGCGTTCTGCACCCGGACCACCGCAAGGTGAAAAAGCTCGTGCGCATCGCCGGCTCCGGCGGCGGCATGAGTGTGTCTTTCTCGTCCGACCTGGTGAACCAGGCGGTCTACTACGACCGGGACAAAGACGCCCTCACCATCACCCGCCTGCCCAAAGCCCTGCGTGAACAACTGCAGCGGTATCTTGAGGCCCGGGAGACCTGAGAGTCGATTTTGGCCTCGGTAGCCTGCCGAGGCTAGTGGCGGGCTGCGGGGTGGAGATTTCTTTTTTCTTGGAAAAATAACTCGCTTCGCTCAGACATCTTTTTCCGGCGAAAAAAGAAATCCCCACCCCGCGCCGGCATAATATTAGCGCTGAATCCCTGGCGAATCAGCTCTGCGCCATATTCTCTGGTTGCTCGTCCCACCGCGGACGCTCAGCCCGCAGCTTTCGCACTTCCTGCATCCAGCCTACACCGTCCACCAACTCACCAGTGTCATGATTTAACGGAGGATACGGCAGATTGCGGTCATCGCAGTATCGCTTCACCGTAGGCTGACACCAGCAAAACAACAGGCGCTCGTACTCATCATCCGGCATCCGCCGCTGATCAAACATCCCCGCCAGCTGACGCTGCCGCTGCGCCTCGGACAAAATAATCGAACAGGCCGATGACACATTCAGCGATTCCACCATACCCATCATCGGCACCACAACGTGCTCATCCGCCTGCTCGGCCGTGACCGGATTCACCCCATCCACCTCGTTACCCATGATGATGGTACAGGGCACGGTGTAATCCACCTCGCGGAAATCCACCGCCCGATCCGACAACTGCGCCGCATAGAGTTTGTGCCCCTGGGCTTTGAGCTCTGTCACCGCAGCCTCCATGGTTGGGTGAGTGTGGGTCGTCACCCAGCGAAAACTGCCCCCGGCGGTCTTGCGAAATGCCCGGAAGCCTTCCTTCGGCCAGACCACGTGCATATTGGCCAGCCCAAAGGCATCACAGGAGCCGATGATGGCCGACAGGTTCCGGGGTTTGTGTACCTGATCAGTGAGCACCCGCAGATCGGGTTGGCGGGTGTTCAAGATTTGCTTGATTCGAGCTAGGCGTTCGGGGGTCATGTTCGCAAGTCATTCAAGTTACGGTGAGATTTTCGCCAAACCAAGGCTTTCGAGAAATCCCACGCCAACACACGGGAAGGGTTTCGGGGTTGGCTTTCCAAAAATTTCGAAGGCCAAGGATGGCCTGAGAGAAGCGCACATGGATGTGCTCGTAGCGGTTTTTGGAAAGCCAACCCCGAAAGCCTTCGAGCACCAAGGCCGGGATGATAGCACACAGCAGAATGAGGAATACCGAGACAACGGTGGTTGAAGATTAAGCACCCCGCTATAATACCCAGTCCATTTTTGCCTGCGCCCCACTCCACCCCGGCGCCCATACACCAGATAACGTGAGACCCATGGCCAAAAAGCTGTACATCAAAACCCACGGCTGCCAGATGAACGAGTACGACTCTGCCCGCATGGCCGACCTGCTCAAAACCGGCGAAGCGGTCGAAATGACCGACAGCCCGGACAACGCCGACATCCTGCTGCTGAACACCTGCTCCATCCGCGAAAAAGCCCAGGAAAAAGTATTCCACCAGCTCGGCCGCTGGAAACGTCTCAAAACTCAAAAACCCGACCTGATTATCGGCGTCGGCGGCTGCGTCGCCAGCCAGGAAGGCCAGGCCATCCTCGACCGGGCGCCTTACGTCGACATGGTCTTCGGCCCGCAAACTCTGCACCGCCTGCCCGACATGATCACCGAAATCCGCACCAAAGGTGACGGAGTCGGCGTGGTCGACGTCAGTTTTCCGGAAATCGAAAAATTCGACAACCTGCCCGAGCCCGGCGCCGACGGCCCCTCCGCCTTCGTCTCCATCATGGAAGGCTGCAGCAAATACTGCACCTTCTGCGTGGTGCCCTACACCCGTGGCGAAGAAGTCAGCCGCCCGGCGGACGACGTCATCGCCGAAGTCGCCCACCTGGCCACCCTCGGCGTGCGGGAAGTCAACCTGCTGGGCCAGAACGTCAACGCCTATCGCGGGGAAACCCACGACGGCGACATGATGGACCTGGCGGAACTGATTGAACTGATCGCCACCATCGACGGCATCGACCGCATCCGCTACACCACCTCTCACCCGGTGGAATTCAGCGATGCGCTGATTGACGTTTACGAGCGTGTGCCCGAACTGGTCAGCCACCTGCATCTGCCGGTACAGAGCGGCTCTGACCGCATTCTGGCGGCCATGAAGCGCGGCCACACCGCCCTGGAGTACAAGTCCAAACTGCGCCGGTTGCGCAAGATCCGCCCGGACATCAGCTTTTCCTCAGATTTCATCATTGGCTTCCCGGGCGAAACCGACAAGGATTTCGAAGACACCATGAAGCTCATTAACGACATCGGCTTCGATATGTCGTTCAGCTTCATCTACAGCGCCCGTCCGGGCACACCGGCATCAGATTTGCCGGACGATACGCCAATGGATGTGAAGAAGCAGAGATTGAGCATTCTTCAGGACCGTCTGAACCAGAATGTCATGGATATCAGCCGGAAGATGGTAGGCTCGACCCAGCGGATTCTGGTAACCGGCTTGTCCAAAAAGGACCCGGGTGAGTATGCCGGCCGCACGGAGAACAACCGCATTGTGAACTTCCGCCATGAGAATCCGGAAGTCGTTGGCCATTTCATCGACGTTGAAATCGTCGAGGCCTACCCCAACTCGCTTCGGGGTGTTCCCGTGTATTCGGAGCTGTTTTAGACACCGGCCCGGGCACCGAAGCCAGAGTAACAACCAGAACGGAGCAAGATTGAACACTCACGATACCAGACAATTCGACCTGCACCCGGTGGATCAGCGCCGCCTGGCCACCCTGTGCGGACAGTTTGATGAACACCTGAAAATGGTCGAGAAACGACTTCAGGTGAAAGTCGGTCGCAGGGGCCACCACTTCCGGGTGGAAGGTGCCACCGAAAACGTCGCGGCGGCCGTGGAGGTTATCCGGCATCTTTACCGGGAAACCGAGGCCAGCGACGACATTTCTCCCGATACCGTACACCTGTTTATCCGCGAAACCGGCCTGGAACGGTTGCCGGATGACGTGCCTTACGACGAAGGCCAGGTGACGGTGATCAAAACCCCGAAGCTGACAGCCAAACCCCGGGGCCGGAACCAGCAGAAGTACGTGCACAACATCCGCACTCACGACATCAATTTCGGCATTGGGCCAGCCGGTACCGGCAAGACCTGGCTGGCGGTAGCCTGCGCGGTGGAAGCCCTGAAAGACGAACAGGTGAAGCGGATTCTGCTGGTGCGGCCAGCCGTGGAAGCCGGCGAGAAGCTGGGCTTCCTGCCCGGTGACCTTGCCCAGAAAGTCGACCCCTACCTGCGCCCGCTGTACGACGCGCTTTACGAAATGCTCGGGTTTGACCAGGTCACTCGCCTGATCGAAAAGAGCGTGATCGAGATTGCCCCGCTGGCGTTCATGCGCGGCCGTACCCTGAATAATTCGTTTATTATTCTGGATGAGAGCCAGAACACCACCCGGGAGCAAATGAAGATGTTCCTGACCCGAATAGGATTCGGCTCCACCGCGGTGATTACCGGCGACACCACTCAGGTGGATTTGCCTCGTGGACAAAACTCCGGCCTGATACATTCTGCCAACGTGCTAAGCAAAGTGCCGGGTATCGGGTTTACCCGTTTCGATGCCAAAGACGTGGTACGTCACCCGCTGGTTCAGCGCATTGTTGAGGCCTATGATGCCTTTGACAACGGCAGTGAATCGGGCCAATGAGTATGGTGACCGTAGATATCCAGAAGGCGTTTGATGGTTCAGGCGTCCCGGATGCCGGCCTGCTTGAAACATGGGCGGAAAAGGCCTGGCAGGGCGACAATCCGACCGAAGTAACCATCCGTATTGTCGGTGACGACGAGAGTCGCGAACTGAATCACCACTACCGTGGCAAGGACAAACCGACCAATGTTTTGTCCTTCCCATTTGAAGCACCAGCGGGTATAACGGTGCCATTAGCAGGAGATCTCGTGATTTCCGCACCGGTTGTTGAACGGGAGGCGCAAGCGCAAGGCAAGCCTCCTGTCGCCCACTGGGCCCACATGGTGGTGCACGGTATGCTGCACCTGCAGGGCTTCGACCATATCGAAGACCACGATGCCGAGGTCATGGAAGCCCTCGAGGTCAAGCTGCTGGCGCAGCTCGGCTTTGCGAACCCTTACGAAGCAGAGGAAACGGAACCAGACTCATGAGCGACGACCAGTCGAGTCGCAGCCAGGGCAGCAAGTCCTGGCTGGAGCGTATATCACAGGCCTTTTCCAGCGGGCCTGAGTCCGTCGAGGACGTGCTGGAAATCCTGCGGGATGCTGAATCCCAAAGCATCGTTGATGCCGATTCCATGAGCATCATTGAAGGTGCCATGCAGGTGATCGATATGCGGGTGGATGAAATCATGATTCCCCGCTCCCAGATGATCACCGTCAAGGCCTCTCAGGAGCCCAAAGAATTCCTGCCCGAAATCATCGCCTCCGCCCACAGCCGTTTCCCGGTCATCGGCGAAAGCCAGGATGACGTTATCGGCGTTTTGCTGGCCAAAGATCTTCTGCCCCTCGCACTGAACAACGACCTGAACTGGAACCGGATTCGCGAAATCCTGCGCCCGCCCACCTTCGTGCCGGAAAGCAAGCGCCTCAACCAGCTGCTGAAAGAGTTCAAGGAAAACCGAAACCACATGGCCATCGTGGTGGATGAGTACGGCGGGACAGCTGGCCTGATTACCATCGAGGACGTTCTGGAACAGATTGTCGGGGAAATCGAAGACGAACACGATTTCGATGAAGAAACCCACATCAAGGCCCGTGGCGATGGCAGTTTTGCCGTCAAGGCAGTCACCTCCATCGACGATTTCAACGAATTCTTCGAGACCGATATGGATGAAGAGGAGTTCGACACCATCGGCGGCCTGGTCCTGAAAGAGTTCGGTCATCTGCCCAGACGGGGTGAAACGGTTGAATTTGGCGGCTTGCAGTTTACTATTGCCAACGCCGATAACCGAGTCATCCGTCTGTTGCAGGTAACCCGCAGTGAGTCATGACCCAGAATACCCGCCACTGAAAACCCCGCTCGCCACCGGAAAATGGTCCAGCGCCGCCATTCTTGTGATTGCCGGCGCCCTGCAAACCCTGACCTTTTCTCCGTTTTACCTCTGGTGGCTGGGGCCGGTATCCATCTTTCTGATCCTGCTGGTTACCGTTCATCAGGCGCCCTCCAGGCTATTCCGGTCGGGCTGGCTGACAGGCCTGGGGCTGTTTGCTTCCGGTGCCAGCTGGATTTACATCAGCATCAGCAAACACGGTAACACCTCCGTGCCCCTGGCCATCGTGCTGATGGTTATTTTCATCGCAGGACTGGCCCTGTTCCACGGGCTTGCCTTCTGGTTCTGGGGCAAACTGGCGAAAGACAGCGCGCCACGGCGCCTGCTGCTGTTTCCGGCCATCTGGATACTGGGCGACTGGCTGCGCGGCTGGCTTTTAACCGGATTTCCCTGGCTCTACCTGGGCACCGCGCACACCGACGGGCCACTGGCGGGTCTGGCGCCACTTGCCGGTGTGCATGGCATCACCTTCTGGGTAACCCTCACCGCGGTGGCAGCTTACGGTGCCTGGTGGCTGGTTAACTCGGGAAGGAAGGCGACGGCGGCAATTGCCATGTTTGCCGCCCTGCTGCCCTGGCTGATTGCCCCCACGCTGAACAAAGCCGAGTGGACCGAACTGAGCGAAAAGCCCATCAGTTTTGCGGCAATGCAGGGCAACATTCCCCAGCAGATCAAATGGGACCCGGATTTTTTGCGAGACCAGATCGTCACCTACCTTGGCATGACCGAAGATCACTGGCAGACCGACCTGATTCTCTGGCCGGAAACCGCAATCCCCATCCCCCAGGACCAGGCCGGCCAGATCATTGAGCACATCCGCACACAACTGGGCGATAACAGCACCCTGATCACCGGCATCCCCTGGTACGGCTACAGCCCGAAGATTGAAGACAACACCTTCCACAACAGCATCATGGCCATCGGCAATGGCGAAGGTATCTATCACAAACAGAAACTGGTGCCCTTTGGCGAGTACGTGCCACTGCAGGGCTTGCTACGTGGCTTGATCGGTTTTTTCGATTTGCCCATGAGCAGCTTCACTCCAGGCCCCAAATATCAGTCTCCACTGGTCGCCAATGGCCTGAAAGTCACCCCCTACATCTGCTATGAAGTTGCCTACCCTGATTTCGTTGCGTTCAACGCCCGCAACACGGATCTGCTGCTGACCATCAGTAATGACGGCTGGTTCGGCGATTCCATCGGCCCGCTGCAACATCTGCAGATCGCCCGTATGCGCGCGCTGGAAACCGGGCGATATATGCTGCGAGGCACCAACAACGGGGTGACGGCGATCATCAATCACAAGGGACAGATTACCGAACGTATCCCGCAGTTCGAGCGCAGGGTGCTTACCGGTGAGGCATTCACCGCCTCCGGCAGCACGCCCTATATGCAAACCGGCTCATGGCCGGTGCTCACCCTGGCCGTAATACTCATTGTCTTTGTTCGGGAGCGTGTTATCCCGAAAAACTGAACACCGGGCTGATGAAACCAGGTCCCTCACCGGCCCGGTGTTCACATCAGCTGTCCTTCTGTGGCCAGCGGCTGGTTACCCGCTCGAAGTAGTGGGAACCACAAGCTTCGCAGGGGTGGAGGTGGCTGGTACGGGTGAGGCAAAGCATATGGCTGCAATTCATGCACCGGAACATACCCGCCGTCGCCACTTCACCGGAGATATAATGGCTGACCTCCTGGTTCTCGAGCTTCTGCCTGAGCTCAAGGGTATCAACCAGGGTCTGGTCTGCCACCGAAAGCAACCGGTCAGCGAGCGTATGCTCAAGCAGAGCGATATCTACCTGCAACCACTCGCCCAACCCTTCACCGGTTTCTTCCACAAAATGCAGCAGGTGCTCCAGGTCACGCTGCAGGTAGGCTCCCAGCAGATCCGCTTCCTCGCGAGTCATTTCTTCAAGCTCGTACTCGACTTCAATCGCTTTCTGTACTTCCTCCTCCAGCGTCTGCAACGAAGTTTGCTGAAGCTCGCGCAGGCGTGTCTGCACTCGCTCAAGCATCCGGTCGTAGACATCCAGGGCTTTTCCGGACAGGTGACTGCGTTCTGGCTCGGTCATTTCGGCTCCTTAAATTACACCTTGCACCTGTCTCTCAGTCTGGCACAAACCCGCAAAATTGGCAGACTACCTGTTACGCCGCGTGTGCGTTAGAATGTTCGGCCTTTTCGAACATCCTTTTCACACAGGGTACTTTTGGCAATGGCAGGAATGGACGAACAATACAACCCAGGTGAAGTAGAACAGACCGCCCGCAATTTCTGGGAAACCAACGAGACCTTCAAGGTCAGGGAAGAGCCGGGCAAGCCCAAGTATTACTGCCTGTCCATGTTTCCCTATCCCAGCGGCAAACTGCACATGGGCCACGTTCGCAACTACACCATTGGCGACGTAATCTCCCGCTACCAGCGTATGCAGGGCAAGAACGTGATGCAGCCGATGGGCTGGGATGCGTTTGGCTTGCCCGCCGAAAACGCCGCGATTGCCAACAAGTCTGCGCCGGCGACCTGGACTCGCTCCAACATCGAGTACATGAAAAAGCAGCTCAAGCAACTGGGCTTCGGGTATGACTGGAGCCGGGAACTGGCAACGTGCGACCCGGATTATTACCGCTGGGAACAGTGGTTCTTCGCGCGTTTGTACGAAAAGGGCCTTGTCTACAAAAAGATGTCGACCGTCAACTGGGACCCGGTAGACCAGACGGTGCTGGCCAACGAACAGGTGGTTGATGGCCGGGGCTGGCGATCAGGTGCCCTGGTGGAACAAAAGAAAATTCCCCAGTGGTTTATCCGCATCACTGATTACGCCGATGAGCTGCTGAACGATCTGGACGACATGGAAGGCTGGCCGGAACAGGTCAAGACCATGCAGCGCAACTGGATTGGTAAATCGGTGGGTACCGAACTGACGTTCCCGCTGAAAGAACAGGACGGCGGCCTGACCGTGTACACCACTCGCCCCGACACCCTGATGGGAGTCAGCTACATGGCGGTGGCTGCGGAACATCCTTTGGCAAAAGCAGCGGCCGAACGCCACCGCGATGTCGCCGAGTTTGTTGACCATTGCCGCAACAGTAAAGTGGCCGAAGCTGAACTGGCCACCATGGAAAAGAAGGGCATTGATACCGGTTTCAGCGCCATTCATCCACTGACCCAGGAAGAGATTCCGGTGTGGGTGGCCAACTTTGTGCTGATGGATTACGGCACCGGCGCTCTTATGGCGGTGCCCGGGCACGACGAGCGTGACCACGAATTCGCCGTCAAATACAAGCTGCCGATCAAACAGGTGATCGCGCCCAACGACAGCCGTGATCTGGATATTCAAGAAGAACCCTTCACCGAAAAAGGCGTCTTGGTCTCCTCCGGAAAGTACAGCGGCCTGACCAGTGATGAAGCCTTCGAGGCCATCGCCGATCACCTAGAAACCCAGGGCATTGGTAAACGCACGGTCAATTATCGCCTGCGCGACTGGGGCGTTTCCCGGCAGCGCTACTGGGGCGCTCCGATTCCGATGATGACCCTGGAAGACGGCACCGAAATGCCGGTCCCGGACGACCAGCTGCCCGTGCGTCTGCCCGAGGATGTCGAAATGGACGGGGTGCAATCGCCGCTCAAAGCCGACCCGGAGTGGTGCAAGACCACGTATAACGGCCAGCCGGCGACCCTGGAAACCGACACCTTCGATACCTTCATGGAGTCATCCTGGTATTACGCGCGTTTCTGCAGCCCCAACTACGACAAGGGGATGCTCGACCCCGCTGCGGCCAACTACTGGCTGCCGGTTGACCAGTACATCGGTGGTATCGAACACGCAATTCTGCACCTGCTGTACGCCCGGTTCTTCCACAAACTGCTTCGCGATGTGGGTCTTGTGAACAGCTCCGAGCCCTTCAAGCGTCTGCTGACTCAGGGCATGGTGCTGGCCGAGACCTACTACCGGAATGAAGATAACGGCGGCAAGACCTGGTACAACCCGGCCGATGTAACTGTCGAGCGTGACGGTAAAGGCCAGGTGGTGCGGGCCGTACTGAAATCAGACGGCGAGCCGGTGGAGATCGGCGGCGTCACCAAAATGTCCAAGTCCAAAAACAACGGCATCGACCCCCAGGCTATTATTGATCAGCACGGCGCCGACACCGTGCGGCTGTTCATGATGTTCGCGGCGCCACCGGAGCAATCCCTGGAATGGTCCGACAGTGGTGTGGAAGGCGCCCACCGCTTCCTGAAACGTTTGTGGCGGATGGTCAACGAACACGTAGGCAGTGGCCCGGCACCGGCCGTGGAAGCTGGCACGCTGAACAGTGCCCAGAAAGACCTGCGCCGCAAGACCCACGAAACCATTGCCAAGGTCAGTGACGACATCAGCCGCCGGCTGACGTTCAATACCGCCATTGCCGCGGTCATGGAACTCCTTAACGAGGTGGGCCGTCTGGGTGACGACGAGCCCCAGAGCCGCGCCGTGCGCCAGGAAGCCTTCGACACAGCCGTGCTGGTGCTGTCTCCGATAGCACCGCATATCTGCCATAACCTGTGGCAGACCCTCGGTCACTCCGAACCGGTGGTCGATGCCACCTGGCCGGAAGCCGATGAAAACGCCATGGTTCGCAGTGAGCTTGAAGTGGTCCTGCAGGTGAATGGCAAGGTGCGCGCCAAAGAAAACGTGCCTGCCGACATCGGTAAAGCGGATCTGGAAAAGCTTGCCCTGGAAAACGAGAACGTTATGCGCTTCACCGACGGCAAGACCGTGCGCAAAGTGATTGTCGTACCGGGCAAGCTCGTTAACGTGGTGGCCAACTAAAATGACCGGCCCTGCCCCTGAATGGACCAAGCTTGGCCGGTTGGCGGTTCTTGCCACGCTGCTCACACTGAGCGGTTGCGGTTTCCAGTTACGGGGCAGTTCTCCGGTGCCGGCTGCCCTTCAGCCGCTGGCCATCGACTGCGCAGGCTCCATGCCCGGGCAATTTTGCCGGTCACTGCGGGAGCAATTGCAACTGGGAGGCATCGAGCTAAGCTCGCGTGAAAACGCAGACTACCTGCTGCGGCTGACCGACTACCAACAGGACCGCCGGGCATCTGCGATTACCGCTCAGGCGGCGGCTGCGGAGTATATTCTCCGGCATACGGTGGCCATGGAACTGTTCACCAGGGATCAGATGCCATTGATCACCACCACCGAGCTCAGTGCCACCGAAACCTACCGCTACGACGAGACCAACGTGCTCGCCAAACAGCGGGAGGAGGATGAACTGCGGCAACAACTCGGAGACCGCCTTGCCCAACAGGTGATATTCCGTCTGGCACCAATGTCCCGGCAGCGCATCAATCTTCTGAAACAAGCACACACGGCCGGCGACGGCACACCGGAATCACCATGAAAACCCAGCCTGGCCAACTCCCGCAACTGCTGAAGAAAGGCCTGGCCTCGGTTTATCTGATTTCAGGTGATGAGCCCCTGCTGGTTCAGGAGTGTTGTGACCAGATCCGCGCTGCAGCCCGCAACGCCGGCTACCTGGACCGCCTGACGTTCCATGCCGACAATCAGCTGGACTGGAATACGGTGGCCGACGAGTGCAACGCCCTGTCGCTGTTTGCCGAAAAGCGGCGCATCGAGATTCATCTACCGACCGGCAAACTGGGCGACGGCCGCCGGGTTCTGGAACAGGTGCTTCAGTCGCCACCGGAAGATGTGGTTCTGCTGCTGATCAGCGCCAGGCTGGATGCGGCCGAAACCAAACGCAAATGGTACAAGGAGCTCCAGGGCCACGGTGTTCATATTCCGGTCTGGCCGGTAGACGCCGACAAGTTTCCCGGATGGCTGCAACAGAGAGCTACCGCCAGGGGGCTGACGCTGACCCGGGGAGCCCTGGAGATTCTGGCCGAACGACTCGAGGGAAATCTGCTGGCCGCCAGCCAGGAACTCGACCGACTGGCCTTGCTCACCAACGGCAAGTCCATCGATGAGGAAACCGTTGAGCAGGCTGTGCAGGACAGCGCGCGGTTCAACGGCTTTGAACTGGTGACAGAGCTTCTGTCAGGAAAGGCCGTGCACGCCGGCCGGATGATCGGCGTCCTGGAACAGGAAGGTGAAAACCCGTTGGGCCTGCTTACCGTTCTGGTTCGCGACCTGCACCTGGTCATTGAGCTCAAGACCTCCCTGCCCCGAGGTGAAAATCCCGCCGGCTTTCTGAAAAAACGAGGCGTTTTCCAGCCCAAACGCGCCTCTGCCGTGCAGCAGGCGGCCCGTCGACTGGCTCTGCCCCAGCTACACCAGGCCCTCAACCTCTGCAGCCAGACAGACCGGGCGGCCAAAGGGTTTGACGACCTTTCCCCCTGGCATCATCTTCGTGACCTCTCGGTAGTCCTGTCCGCGGGCTAATCGGGCAGACTGACCTGAATCAACCTGCGGCAACGGAGCCCGATCGGGGTCTTGACACTTTTTCACGTTCGGGCGCATTGTAGACACACCAAATCATCAGGGAAGGAGAAAAATCATGAGTCTGCAAGACGATTTCAACAAGCTGTCCGATAAAATCAAGCAATACCGGGACGAAGCGCGTGTCCAGCTGCACCTGGCCCGGGAAGATGTAAAAGATGAATGGGATGACCTTGAGCAGGACTGGGACCGTTTTCGCTCAAAACTGGACCAGATTCGTCATGACGCTGAAGACGCCAGTCACGAAGCAAGAGAAACCGCACAGAAACTGGGCGAAGACCTGAAAACCGGGTATCAGAACATTCGTAACAAACTGAAATAAAGCGTTAACCGGTTAACAAATAGACACATCTCTCTCACCGTTGTGCGCTTTGCCGCACGGGCTCTGTGCCATAATTCACAGTAAAGACTGAACAGTTCGTCATAATTTCGGCGAACTGTTCATTTTGCCATCAACCAGCCGTCTGGCTGGCCACGGCGTATGGCCTGTGCTGTGAGGTATAACGGTCCCATGAAAAAAACAATTGCACTCTCGACTGCTCTGACTTTCGCTCTTGCCACCAGCCTGGTGGTAGCCCAGAACACACGCTTCAGCGATCCTCAAACCGTCATTGACAACGAATTCTGGGGTAACCTCTACTCCGAGGGCGGCTCTTCGTTCTTCTGCAACGCGCCGTTTACCGGCAAAGGGTTCGTGATGACCGACGGTTACGTCTATCCACTGGCAGACATCCGCACCGCCCTGGATTGTGGGACCACATCCCAGTGCCGGCAGGATAACCGCTACCGGCAGATCACCTCCGACCTCCACAACATGGTGCCGGTGAGAACCCGCGTGGAAATGCGGCGACGGAATGCCCGTTATGAAAACCTCAGCGACACGACGGGCGCCGATGATTGCGGGATCCGTGAAAGCGCACAGTTTTTTGAGCCGCCCGAGCAGGTCAAGGGCGACATCTCGCGGACCATGGCGTATATGGTGGACACTTATGATCTGCCCTGGCTGGGCGCAACACCGGTGTTCAAAGGCTGGAGCAAGCTGGATCCCCCGGATGACCGGGAATTGAGCCGGCATAAGCGGATTGCCGAAATTCAGGGCAATGAGAATCCGTTTGTGACGAATCCGGGGCTGATAGAACGGCTTTGATATTTATTCTCACGCGAATGGTGATGGCGCAGCTCTGGGGCTTCTTCCAAAACACGCTGTAAATACATCCCTGTACGCTCTGTTCCGCCATCCATGGCTCCACAAGGTTTTGGAAGAAGCCCCAGAGCCGCGCCCCAAACGCTGGATTTAGAAACAAAAAAGCAGGCCATCACAGGGCCTGCTTTTTCGTTCCGGCTTCGGAAATCCGATCAGATTTCGTTGGCTGCTGGCGCCATCATAGCACTGCTGCCACTACGGATACCCTCAGCCAGCGATACCGCCTTGGGCAGGAGCCGATCGAAGTAGAAGCGCGCCGCCTTGACCTTGCCGGTGTAGAAGCCAGAGGTGTCACCCTCAGCCTTCGGCGCGGCCGCCTTGACCACTTTTGCCCACATATAGGCCAGCGCGGTATAGCCGAACATATCGAGGTAATCGACCGCGGCAGCGCCAATGGCCTCAGGGCTTTCAGAGGCTTGATTGACCACGTGCTCGGTCACATCCGACAGACGCTCCAGGGAGGCCGCCAGCGGCTCAAGGTAGGGACGCAGAGCCTCGTCGCTGCTATTTGCCTCGATAAACGCGGCAACGTCCTGAGCGAACAGTTCATACAGCTTGCCCTGGCTACCAACCACCTTACGACCCATCAGGTCCATGGCCTGAATACCGTTGGTACCTTCGTAAATCTGGGTAATACGGCAGTCACGCACCAGTTGCTCCTGGCCCCACTCACGAATGAAGCCGTGACCACCAAAGACCTGCTGGCCAATGATGGTGGTCTCGAGACCGCGATCGGTCAGGAAGGCCTTGGCCACCGGAGTCAGCAAAGCCACCATGCCCTCGGCGTGCTTGCGCTGCTCGTCGTCTTCTGAGTACTTGGAGATATCCAGCCACTGGGCCACGTAGGTGGAAAAAGCACGACCGCCTTCTACATAGCCCTTCATGGTCATCAGCATACGGCGGACATCCGGGTGCACCAGAATCGGGTCAGCGGCTTTTTCAGGCTGCTGGGCACCGGTAGGTGCACGGCTCTGAATGCGCTCATTGGCGTATTCACGGGCGCTCTGCAACGACGCCTCGGCAGCGCCAATGCCCTGAATGCCCACACCCAGGCGCTCATAGTTCATCATGGTGAACATCGCCGCCAGGCCCTTGTTCTCTTCACCGACCAGCCAGCCTTTGGCACCATCGAAGTTCATCACGCAGGTGGCGGAACCCTTGATGCCCATCTTCTTCTCGATGGAGCCGCAGCTGAACTGATTGCGCTCACCCAGAGAACCATCATCGTTCACCATGAATTTTGGCACCAGGAACAGGGAGATGCCCTTGGGCCCCTTCGGAGCGTCCGGCAGCTTGGCCAACACGAGGTGGATGATATTCTCCGCCATGTCGTGCTCACCCCAGGTGATGAAGATCTTGGTGCCGGTGAGGTTGAAGGACCCGTCGTCGTTCGGCTGGGCTTTGGTACGGATGATACCCAGATCGGTACCGGCATGGGGCTCGGTCAGGTCCATGGCGCCGGACCATACACCGGAGTACATATTCGGAAGGTACTTTTCCTTCAGCTCCTGGCTGCCGTGGGCATCCAGAGCCAGGCAGGCGCCTGCGGTCAGCATGGGGGCCAGGCCAAACGCCATGTTGGCGCCCTGCATCATTTCTTCAAACTGGGCAACCAGGGTCTTGGGCATACCCATGCCGCCAAAATCGGGATTGCCGCCCAGACCGTTCCAGCCGCCTTCCACGATGGTCTGGTAGGCTTCTTTAAATCCTTCTGGCGTGGAAACTTCGCCTTCGCTCCACTTACAGCCCTGCTCATCGGCTTCACGGTTCAGGGGCGCCAACACGCCGCTGGTGATTTTGCCGGCTTCTTCCAGAATAGCGTCAGCGGTGTCGGGATCTACGTTCTCTGCAACCTTGGGCAGCGAAGCCCACAGGGAGGGGGCGTCAAAGACTTCGTTCAGAACGAAACGCATGTCACGAAGGGGTGCCTGATAATCAGCCATGTATAACTCTCCAAAAATTCAGTCGGTACTCGGGCAGCCGGGTTGACACCTCTTCTACTGGAGGCCGGAACCCGCCCGTTCGGCTATGTGTCCGAAATAAGCTTGTTATTCTGTGGGGCACATTCTACCTCAAAATGCGCCCGCAACTCATGAAAAAAGCCCGCCCTCCTGAACGGAGCACGGGCTTTTTCTATGCGGTCAACCAGATAGCATCTCCGCCTTAGAGGGCGAAAGCTTCTTCCGGAATATCCAGCAGGCTGTCCGCACCGGCCAGCATGGTTTCTGCGTGGGTACGGGTGCGCGGCAGCAGACGCTTGAAGTAGAAGCGCGCGGACTGCACTTTGGTGTTGTAGAACATCTCTTCAGTGGTGCCGTCCGCCATCTTGTCCAGAGCTACCTTGGCCATACGGGCCCACAGGTAAGCGAACACGGCGTAACCGGAGTACATCAGGTAGTCCACCGCAGCAGCACCCACTTCTTCCCGGTTCTTCATGGCGGTCATGCCAACCTTCATGGTCAGGTCGCCCCACTCCTTGTTGATCGCAGCCAGCGGCTCGATGAACTCTTTGAGCTGTTCGTTGTCTGCGTTTTCCTTACAGAACTTGTGCACTTCCTTGGTGAAGACTTTCAGGGCTTCGCCCTGTGTCATCAGTACCTTACGACCCAGCAGGTCAAGCGCCTGGATACCGGTGGTGCCTTCATAGATCATGCCGATGCGGGCGTCACGAACGTTCTGCTCCATACCCCATTCGGTGATGAATCCGTGGCCACCGAATACCTGCATACCCAGGTTGGCTGCTTCGTAACCGATTTCGGTCAGGAATGCTTTGGCGATCGGCGTCAGGAAGCCCAGCAGTGCGTCAGCGTGCTTGCGCTCTTCCTCGGTCTTGCCGGAGTGCACCACGTCCACTTGCTGGCCAGCCAGGTAGATCAGTGCCCGTGCGCCTTCTGCAACCACTTTCTGGGTCAGCAGCATACGACGAACATCGGGGTGAACGATGATTGGGTCAGCGATGCCGTCCGGGTTCTTCGGGCCACTCAGGGAGCGCATGGCCAGACGATCCTTGGCATAGGCCAGGGATCCCTGGAAGCCCAGCTCAGAGGCACCCAGCCCCTGAATAGCAGTACCGATACGGGCAGTGTTCATGAAGGTGAACATACAGTTCAGGCCTTTGTTTTCCGGCCCGATCAACCAACCCTTGGCGCCATCGAAGTTCATGACGCAAGTGGCGTTGCCGTGGATGCCCATCTTGTGCTCCAGGGAGCCACAGGAAACCGCGTTACGATCGCCGGCAGAGCCATCTTCATTCGGCAGCTGCTTGGGCACGATAAACAGGGAGATGCCCTTGGTGCCTTCCGGCGCGCCTGGCAAACGGGCCAGTACGATGTGAACAATGTTCTCGGCCATGTCGTGCTCACCGGCAGAGATAAAGATCTTGGTGCCGGTAATGCTGTAAGTGCCGTCTGCGTTCGGCTCGGCCTTGGTGCGCAGGGTGCCCAGGTCTGAACCACAGTGCGGCTCGGTCAGGCACATGGTGCCAGTCCACTCACCGCTGATCAGTTTGGTCAGGTAGGTTTGCTTCTGCTCTTCAGTACCGTGCTCTTCGATGGTGTTGGTGGCACCGTGGCTCAGGCCGGGATACATACCCCAGGACCAGTTGCACGTGCCCACCATTTCGCTGATCACCAGGCCAATAGAGTGCGGCAGGCCCTGGCCACCGTAGTTGGGATCGGCAGTCATGGACGGCCAGCCGCCTTCAACGTACTGCTGGTAAGCTTCTTTAAAGCCAGTCGGCGTTTTCACGCCATCTTCGCTCCAGGTACAGCCTTCCTGGTCGCCCACCTGGTTCAGCGGAGAGAGTACCTGCTCACAGAACTTAGCACCTTCCTGGATAATGGCATCCACCATATCCGGAGTCGCATCTTCGGCACCTTCCAGATTGGCGTAATGCTGCTCGCTTTCCAGCAGCTCGTTCATTACGAATTTAATGTCACGCAGGGGCGCTTTGTATTCAGGCATGGAATCCACCTCGGTTCTCTGGCTCGGCTGAAAAGGATTTACAGCTTCTGGCCTTGGGTTTGCTCAGACACCGTGACGCACCGCATCACAGCCTTAATTAAACACTTGTTTGAAACATACGTTTTGAGGCACAGAATTGTCAATAGCCCCGAACAAAATTTGTGTTGGTTTTGTGTTCGATCAATCGTTTGAAAATACCGCACCAGAACTGGAGCCGCCCCGGAACCCGGGGTCAGACAGAAGCCCGTGAAGGAATCAGGCGAATACGGAGGTAACAGAACTCGAGAAGCTTGAATCGCCACTCATGGTGGAAACATTGCGGTAACTTTCTTCCGCCTCACGGGACCGGGCACTGCGCCCTTCGTCATCCTCTGACCGTACAGAGGGCTCAGCGTTCTCGGATTCGCTCTCGCCCAACGCCAATTCCGACTGTGCCTGCAGCATAGTCTGCATGGCCTGGGCTGCTACAGCTCTGTCCTGACCCGAAGGCTGGGCCGGAGCCATGGCTGCGGAGCGGACGACCCGCATTTTTTCAATGGTGGCCTGGGGGTCACCGGCCACCGGCGAGACATCAATGGGGACTTCCCCACCCACGGCGTACTGGGCGCCGTCCGGCCCGCGCTGGTAAGTCAGGGAAATGGCACCGGCATACTGGCCACCGACGGCTTGGTGGGCAGCCTCGTGAGCTCTGACCTCGCGATCCCGTGCTTTAAGCTCCGTCAGCTGCTTGAGTTCTTGCTCGGTCAGGCCCTGGGGATTATCCCGACCGTCTTCGCGAATCTCATCCGGCGCTCCGGACTTTCGGCCCTCAGCGGATTGCTCCACAGGTCTGGACGCTGGCGCGGTGTCGCCACTGGCGGGCTTTTCCCCTCGCGCAGCGGGTGTTCCACCACCGGTTCCCGGCGGTGCCATGACTCCGGATACTGACGTGGGGAAAGAAGGAGCTATTGACGTTAGAGCGTTCACTGACACCTGACTCAGGCACGAAGATCCAGAAGCGTACCCAGGGTTTCATCGGCAGTTTTGACTACCTGCGCCGAGGCCTGGACGCTACGCTCATAGAGCTGAAGATCGATCATCGGTTCAGCCAGGTTCCCGGCCCCCTCAACAGATCCCTGAGGGCCATCAGCACCGCCTCTGGCAATTTGCCGAGCGGCGTTTTCCATACCCATCATGCCGCCCTGGACACCCTGAATCCCGATAGCAAGTGTGTTGTTGATCATGATGAGTCACCTCGTGACGGAACGTTAACCAGATTAACGCATATTCCTGGTTAATTTTCAATCAACGGCGTGATATTCAGGTACCGGGACAGAATGGAGGGCATCTGGTCGATATCCGTATTTTCAAGCCAGGGCAGAATGCCCAGGCACGGTGCCCGCAGATGGGTGGAGAGATAGTTCAGGGTGTCTTGTTCGCAACTCATTATCTGTTCTTCAGGGTGATTACCCACCCACCCGGCAACCTCCAGCCCGTCTGCGCGAATGGCTTCGGCGCTGAGCATGGCGTGGTTGATGCAGCCGAGCTTGAGCGGCACCACAAGAATCACCGGCACGTTCAGCTCGCCGGGAACGGCGGCGTAGGTTTCCCGGGAATTCAGCGGAACCCGCCAGCCGCCGGCACCTTCGATCAGCAGGAGATCGGCCGGGCGGATTTGCATTCCCCGGCAGAAGCCGACAATCCGTTGAGCACTCACCTGCTTTCCGGCCTGCTCTGCCGCCACATGAGGCGCAATGGCCGGCTCCAGAGCAATCGGGTTGATGGTGTCGTAGGGCAGAGTTTCGGTCATGGAGGCCTGCAACATCAACGCGTCTTCATTGCGCAGGCCCTCCGGGGTGTGGTCGCAGCCTGAAGCGATGGGCTTCATGGCCAGGGTTCGCTTGCCAGCGGCTTTGGCGGCCTCGAGAATGGCTGCGGAGACGATGGTTTTGCCGACACCGGTGTCGGTGCCTGTCACGAAATAGGTGTGTTTGGCCATTATTTTTCCTGTGGTTGGTGCAAGGCGAGGGTGGAGAATCCCTTTTCAGGACACGCTACAAGCACATCCATGTGCGCTTGTTTCGGGCCATCCCTGGCCCTCACCAGTCCTGAAAAGGGATTCTCCACCCTCGCCCCTAACCTTGTCCGGGCATTCACTTTCGCCAATAAAGCCATCCTGCCAAATAACTTGCTGACACCAGGCTATCCGCGCCCGTCGGATAGGCGCGACACATAGCCCGAAAACGCCCCGGCGCCGTCACCGTCCGCCGGCGCTCTTCGCCTTTAAACACCGCACCAAGTTCTTTCAATTCACGATTGAGATGCATGGGCGACTGGTACGGCAGGGAAATGGTTTCAGCGGCCTGTTTCGCGTTTGGCAGAACCGCCTCAACAAGGGCTTGCCATTGCGCTTGGGGAGCAAACCGGTTTACGTGGGCCTGCCCCGGATCGGCTTCGGCCCAGGCCTGTTTCAGTTCGGACAAGGTGCCGTCCAGCAGTGTTGAAATGGCCAGCCGTCCGCCGGGCCTGAGGATTCTCCGGCATTCCCGGAGGATCAGCTCCGGCCGGGCGCTCCACTGAATCATCAGGTTACTGAAGATCAGGTCAACGCTGTTATCCGCCAGCGGAAGCTGCTCGGCATCCGCGTGCAGCCAATAGATCGAAGCCGGGCTTCGGTTGGCAGCCTCAGCCAGCATACCAGGTGAAAGATCGGCGCCGGTGACCGACGAGTTCGGGTATTGCTCCGCTAACTTGCGGCTAAACCAGCCGGTTCCGCAGCCCAGGTCAAGAATCGATTCCGGCACCGGGCCGCTCGCGAGCTCTGCAAGCATGGCATCGCCCATGATTTTCTGCAGCCGTGATGCGCCTTCGTAGGTGGCGCTGGCGCCCCCGAAGCCCCGTGCGATGGACTGCTTGCTTCCAGTGCCGCCGTCAACAGGGGCCGCTGGCTCTATACGCGTGTATATGGTCATAGCGCTGGCTCCCGGGCCACGGCATCGTTCAGGATGGAGCGGCTTTTGGTAAGGGCCTGCAGCAAACGGTCGACGTCCGCTTCCGTGTGGGCAGCGCTGAACGTGACTCGCAAGCGGGCCTCGCCCTCCGGCACCGTGGGTGGCCGGATGGCCGTCACCAGCAAGCCCTCGTCTTCCAGGGCTTGGCTGAGCGCCAGTGCAGCCCAGTTATCTCCGATCATGATGGGCTGGATGGGCGTTCGGGATGGCATCAATTCATAACCCGAATCCCGAGCACCGGCCCTGAACCGGTGGATGAGTGCGTCGAGGTGGGCCCGCCGCTCATCCGCCATTTCAACAACATCCAGGCTGGCACAAGTTGCCGCGGCCAGTGCCGGCGGCATGGCTGTGGTGTAGATATAGGTCCGGGCCTTTTGTACCAGATAGTCGATCAGCACCTCCGGTCCGGCCACAAACGCACCGGAAGTCCCCACGCCTTTGCCCAGGGTGCCGATCAAAACCGGCACATCTTCCTGGGACAACCCGGCTTCCAGCACGCTGCCTCCGCCGTGCGGCCCGAGCACACCAACGCCATGGGCATCGTCCACTACCAGAAGCGCGTCGTGATCCTTGCAAACGCGAGCCAGCTCCTTGAGTGGCGCAATATCCCCATCCATGCTGAACACGCCGTCGGTCACCACCAGTTTGTGGCCCGAGGTTTCTGCGAGCATGGCTTCCAGTGCAACAACATCACCATGAGCATAGCGGCGCACGCGGGCACGGCTGAGAATGCAGCCATCGATAATCGAAGCGTGATTCAGGCGATCCGAAAAGATGGTATCGCCACGTCCCGCCAGTGCAGAAATGACACCCATGTTTGCCATGTACCCGGTGGAAAAGAACAGTGCCGCACTCCGCTGGGTGAACGCTGCCAGCCTCTGCTCAAGGCGATGATGGGCCTCATGGTGGCCGCACACCAGATGCGAAGCAGCTCCACCCAGGCCCACCTCCGGCAGCGCCTGCTCCAGCGCCCGAATGTTCTCCCCCTGACTGGCCAGGCCCAGATAATCGTTACTGCAGTACGACAACAACGACCGGCCATCCGCCGTCAGCCTCGGCTGCTGCGGACCGGCAATAAGGCGGCGGGTTCTGTACAACCCGGCCTGCTTACGTTGTTCTATCTCTTTGGCGAAATCACGCATGGGCAAGCAGGCCCCAACCTTCACCTTGCACCACGAATCAGGCTGATTCGCGGGTCGCGTCATAAAACATATGCCGGGTAGCCTCGTACTCCACCGCCTCGGCAATCGCCTCTTCCTCCTGCACCTCGGTGGCACACTGCTCCCGCTGTTCAGGCCGGATACCCAGCTTACGGAACAGCTGCATATCTGCGTCTGCCTCCGGGTTCGAGGTGGTCAGCAACTTCTCACCGTAGAAAATGGAGTTGGCGCCGGCCATGAAACAGAGCGCCTGCATCTGTTCGCTCATCTGCTCACGGCCCGCCGACAGGCGTACGTGGGATTCCGGCATCATGATCCTGGCTACCGCGATGATGCGCACAAAATCAAACGGGTCCAGATCCTCCACATCTTCCAGCGGCGTGCCCTTAACCTTAACCAGCATATTCACCGGCACACTTTCAGGGTGTTGCGGCAAGTTCGCCAGTTGAACCAACAAACCCATGCGGTCGTCTTCGTCTTCACCCATACCCATGATGCCGCCACAGCACACCTTCATTCCCACCTTGCGCACGTTATCCAGGGTATCCAGGCGGTCCTGATAGGTCCGCGTGGTAATAATGTGGTTATAGAACTTCTCGGAGGTGTCCAGATTATGGTTGTAGTAATCCAGACCGGCGTCCGCCAGCTCCCGCGCTTCCTCTTCTTTCAGCATACCCAGGGTCATGCAGGTTTCCAGGCCCAGGGATTTCACCTGCCGGACCATGTCCAGTACATACGGCATATCTTTCTTCGAAGGGCTGCGCCAAGCGGCACCCATGCAGAACCGTGACGCGCCCTTCTCCCTGGCAACCCGGGCCTCCGCGACCACCTTTTCGATTTCCAGCAGCTTTTCCTTCTCCAGCCCGGTGTTGTAATGCCCGCTCTGGGGGCAATACTTGCAGTCTTCGGGGCAGGCACCGGTCTTGATGGAAAGCAGGGTGCTGACCTGAACCTCATTGGGGTCGAAATGTTCCCGATGAACACTCTGGGCACGGAACAGAAGATCGTTGAATGGCAGATTGAACAGCTCGCGAGCTTCCTGAAGCGTCCAGTCGTGGCGGGTTGCGGTAGCAGTCATGTCAGAGTCCTGTTAACCTTTCCGGCATTATTGGTTTACGGATAAACCGCGATGATAAACGGACTGACGTTGCTGTCAACCTTGGCGCGACCAAAGGTTAACAGCGTAAGCTATGCCGGACGCTGCGTTGCTTGTCTCGCAGACCACGCACCAAACGGTCTTTGCCAACCCTGCCACGACGACCTTCCGGTGAACCGCTGGCACTGTCGGGTTTGTGCTCTGCCACTGGCCTTCCCGGCGCCGGCTGGGCGTTGCGGTGAATGTCTTGCATCTCCCCCCGCTTACAACCGGTCACTCATTCCCTGGCGCTACCAGTTTCCTGTTGACGGCATGATCGGGCGTTACAAATACAACGGCCAGCACAAGTTTGCCCGGCCGCTGCTGGCGGGCCTTGCCGACTACATAGACGCCCAATTGGCGATCAACCACCGGCCCGACCTCCTGGTTCCTGCACCAATGCACTGGATGCGACGCTGGCAACGCGGATTCAATCAGGCCCAGGATATTGCGGAAGTGGTGGGCAGGCGGCTGGATTTGCCCGTGAATGCACATCTGGTGAAACGAACCCGGCGCGTGCGCTCACAACGAACACTGGACAGGGCCCATCGGCTTGCCAACCTTCAGAATCTGTTCCGGGTGACCGGACCGGTACCGCCGCACATCGCCATTGTCGACGACGTGGTGACCACCGGCGCAACAGCCCGTGCGCTGGCTTCGGTACTGGCGGACGCCGGTGCCCGTGAGATCCAGATCTGGGCCCTGGCGCGCACGCCCGGCTGATCAGCCGGAGAGCTTTGCAATCACATGATCCGCGAGGGCCAGACACGA
>NZ_JBNFVX010000012.1:0-104956 GCF_049943275.1 Marinobacter sp. VGCF2001
CCCCTCGAAAGAGATGCGCATTCTACAGACCTCACCGAACCTGTCAACGACCGTTTCCAACTTATTTTCGATGACTTCGGTTTCCACCTATGCGATTGATCAGATTACACTCAAGTCGTTTAAAAATCACCCGCAATATGCGCCGATTCGGCCATATTCCGGGTATCACCATCAAAGCTCCACGTTTACCGCTTCCGCTGAAGCCCTGGCTGTCTGCCTTGCAGACTCCACCGATTCACCAAGAGCAAGCGCAACCCCCATTCGCCTGCGCCCTTTCAGTTCTGGCTTACCGAATAAACGCAGTTCAGTCCCAGGCTCTGCAAGGGCTTCGGCCAAACCACTAAATGCAACTTCTCCGGACTCACCCTCCGGCAGGATAACGGCCGATGCCGCCGGGCCTCTCTGGGTAACCTGCGGAATAGGAATACCAAGAATGGCGCGGGCATGAATAGCGAACTCTGACAGATCCTGAGACACCAGGGTCACCAGGCCGGTGTCGTGCGGGCGCGGTGACACCTCCGAAAACCAGACCTGATCGCCCTTCACGAAAAGCTCGACGCCGAAGATGCCAAAGCCACCGAGATTGTCCACGACCGCGCGGGCTATCTCCCTGGAGCGCTCCAGTGCAAGGGCACTCATTGGCTGAGGCTGCCAGGATTCACGGTAATCCCCGTCCTCCTGCCTGTGGCCTATGGGAGCACAGAAGGTAACCCCTCCTTTATGCCGGGCTGTCAGTAGCGTGATTTCATAGTCGAAATCCACAAACCCCTCGACAATCACCCGTCCTTTTCCAGCCCGCCCGCCGGTCTGGGCATATTCCCAGGCACGGTCGATGTCAGCTTCAGACGTGACTGTGCTCTGCCCTTTACCGGAAGAACTCATCACCGGTTTGACCACCAGGGGCAAACCGATTTGGCGAACGGAGTCCAGATACTCACTGCGCGTTGCCGCAAAACGATAAGGCGACGTGGGCACATTCAACGTTTCTGCCGCCAGCCGTCTTATACCTTCACGGTTCATCGTGAGATCAACCGCCCGAGCGCTGGGAATAACCTGGTATCCCTCCTGCTCGAGGCTCACCAGTTCCGCCGTTGCTATTGCCTCGATTTCCGGAACGATCAGGTTGGGGCGCTCTTCCTCTATAACAGCCCGAAGCGCCATTGGATCCAACATATCGATGACATGAGCACGATGAGCTACCTGCATGGCCGGGGCGTTCGCATAACGGTCGACCGCGATTACCTCGACACCAAATCGCTGCAACTCAATAACGACTTCCTTGCCCAGCTCGCCGGACCCGCAAAATAACACTCGAAAAGCATTACCCTTCAGAGGTGTACCCAGCCTTACATTGCTTTTACCAAGATCGGTCATGTCAAAGCGCTACCTTTTGTTCACGTATTGCGACCTGCTTCAGAACCTGTCGGCGTTCCTCATCGGTCATTTGCGTCCAGCGAAAGATTTCCTCGCCTGAACGATGGCAACCAATACATACATCGTTTTCATCCAATGCGCATACGCTAACGCAAGGTGAACGTACCCGGTCGGCTCTGCTCATTGCTTCTCCGGCTCACAGGACTGAAAGCTCTGTGTGTAACGGGCAGCATTCTGGACATAGTGCGCCGCACTCATTTCAAGCATTTTCTTCTGAGCCTCGTTGAGTTCCCGTTTGATCTTGCCGGGTGATCCGACAACCATTGATCCATCCGGTATCTCCATACCTTCCGGGATCAGGGTATTGGCGCCGATCAGGCAATGCTTGCCAATTTTTGCGCCATTCAGGACGACCGCATTTATGCCAATTAATGAATAGTCGCCGATATCACAACCGTGCAGCATCACTTTATGGCCAACGGTAACACCGCGCCCCACGGTTAAAGGCAGCCCCGGGTCGGTGTGTAAAACAGACCCATCCTGAATATTGGACTCCGGGCCAACGGTGATGCGGTCATTGTCGCCGCGAATCACCACGTTGTACCAGATACTGCTTTTTTCCTGCAGGTGGACATTTCCGATAATAACCGCATTGTGAGCAGTAAACTGCCCGTCGCCAATCAACTGGGGGCGCTTACCTTCGAGCTCATAAAACATATCAGTCTCCTTGAGGTGGTTGGAGCAAGTCGATTCGGGCATCGTACACGGCGTTCAGAAAGTCAACCAGAACCACCGCAGACAACCCCCAGATCTGATAGCGCTCCCAACGATAGCAAGGTACATAAAAGGTATGGTTCAGAAAGTGAAGCGCATCGGTACGTTCCCGCCGATCTTCGAGAAAAAAGGATAATGGCACGCGAAACACGCTTTCGATTTCGTGGGGGTTAGGCACAACGGGGTGATCGTCCGGAACCACACCCACGTATGGTGTAACCAATATGCCGTAGCGCGACATCACTTGCCCCAACGGGGAAATCACCTGTACCTGATCGGGCGGCAAGCCAATTTCTTCGTGGGTTTCGCGCAAAGCAGTGGCCACAAGAGAAGAGTCTTCCGGATCTCGCTTCCCACCCGGATAAGATACCTGACCACGGTGGGTTTTCAGATTGGCGGACCTGAGCGTGAAAACCATCTCGGGGTTTTCCGCGTTATCTGTCACCGGCACCAGAATACCCGCCTCGGGATAGTCCAGTGCCAGCTGCCGCGGGGCGTAATTGGTAAGCTTTTCTCTTAATAGGTCTCGCACTCGCTACTCCAGTGGAATCCTGATTTTCGATGAGACACAGGCAGCCGGGATCGTTAAACTGAATACCAACAGACACTCAGTATACGGGGAAACTCATGAAGTATTGCAGCACTTGCGGCCACACGGTCGAACAACGCATTCCGGAAGGTGACAATCGACACCGGTACGTGTGCGTTAGCTGCGAAACAATACACTACCAGAATCCAAGAATTGTCGCCGGCACAGTCTCCGTATGGGCGGGGCAGATCCTGCTTTGCCGGCGCGCTATCGAGCCGCGGTACGGATATTGGACGCTACCGGCAGGTTTTATGGAAAATGCCGAAACCACGATTGAAGCTGCCGCCCGGGAAACCCGGGAAGAAGCACTCGCCGAGGTCGACATCCAGGGGCTTTACTCCATTATCGATGTACCCCATATCAACCAGGTACATATGTTCTATCGCGCCAGCCTGAAAGATGGTCAGTTTGGGGTTGGTGAGGAATCTCTGGAATCCAGATTATTCTCTCCCGATGATATTCCGTGGAGCGAGATTTCTTTTCCCACCGTGCGCAAAACCCTCGAACTCTTTCTCTCAGATCTGGAGAAAGAGCAGTTCGGCGTCCACGTGGACGATGTACGCCACCCCATGGGCAAGTAGACTGGTAAGGCTGGCGGCTTGTTAAAGATCGACCAGCCTTATAACTTCATAGGCCGGCTCTTCGTATGGATGTGCCCGCTTCATGGCACTGAGCGCATCGCCTATCAGATGATCCTCACACACCAGCTCCACTTTGTATTCCCGCACTGTCTCCAACTGACCCCGCTCACCCAAAAAAGGGTCGCTCCCGGCTAAAGGCCGAAACTGACCCTGGCCTTCACATTGCCAGGCGCAATGGTCGTAGTCGCCCATTTTTCCGGCCCCCGCATCGAACAGTGCCTGCTTCGTTTGTTCCAGATGACTCGCCGGTACGAAATAGCAGATTTTGTACATAAAACCCTCCCGGTTCGGCCAGCTACTGGCTGGCATTCATGATTTTCAACTTACTCACAGATTCTGTGGATAACTCTGGGGAAAGTTTCTGGGAATCGTCCCACAGCCCCCATGAATACTGACCTGACCTTAAATTGACGACATTTTCACCCGCCTTTTTATATCGTTTATAATCAACAGGTTATGAAGGCCAAACAAAAACTGAACCGAGCTCACAACATTTGTTCACAGAACAAACAAAGTCGCTATCAGAATGTGCATAAAGTTATTGAGTCAAGCCCCGAACTGACATATTTCAAGATTATTTTGCAAAGATATCGGATGAAATAGGGTTGACACTCAAACGCTACGGCCACTCCATACCCCATAAAAAAAGCCGGCCCTCTTTCTCCGATTAACAGAGACTGAAGACCGGCTTCCGTAAGCCGCGGTTCAGAGAATCAACCGAACCATTTTCTGGCGTTCCGGAACATTCTCAGCCAAGGGCCATCTTCCTGCCAGCTGTCAGGTCGCCACGAATGCTGCGCAGCCCGGAACACCCGCTCCGGATGAGGCATCATAATCGTCACCCGACCATCACGGGTCGTAATGCCGGTAATACCGGATTCAGAACCGTTGGGGTTGTATGGATACCGCATGGTTTCCTGACCACGATTATCAACGTAGCGCAGCGCAACCAGCTCACTATCCGAGAGCGTATCTGCAGAAGTACCCGCTGCAAACTCAACCCGACCTTCGCCATGGGCAACCGCAATCGGCATACGCGAGCCTGCCATGCCATCCATGAACGCAGAGGGCGAAGCGGCAACCTCAACCATAACCAACCTGGCTTCAAACTGTTCCGATTGATTTCGGACGAATCGCGGCCAGCCTTCACTGCCCGGAATCAACTCATGCAGGTTGGACAGCATCTGACAGCCATTGCACACCCCAAGGGCCAGTGTGTCCTGGCGATTGAAGAACGCAGCAAATTGATCCCGAACCCGATCGTTGAACAATATAGATTTCGCCCAACCTTCGCCGGCCCCCAATACATCACCGTAAGAGAAGCCGCCACAGGCCACAAGGCTCTGAAACTTCTCCAGACTGACACGCCCCGACAACAGATCGCTCATGTGAACGTCTGCAGCCTCAAAGCCGGCCCGATCAAAGGCCGCCGCCATTTCAACCTGGCCGTTGACACCCTGCTCACGTAACACGGCAACCCTGGGCCGCTTGCCGGTATTGATGAACGGAGCCGCTACATCCTCGTTGAGGTCAAACGTAAGCTCGGCATTGAGACCGGGGTTTGTGTCATCCAGCAGATTTTCGAACTCTTCGGCCGCGCAGTCGGCGTTATCCCGCAAAGACTGGATACGGTAGCTGGTTTCAGCCCAGAGGCGCTGCAACTCTGTACGGGTCTCATCCAGCACGGGCTCACCACCAAAGAACAGACGAACCCGATCCTTGTCGTTCAGCGTGCCAATCACACTGGTGTGGTCGCCCAGCCCTGCCCCGGAGAATTGCTGCAGCACGAAATCCGTGTCTTCGCGACGAACCTGGATGACCGCGCCCAGTTCCTCGTTGAACAGTTCGCGCGCAAACTGGGAAGAATCCTCCGCCAGACCGTCGAGCTTGATATCAACACCTGCTCGGCCGGCAAAACTCATCTCAGCCAGAGTCACGAACAGACCACCATCGGACCGGTCGTGATAAGCCAGCAACTTGCTGTCACTGTTCAGCCCCTGGATAACAGCAAAGAACGCCTTGATGTCCTCCGGGTCGTCCAGATCCGGAGCCACCGCCCCCACCTGGCGGTAAACCTGCGCCAGGGCCGAACCGCCCAGACGGTTCTGACCTGCAGCCAGGTCCACCAGAATCAGATCGGTTTCGCCGGCGTCCCTGCGCAACTGGGGGGTCAGTGTGCGGGCAACATCCGTAACCGGCGCAAAGCCACTGACGATCAGTGACAATGGCGCCGTTACACTTTTCTGCTCGCCACTATCTTCTTCCCAGGCGGTTTTCATGGACATGGAGTCTTTACCCACCGGGATCGTAATCCCCAGCGCCGGACACAACTCCATACCAACTGCGCGAACGGTTTCGTAGAGGTTTTCATCCTCTCCGGGATGACCGGCAGCGGCCATCCAGTTCGCGGACAGGCGGATATCAGACAACCTGGCAACAGGTGCTGCCGCCAGGTTGGTAATGGTTTCCCCGACAGCCATACGGCCTGAGGCCGGAGCATCAATGACTGCCAGCGGTGTACGCTCACCCATGGCCATGGCCTCGCCGGTGAGCGTATCAAACGAAGCGGCGGTTACAGCCACATCACTGACCGGCACTTGCCACGGCCCCACCATCTGATCCCGGGCTACCAGGCCGGTAATCGTGCGGTCACCAATGGTGATCAGGAAACTTTTGGAGCCAACCGAAGGCAATCTCAGAACCCGACGCACGGCATCGCCAAGATCAATTTTGGTGGAATCGAAAATCGGCTTGGTAAATGAGGAGCGGCTGACACTGCGATGCATACGCGGTGGTTTGCCGAAGAGTACGTCCATCGGCAGGTCCACAGGTTTGTCGTTGAAATAAGAATCGCCCAACTCCAGGTGGTGCGACTCGGTTGCCTCGCCAATAACGGCATATGGGCAACGCTCCCGACGACACAGGGCATCAAAGCGGTCGAGATTCTCCGGCGCCACCGCCATCACGTAACGTTCCTGGGATTCGTTACACCAGATCTCAAGTGGTGACATACCCGGTTCATCACTGGGAATGTCCCGCAGCTCGAACTTGCCACCGCGACCGCCGTCTTTCACCAACTCGGGCATGGCATTGGACAAACCGCCAGCACCCACATCGTGAATGAAGCAAATCGGGTTATCGTCACCCATCTGCCAGCAGCGATCGATAACCTCCTGACAACGGCGCTCCATTTCCGGGTTATCCCGCTGCACCGAAGCAAAATCCAGATTTTCGTTACTGGAACCCGAGTCCATGGAAGACGCAGCACCGCCGCCGAGACCAATCAGCATGGACGGGCCACCGAGCACAATCAGCTTGGCGCCAACCGGAATATTGCCCTTCTCAACGTGCTCCTCACGAATATTGCCCAGCCCCCCGGCAATCATGATCGGCTTGTGGTAACCGCGAACCTCCTCGCCAGCTGCCCCCGGCACTTTTTCCTCGAACGTCCGGAAGTAGCCGGCGAGGTTCGGGCGCCCAAATTCGTTATTGAACGCCGCCCCGCCAATGGGGCCCTCAATCATAATGTCGAGCGGAGACGCAATTCTATCCGGCTTGCCGTACCCGAATTCCCAGGGTTGCTCGTCGCCGGGAATGTTCAGGTTGGATACCGTAAAACCGCTTAGGCCCGCTTTGGGTTTGGAGCCGCGGCCAGTTGCACCTTCATCCCGGATTTCACCGCCAGACCCGGTTGCGGCACCGGAAAACGGAGAAATTGCAGTGGGGTGGTTGTGGGTTTCCACCTTCATCAGGATGTGAATCGGTTCCTGGTGATAACCATAAACGCCGGATTCCGGGCTCGGAAAGAACCGGCCCGCTTCGCTACCGGCAATAACCGATGCGTTGTCTTTATAGGCGGAAAGCACACCTTCACTATTCATTTCGAAGGTATTGCGGATCATCGCAAACAGCGATTTTTCCTGCCCCTCACCATCGATGTCCCACGACGCGTTGAAAATCTTGTGGCGGCAATGTTCAGAGTTTGCCTGTGCAAACATCATCAATTCGACATCGGTGGGGTCACGCTCAAGACCCACAAATGACTTCACCAGATAGTCAATTTCATCATCTGCGAGGGCGAGCCCTAGACGGGTGTTTGCCTGTGCCAGCGCATTCCGGCCGCCGGAGAGCACCGGCACGCGCCCAAGGGAACGCGGCTCTTCATGGCTAAAGAGCAATTCCGCTCCGCCCATCTCGTGAAACACTTTCTGGGTCATACGGTCGTGAAGCAGCGCCGCAATCTGCTCGCGCTGCTCAAGGCCCAGTTTTTTCGCCGCCTTGACGTAAAAGGCAATACCCCGCTCAATGCGGCGAATCTGCCGGAGTCCGCAATTTCTGGCAATGTCGGTTGCCTTACTGGACCAGGGCGACAGCGTGCCCGGGCGCGGAACCACCAAAAACAGAATACCGTCGGCCTCTTCCGCCGGCACGCTTGGTCCGTAGGTCAGAAGGCGGTCCAGGATGGCCTGTTCCGAATCGGACAAACCGGCATCAAGATCTACAAAGTGCATGAACTCGGCATACACATGGTCTACACCCGGAACCATTTCCTGTATACGGGAATGCAGTTTGCGGGAACGAAAGGGCGAGAGCGCTGGCGCGCCGCGAAGTTCAAGCATGATATCAACCTGTATCGCGCGAAGAATCGGGGGTCGTCTGAAAGGCCGCAATCATACTTGAAACCGACATAAGGTTACAGCGTAAGCTGGACTCTTTCCGCCCCGTAAAATTGACATTCTTTTGCACGACAATTAACCGGAGCAATTGACCCGCTGTCGGCCAACAGGGATGATTAAAGTCTCGCAAGGAGCGCGGGTAGCATCAAAAGCAGGAACGCGGGAGCAATCTCCCGAACCATCCTGACCATTGGGCGTGTAGCGGAGGCAGGGATTTGTCACTATTGAGCAAAATGTTCCGGAATCAGCTGGCCTGGCTGGCCATGGCTCCGGCCATCGTCATACTCGCCGGCTGCTCCAGGCCCACGACTCTTCAGGAAGTCAAACAGGAGGGTGTCCTTCATGTGATCACCCGGGTCGCACCCTCAATCTATTACCAGGCCAAGGACGAACAAACCGGGTACGATTTTGAACTCGCGCAACTGTTCGCCGACGAGTTGGGCGTTGAGCTCCGTGTTCGCGTCGCCGAGGACAACTCCGAAATACTCTCGGTCTTATCCAGAAACTATGCGCACATCGGGCTGGCAGGCCTTACCCAACGGCCGGATTTTGAACATCCTTACCGCGCGGTCCCCGTCGGCGTTTCCGCACAATCGGTTATTGTCTATCACAAGGAAGCTCCAGCACCGGAGACGATAGACGATTTATCGTCTGAAACCGTCCATATGCTGGCCGACAGCAACCACGAACACCTCCTCGACAATAATGCAACGGCGCCCGGCCCGATTATTCAGAAACACCCGGGCCTAGATGCCGCCGGCCTGCTCTCCCGGGTTGAAAGTGGCGAGATCCATTACGCCGCGATCGCCTCGAATGAACTCGATCTGAATCACGTGTTCTTCCCCAAGGTCTACGAAGCGTTCGCACTGAACGAGCCCCAGGATCTCGTATGGCTGTTCCCGCCAGAGCAGGATAAAACCCTGGTACAGGCGGCCCGGGGCTTTATGGAAAAAATGCAGGACAACGGTACCATCGCACAGTTAGCCGAGCGTTTTTACGGCCACCTGGACAGGCTCAACTACGTGGGCGCCCGCACCTTTATGCACCACGTTGAAAACCGGCTTCCGCGTTATCAATCGCTGTTCAAGGACTATGCGAAAGAGTCGGGAATGGACTGGCGATTGCTGGCGGCCATTGGCTACCAGGAATCCCACTGGCGCCCGAATGCGGTGTCTCCGACGGGTGTCCGTGGCCTGATGATGCTTACCCGCACAACAGCCAAATACATCGGCATCAACAACCGCCTGGATGCTGAAGAAAGCATTGAGGGGGGCTCACGATATTTCCGAATGGTGCATAAACGTATCCCTGACAGAATTCCGGAGCCGGATCGCACCTGGTTCGCTCTGGCCTCCTATAACGTGGGCTTTGGCCACCTGGAAGATGCCAGGCGCCTCGCCCAGTCCGCTGGAAAAGACCCGGACCGATGGATGGATGTAAAAGAGTTTCTACCCTTGCTGGCCCAGAAAGAGTGGTATACCAAGACCCGCTTTGGCTATGCACGGGGGCACGAACCCGTTGTGTATGTTCAGAATATTCGCCGGTACTACGACGTTCTGGTCCGGGTTACCGAGCCGGACGCCGTGCCGGCATCAGGGCCTGAAGACGGCCTCACCTGGCTTGATGAAGGCTCAGAAGGTCAAGACACTGCGGCTTCAACGCCCCAACCAGATCTGCGGGCTGACCTGCCCCCGGAATTGCGATTGATCCCTCCCACGCTGTAAGTCAAAGCGCCTCTTGCCGGGCCCTCACCGCATAGTCGCACTGCGAAGCGGAAAAGCCGCGCCGGGCCAGAAACCGGGTCTGGCGCAGCTTTTCCGGCAAATCATTCTCAACATTCCCGAGCCCGAAGCGTTTTTCCCGGGCCTGCAGAGCCCGAAGACACCACTCCTCTTCTGTCAGCGCTGACACACCCTCTGGCGCCTGATTGACACCACGCTGTTGTAGATCCGCCAGAATTTTCAGCGGCCCGTAGCCCGCTTCCATTCTCTGACGAGCATAAATATCCGCAAACCGGCTGTCATCCAGCCAGCCTTCCTGCTCATAGTCGTCCAATACCGGATTGAAAACCGCAGGCTCAATCTTCCGTTGCCTCAATTTCAGCGCTAACTCGTACCGGCTGTGCTCGCGACGCGCCAGTAAACGCAGGGCAATGGCGCGCGCCTGGTATTCCGGATCTTCCTGTTTTCGATCTTTTACCATACAGGCCCTTTCCGCAATGACTTGCAAGACGATAGACTTGGCGTCCCGGGGAATCCCCGAAAACACACTACCCGATACCACAACCCGGATCGGGCCGGAGGGCGGATACTCTGCCGTCACCGCAAACTGGTTGCAATCCAAAGGATACCGTTTATGGCTGCATTCATTCAGAAATTGTTCAAGAAACGCAAAACCGTCTCTCTCGAGAGCCAGAAGGCATCCGGAAAACAGGAAACCAACCAGCCAACCGAAGCAGATAAACGGCAACAACTTCGCCAGCAGCAAGAGAGCCAGCTTGCCGCCAACCCCGGACAAGCAGCGCTGACAACCCTGGCGGTGCAAGGGGTAACCTCGGCTATCCGCCTGAACGCAGCCCGAGACATCACCGATGAAGACAAGCTGCAGGAAGTGCTCAAACAGACAAAAGGCCGGGATAAAAGTGTTTATCAGGCCGTCAAGCAATCGCTTCAGGCCCTGAAAGAACAACAGGCCAATGAAGCCGCCACCCGGCAACGCATTGACGAACTGGTCGACCAGGCACAAGAGCAGGCGAAGAGCGAAGACACCAAACGTTACGAGGCCCGGCTGACTGCTCTGCAAGAGCGCTGGCGCGACGTTGAAGCACAGGCCCCCGCAGGGCAGGCCCAACAGTTTCTCGCCGCAGTGCACCAGATTCGGGAGCGTTTAAAAGAGCTTGAGGACGCACGCCGGGAAGAACAGCGACATCAGGACCAAAAACACCAGAGGCAAGAAACGCTGGAGCTCTTGCAACAGACGCTAGCTCAGCTCAAAGGCTCTGACTCCACCGACCTTCCGTCAGAATCCGCTCTCGATGCGCTGCAGAAGACCCAGGAAAACCGCTGGCTTGAGGCCACGCGGGAAACCCAGGTCGACAAGCATGAGCAGAAACAGTACGAACAGAGCATGCTGGCCCTGCGCAATTATCTGTCGGCTGTTCGGCGCCTGAATGCAGTACGGATGCAAATCAGCGAACTGGAAAGCGATGAGGCCGATAACGCGCAAGCCGATGCCAAAGCCATACTGCAAGAAGTGGACTGGCCCCGTGACTTTCCCTTGCCCCCGACGCTTTCCAACCTGAGCGCACTGGCTGGAAAGCCGAAAAAGGCCCCTTCAGGCAACGATAATACAGAACAGCAACAGGCGCTGGTCGCCGCCCTGAACACCACTCTTCCCAAGCTGGAGACGGCACTGGAAGCGAAACAGTTCAGGGAGTCCCGCCAGTTACTGAAAACGGCTCAGCACCAGCTCCAGGGCCTCGATGGGCACCATCGAAAAGCGTTCCAGGCCAAGATGCAGCTGCTCACGGGCCAGTTCCGGGAACTGAGCGACTGGCAAGGGTTCGCCACCGAACCCAAACAGGTCTCCCTGTGTGAACAAATGGAGTACCTGGCGGAGCAGCCTATAGAGCCGGAAGCCAAAGCCGAGCGGATCAAAGAACTCCAGAACGACTGGCGTGAACTTGGCGGTTCCTCAGACCGCGTGCTCTGGAAGCGCTTTAAAGCCGCATCCGATCAGGCTTACGAGCCCTGCAAGGCCTATTTTGAGGCGAAAGCCGATCTGAAGCAGGTCCACCTGCAGAAACGGCAAGCCATCTGCGACGAGCTGGAACACTTCCTGGCCGAAGCCGACTGGAGCACGATCGACTGGAAAGGCGCAGAACGCATTCATCAGACCGCCCGCCAGGAATGGAAAGCCGCCTGGCCGGTGGATTTTCGCGACAACCGCAAAGTGCAAAAGCACTTCGACGATCTGCTGAAGAAGCTGGAGCGCCCTCTGGACGAGGAGCGGCAAAAAAATGAAGCAGCCAAGCAGGCGATCATCGAGCGAGCCGAGGCATTGATTGACCATGAGCCACTCCAGGAAGCAATGGATCAGGCCAAGGCCCTGCAATCGGAGTGGAAAAGCATCGGCATAACCCGCCACCGCGAAGACCGGAAACTCTGGCAGGCGTTTCGCAATGCCTGCGATCAGATATTCGAGCGGCGCAGTGCGCAACGGTCAGCGCAACAGCAGGCGACCGAAGAAGCCGACACCGCTGCGCAGGCGACCCTGGAGCGCTACAGAAACCTGGACACAAGCACCTCTGATGAGACACTTGAGGAAGCCAGAACCGCATTGAAAACGCTGGCGGCCGGTTCTCTGTCCCGCCCGGTTCGCGATGACGTCCAACAACTTCGGGACCACCTGGCGAAACTGGGTCAGCTGAAAAAACTGCAGGCCAGGCTGGAAAGCTGGAAAACACTTGTCCACGAACGCGTTACCGGTGACGGCGCCCCGGAACAAACCCCTTCGGCATGGCAAGGCCTGGTCAAAAACGCGGAGCCACTGCCTGGCCGGGACCTGGCCATTCGTGCGGAGATTCTCGCCGGCCGGGAAACGCCCGAAGCCGATCAGGGAAGGCGGATGGAGATCCAGGTTCAGCGCCTTGCAGACGGCCTGGGTAACGGCGACAACAGCGAACCCGCACAGGAACTCGAAAAGCTGGTCGCGCTATGGTGCCTGCAACCGGGCGACGAAGGGATCACCCGCGAGCACGCGGATCGACTCGTTCAGGCCCTCGAAAGCCATCTGCAGCAATAGCAACTCAATCCCGCTGATGCTGACGGACAAAATCCCTGGCCTGCCTGACGGCAGCCAGGGATTTTGCTTTCATATCTTTCAATTCTTCATCGGCCAGATAAAACATCATGTCGATGGTATGCCGGTAATACCTCGCCGGTAAGCGGTTCAGAGCAACGCACATAACATCAGTCAGATAATCCGCCGTATCCGATTCTTCCCGGGTTGCATCGATCGCATCCAGCACCAGCCGCTCGTAAAAGTTGTCGATAGCATCTCTCAGGGACATGGGCAAACCTGCCTGTGTGTCATGGTCTTTGTATTTCAGGATAGAAGCCACAGCCGTCCGTGTCATGCTCTGTGAGCAATTTTGCCAATGGGATTGGCAGTGGCTGTCATTACTGGCCACCATAAAGACCGGCTATGGTAACCACTCTTTGCCAACAAGCCCGGATTACCATCAGAGGAACCACTATGACCACCGAGGCCTATATTTTCGATGCCGTTCGCACTCCCCGGGGGCGGGGCAAAAAAGACGGCTCACTGCACAGCGTAAAACCCATTACCCTTTTGACAACTGTGTTGAAAGCGCTGGAGGATCGTAACCAGCTGGACACCGCTCAGGTAGACGACATCGTGATGGGCTGCGTTACTGCCGTGGGCGATCAGGGGGCTGATATTGCCAAAACCGCTGCGCTGGCCGCCGATTGGGATGAAAAAGTTGCCGGTGTCACCCTGAACCGTTTTTGTGCCTCGGGCCTGGAAGCCGTCAACCTGGCCGCCATGAAAGTGCGCTCCGGCTGGGAAGACATGGTAGTTGCCGGTGGCGTAGAGGCCATGTCGCGCGTGCCGATGGGCTCGGACGGAGGCGCCTGGGCCACCGACCCGGAAACCAACCTGCACACCGGCTTTATGCCGCAAGGCATCGGGGCCGACCTGATAGCCACCCTGGAAGGTTTCAGCCGCGATGATGTTGACGGTTTTGCGGTGAAATCCCAGCAAAAAGCCGCCAACGCCTGGGAAAAGGGCTATTTTTCCAGGTCTATCGTTCCGGTGATGGATCAGAATGGTGTCGCCATCCTTGAGCGTGACGAACACGTGCGCGGCAACACCAGCCTGGAGTCGCTTGCGGGATTGAAACCGTCATTCCAGATGATGGGTGAAATGGGCTTTGATGGCGTGGCCCGGGAAAAATACCACTACGTGGAAAACATCAACCACGTACACCACGCCGGCAACTCCTCGGGCATCGTCGATGGCGCAACGGCCATGCTGATTGGCAGCGAAGCCAAAGGTCAGGAACTCGGCCTGAAGCCCCGCGCCCGCATCGTTGCCACCGCCGTGACCAGTACCGATCCCACCATCATGCTCACCGGCCCTGCGCCTGCCGCGCGCAAGGCGCTGGACAAAGCCGGCATGACCGCGGACCAGATCGACCTGTTTGAAGTGAACGAAGCCTTCGCCTCAGTGGTGATGCGGTTTCAGAAAGAACTGTCCGTTCCCGACGAGAAAGTGAACGTCAACGGCGGCGCCATTGCCATGGGCCATCCCCTGGGTGCCACCGGGGCGATGATTCTGGGCACCCTGATGGATGAACTGGAACGCCGCGAATTGCGCTACGGCCTCGCCACCCTGTGCGTGGGTGGCGGCATGGGCATTGCCACCATCATCGAGCGCGTCTGACTCCCTACTTTCAAATATAAGGAACCGACCATGAGTGCCATCCATTACGACCTGGGTTCAGACCGGATTTTGACTCTGACCATCGATATGCCGGGCCAGTCTGCCAATACCATGAACGGCGAATTCCGCACGGCCCTCACTGAAACTGTCAATAAGATCAAAGGGGACCTGGAAAACATCAAGGGCATCGTCCTGGCGTCTGCCAAGAAAACCTTTTTTGCCGGCGGCGACCTGAAGGAGCTCTACAAAGTCACCCGCGCGCAGGCGAAAGAATTCGAAGACATGGTCAACGGCCTGAAAGCCGAAATGCGCCTGCTGGAAACCAGTGGCAAACCGGTAGTAGCTGCCATTAACGGAACCGCTCTGGGCGGCGGGCTGGAGCTCGCCCTGGCCTGCCATCACCGCGTGGCCCTGGATGACGACCGCACCCAACTGGGCTTGCCGGAAGTTACCCTGGGGCTGCTGCCCGGCGGTGGTGGTACCCAGCGCCTGCCCCGGATGATTGGCCTGGAAGCCGCGTTCCCGTTCCTGATGGAAGGCAAAAAAGTTAACCCGAAAGCCGCCCTGAAGGCCGGCATCGTGGATGAGCTGGCCAGCTCGGTGGACGACATGATCGCCAAGGCAAGAGTCTTCATTGAGGCCAACCCCAAGTGCCAGCAGCCCTGGGACCAGAAAGGCTTCCGCTTCCCCGGCGGCGCCCCGCACCACCCGGCCATGGCACAGAAACTGGCCATCGCCCCGGCCATGCTGAAACAGAAAACGCGAGGGTGTTACCCGGCACCCGAGCGCATTCTGGCGGCAGCCGTGGAGGGGGCTCAGGTGGACTTCGACAGCGGCAGCCTGATTGAAACCCGCTACTTTGCCGAATTGGTAACCGGCCAGGTCGCCAAGAACATGACCGGAACTTTCTGGTTTCAGCTTAACGACATCAACGCCGGCGGCAGCCGCCCGGGCGGCGTGGAAAAAGAGACCTTCAAAAAAGTGGGTGTGCTGGGTGCCGGCATGATGGGTGCAGGCATTGCCTACGCAACCGCAAGCCGTGGTATCGAAGTGGTGCTCAAAGACGTTTCCATCGAGAATGCTGAAAAGGGCAAAAGCTACTCCGAGAATCTGTTGACCAAAAAAGTCAGCCGCGGCCGTATGAGTTCGGAAAAGAAAGATGAAATCCTGAGCCGCATCCAGGCCACGGATTCCGCCGACCATCTGGAAGGCTGCGATCTGATCATCGAAGCGGTCTTTGAAGACAGCGACCTGAAGGCAAACGTCACCCGGGAAGCGGAACCTAAAATGGCTGCCAACGGGATCTTTGCCTCCAACACCTCCACCATCCCCATTACCCAGCTTGCGCAGGCCTCAGCCAAGCCCGATAACTTCATTGGCCTGCACTTCTTCTCGCCAGTGGACAAAATGCAGCTGGTGGAAATCATTGTCGGCGAGAAAACAACTGACGAAACCCTGGCCCGTGCCTTCGACTACGTACAACAAATCGGCAAAATCCCCATTGTGGTCAACGACAGCCGCGGCTTCTTCACCTCACGGGTGTTCGGTACGTTCGTGAACGAGGGCATCAGTATGCTGGCCGAGGGCATCCACCCCGCCAGCATCGACAACGCAGGCTTGCTCGCAGGCATGCCAGTGGGGCCATTGACCATCTCCGATGAAGTCAGCCTTACCCTGATGCAACACATCCGCGCCCAGAGCAAGAAAGACACCGAAGCGGCGGGGGGCACCTGGAATCCGCACCCGGCCGAAGCGGTCATCGATACCATGGTCAACACCCATGGGCGCAAGGGCAAAGCCGCCGGTGCAGGTTTCTATGAGTATCCGGAAAAAAAGAAAAAGTACCTGTGGCCAGAGCTGGAAACTCTGTTTGTTGACCACGAAAAAGCCCGTCATGTGGAGTTACGGGATCTCAAAGACCGCCTTCTGTTCATTCAGGCCATCGAGACGATTCGCTGCCTTGAAGAAGGTGTACTTAAAACAGTAGAAGACGCCAACATTGGCAGCATCTTCGGTATTGGCTACGCGCCCTGGACCGGCGGTGCCATCCAGTTCGTGAATCAATACGGGGTTCGCGCCTTTGCGGAACGGGCGCGCCAACTGGCCGATCGCTTCGGCGAGCGATTCACGCCGCCCGCCCTGTTGCTTCAGAAAGCTGAAGCCAACGAAAACTTTGCCTGACCCCACCGGCCGGAGGTTCTTCCTCCGGCCAGCTATACGCCTTTCCCTCCCCCCTCTTTTTCACGGCCTTAGACTCGATTCAAAGGTTTATGACGGGGCTATATGGACATATTGTCACGAACCCATACGCCAGACCTATGGCAACAGGTGTAGCGGTTGCCTACAATAAATCGAACAGTCACGGGACTTCGCGCCAATGCAATTGGCCGGCGAGCCCAGCAGCTTCAGGTATGCCTTTATGACCATTGCGGAAAATCCCATGCAGCGCCGTTCCCTGTCTTCCCTTACCCGGAAAGCAGGCGCAGTCACGGCCCTGGCCCTGGGCCTCCTCGTTTCTGGCGCCTACGCGAAGATCGACGACTCCGCCAGGTATGAGCCGGTTACCCCCACGATCGACCAGGCGCGGGCCAACATCCTGATTGCGCGTCAGTTGCAATTCACCCATTTTCGCAATCTCGGCATCAGTGATGAGTTGTCCGGCGACGTTTTCGATGCCTACCTGAACTACCTCGACAGTCAGCGAATCTATCTGACCCGGGAAGACCTCGATGCCCTTTCCGGGGTCAAACAACACCTGGGGTCAGCACTGAAAACCGGCCAACTGCAACCGGGTTTCGACATTTACAATCTGGTTCAGCAACGCGTTATCGAGCGATTGAAATTCGCCCTGGGTGTGCTTGATGCCGGCATTGATAACCTGGACTTCACGGCCGATGACCAGGTGCGGGTAGACCGCTCGGAAGCACCATGGGAAGCAGACCAGGCCGCGCTGGATGCCCTCTGGATCAAGAGGCTCAAGAACGCCGTTCTGGCCCAGCGACTCAACGGCGCGGATGACGAGGCCATCGAGGATACACTGCGCCGGCGTTATGAGGGGCAACTGAAACGCGCCTACCAGGCCCGCAGCGAAGATGCGTTCCAGGCGTATATGAACGCCTTTACCGGAATGTGGGATCCACACACATCCTATTTTTCACCCCGCACTTCTGAAAACTTTAACATCAATATGAGCCTGTCCCTGGAGGGCATAGGGGCGGTGCTGCAATCAGACAACGAATACACCAAAGTGGTGCGCCTGGTGCCTGGCGGGCCGGCGTCCAAACAGGGCCAGTTACAACCGGCTGACCGGATCGTATCTGTCGCCCAGGGCGACGAAAAGCCGATGAATGTGATCGGATGGCGCCTGGACGAAGTGGTCGACCTGATTCGCGGCCCGCGCAATTCAACCGTGACCCTGGAAGTCATCCCCGCCAATGCCAGTGACGAGACGATCACGCGGACCATTGCCATCAAACGGGACGAAGTAAAGCTGGAAGAACAAAGTGCCAGTAAAGATGTCATCGAACTGGACCGGAAGGGCGAAACCTACAAGATTGGCGTCATCAACATTCCAACCTTCTACGCCGACTTCCAGGCAATGCAGGCCGGCGACCCCAATTACAAAAGTACCACCCGTGATGTGCGCAAACTGATTGAAGAGCTGAAGAACGGCGGCGTGGACGGTGTAGTGATGGACCTGCGCAACAACGGTGGCGGCGCACTGCATGAGGCCAACGATCTGGTCGGCCTGTTTATCGACGAAGGCCCGACGGTGCAGATTCGAAACGCCAACAACGATGTCCAGGTGTTGGAAGACGAAGACCCCTCCGTCGTTTATGACGGCCCCCTGGTGGTGCTGGTTAACCGGATGAGCGCCTCGGCCTCTGAAATTTTTGCCGGCGCCATTCAGGACTATGGCCGTGGTCTGGTTGTGGGCTCCCAAACCTTCGGAAAAGGCACGGTACAGGCCGTTCGGCCACTCAACCATGGCCAACTGAAAATCACCCAGTCCAAGTTCTACCGGGTATCGGGTGGCTCAACCCAGCACAAAGGGGTGATTCCGGATATTGAAATCCCGTCCCGTATTGATAAAACCCGCATTGGCGAGGATGCCCTTGACCACGCCCTGCCCTGGGACCAGATTGAAGCCGTTCCCCACGCCCGCTATTTCGACTTTACCGGGGTGATTGACGAGTTGCGTGAGCGCCATGAGGCGCGCTTCGAGACTAACCCGGAATTCAAGGTGCTGCAGAAGGAAATCGAATTCCTGAGCGACCAGCGGAAGATGGACCATGTCAGCCTGAACGTTGATAAACGCAAAACCCATCATAATCAGATCGAGCGGACCCGCCTGGCCATTGCCAACGCGCGGCGGGAGCTGAAGGGGCAAGAGTTGTTTGATGACCTGGACGCCCTCGAAGCCTGGCAGGACCAAAAGGCCGCGGATCTGGACAATACTGACGAAGAGCTGGATTTCGTGATTCAGGAGGGCGGACACATCATGGCCGACCTGCTGGAGCTTGATCAGCGCATGGCCTCCATTCTCATGCCTGCCCAGTTCGCGGCAAAAGCTGAGGCGCCCTGAGCCATGACGGAACAGCCATCGCCGGATAACAATCGGGGCACGCAACAACGTGCCCTCGTGTTCCGGGATATGCTGCTGGATGCCCTGCACGCCATGCAATCCATGGACGAAGCCGAAGGATTGGAATCTCCGGGGGCGAGAGACAAAACCCCGGATGGGGTCATGGAGCGCATCGCCGGGCTGACCGGCTCGGCACTGCGCCTTGGCGCCCGAGCCACCGACACATCCCTGCGCGTGGGCCGGGCACTGATCAATTCGCAGGATCAGCTCCGGGCCATGCTGACCGCCGGCCAGTCCCTGAGAGATATCCGGGAAGTCGCCGGCCTGACACTCTCTGAAATGAGCGAGGCTCTGAACCTCAAAGACAAATCCCTGCTCGAAGCCATTGAAAATGGCACCTCCACCCTGTCCTTCGAGCTAATTTTGAGGCTGGCTGCCCTGGTCGCCCGAAACGACCCCGTTCCCTTTATCATGCGCACTACCCGGAATTACAACCCGGAAGTTTGGCAAATTCTGAGCGACTGGGGTGTGGGGCGGATTCCGCTTCAGTTTGAGCGTGAGCGGGAGTTTATCAACATTTTCCGGCGCCACGACAATGCCCGGAACCTGTCAGACGAGGGCTTCCGGAAAGTCCTGGAATTCACCCGCCAGAGCTTTGAGATGTCCCTGCACTTTATCGAGCAACAGGAGCAGGAACTGGCGGAACTGAAAGCCGGAACCGAACCCTTGCCGGGCACGCCGGCAAGCAGCGGCAATCCGGGCCGGAAAGTCAGGTGAACAGTGCGCGCATCCCGGTGATATTGGGATTGCGCACCACGCCTTTTTCGGTGACGATGGCGTCAATGAGGCTGGCAGGAGTAACGTCGAACACCGGGTTGAACACCTGAACGCCAGCCGGTGCCAGCGGTATCCCGCGAATCTCCCGAATCTCCGATCCCTCACGCTCTTCGATGGGGATGTCTGCCCCGCAGCTCAGCGCCATGTCGACGGTACTCGAGGGTGCTACCACCATAAAACCGATCTTGTGATGACGAGCGAGCACCGCCAGGTTATAGGTGCCTATCTTGTTAGCCACATCGCCATTCGCGGTTATCCGGTCGGCCCCCACCACAATCCATTTAATCTTGCCGGCAGCCATGATCGCCGCTGCCGCACCATCTGCATTCAAAGTGACGGGAATATGATCTTTTGCCAGCTCCCAGGCGGTTAAGCGGCTGCCTTGCAGCCAGGGCCGGGTTTCGTCGGCATACACCCGGCTCAGAAGCTTTTCTTCGTGCAGACGGCGCACCACACCCAGGGCCGTGCCGTAACCGCCCGTGGCCAGAGCGCCGGTGTTGCAGTGAGTCAGAACCGCTATCGGTTTCCTGGGGTTCATCACTTCCAGAGCATGATCTGCCATGGCCAGATTGGCCGCCAGATCATCCTCGTGCAAACGCACGGCTTCAGCCGCCAGCCGCTCGGTAGCTTCATCCAGCGAATAGCAGGCGTGGAACACCTTTTCCATGCGTTCCAGTGCCCAGAACAGGTTGACCGCGGTGGGTCTTGATTTCGCCAGCACCCGAATAGCCTGCTTGACCTCGGCCTGCCAGTCGCCACCGCCAGCGTGGCGGGCAGCCAATGCCACGCCATAGGCCGCACTGATACCAATAGCCGGCGCCCCCCGCACTACCATATCGGTGATGCACTGAGCAACGCCCGAGGCGCCGTCGGCCACTACCCAGTGCTCCTCGGCAGGAAGCAAGCGCTGGTCCAGTAACTCCAGCCTGTCTCCGTACCAACGCATCGCGACAGTGCCTATGGAACGATGGGATGTTCGACCTGCCATAGAAAAACTCCGTAGCCAGAAAAAACGCGAGTATAGCGTATCAGCCCCGATAAACCGCCTCGACCCCAAAAGCCCTGCCCCATATCGCGATAATGCCGGCACTGCGGCGATTGCCGGGGTAGTTCTGCCTCACGCCGCTGGTTATACTTGCCCCTGAACTTCCAGGCGCCCGGTGCGCCCCAGACCCGCAAGGCAGGTTGATGACCGCAGATACCATTACCGCAGCCGATACCCGGATCAACGCTCGCTGGCTGATTCCCGTGGAACCCTTTGGCACCGTTCTGGAGCATCAGGCCGTGATACTGCAAGGCAGTCGCATACTGGCCATCCTGCCCCAACCAGAAGCAGATCAGCACTACCGCACCCGGGAAACCCTTGATCTTCACCAGCACGTTGTCTTACCCGGGTTGATCAACCTGCATGGCCACACCGCCATGTCTTTATTCCGGGGTATGGCAGACGACCTGCCACTGATGACCTGGCTGAATGAACACATCTGGCCGGCCGAGGGCAGGTTTGTCAGCGAGCAGTTTGTCGCCGATGGCACGCGCCTGGCGATGGCGGAAATGCTGCGCACCGGCACCACTACCTTTTCCGATATGTACTTCTTTCCGGAAATCACGGCCCAGGCCGCACACGACACCGGTATGCGGGCACAGACCTGCTTCCCCCTGATGGATATGCCAACGGTCTGGGGCTCTGGCCCGGAAGACTACCTGCACAAAGGCGCCGATCTGATTGAACAATGGCGGGGCGACGACTTCATCATGCCCGCTATCGGCCCCCATGCGCCTTACACGGTGTCAGATGCTCCGCTCACCTCAGCCGTGCAACTGGCCCAGCAAACCGGCGCCGCCATTCAGCTGCACCTGCACGAAACCGCCTTTGAGGTCACCGAAGCGATCAAAAACAGTGGCAAACGGCCCCTGGCCCGCATGGCCGAGTTGGGCGTACTGGGCCCCAACACCCAGTGCGTGCACATGACCCAGATTGACGACACTGACCTTGCCCAGTTGGAAGCATCCGGCGCGCACGTTGTCCACTGCCCCGAATCCAACCTGAAGCTGGCCAGTGGTTTCTGCCCCGTCCAGCAGCTTCTCGACCAGGGCGTGAATGTCACCATCGGTACCGATGGTGCGGCCAGTAACAACGATCTGGACCTGTTCGGCGAACTGAAAACCGCCGCCATGGTGGCCAAAGCCGTGGCCGGCGATGCCGCCGCGCTATCAGCTCACCGGGCTCTGGAGATGGCCACCCTGAGCGGTGCCCGGGCCCTGGGACGGGACCACGACATGGGGTCGCTGGTGGCGGGCAAGCTGGCCGACCTGATCGCAGTAGACCTGAGCGACCCTTATCTGCAGCCGGTCTACGATCCCGCTTCACACCTGGTCTACAGCAACCATGGCCGGGCGGTAAGCCACAGTTGGATTCACGGCGTACCACAGTTACAGGATGGCAAACTTACCCGCATTGACGTGCCAGACCTGGTACTGCGGGTAAACGAATGGCGCACACAGATTCTCAGTTGATTATCCGGAGTATCCCACGACATGAGCAACCAGAACGTAGACCAGAATGAGATCGCCAAGTTCGAGGCGCTCGCCAGCCGCTGGTGGGACCCGACCAGCGAATTCAAGCCGCTGCACGACATTAATCCCCTGCGCCTGAACTACATCGATGAACGCGTGTCACTGGCAGGCAAGCGGGCACTGGATGTCGGCTGTGGTGGCGGCCTGCTCTCCGAGGCCATGGCATTGAGAGGCGCCCACGTGACGGGCATCGACATGGGCGAAGCCCCGCTGTCGGTGGCCAAGCTTCATTGCCTGGAGTCCGGCGCCAACGTCGATTATCGCCAGACCACCGTCGAAGAGCTGGCCCGAGACCCGGAACACGCCGGCCAGTACGATGTTGTCACCTGCCTGGAAATGCTCGAGCACGTTCCAGACCCCGCCTCGGTCATTCGTGCTTGCGCCGCAATGCTGAAACCGCGCGGACACATGTTCGTGTCGACCATCAATCGCAACCCCAAGTCATTCCTGTTCGCGATTGTCGGAGCCGAGTATGTGCTGAACCTCCTGCCCAAAGGCACTCATGAGTGGAAAAAGTTTATCCGCCCGTCCGAGATGTCGGACCACCTGCGCCATGCCGGGCTGGAGGTACTTGAACTGACTGGCATGACCTACAACCCCATTACCAAGGTCTATAAGCTCGGCCGCGATGTCGACGTCAACTACCTGATGCACGCCCGGGATACCCGTGAGCACTGATTTTATGCCAGAGGCCGTGCTCTTCGACCTCGACGGCACCATTATTGATACCGCGCCGGATTTTATCCGGTGCCTGAATCAGTTGAGGCAAGAACACGGGCTACCGGCACTGCCCGGGGAACAGATCCGGCGCTCGGTGTCCAACGGCGCCCGGGCGATGGTCCGCATCGGCTTCGGGCTGGAACCGGAGCAGCAGGGTTATGCCGAAAAACACACGGCCTTTCTTGACCTGTACGAGACCGGAGTTGCAATAGAAACCACTCTGTTCCCGGGCATGGACGATATACTGGAAAGCCTGGAGCAACGCGGCATCCCCTGGGGCATTGTCACCAACAAACCCGTGCGTTTTGCGCAACCCCTGATTGAGGCCCTGGGCCTGGAGCAACGCTGCGCCACGCTGATCTGCCCGGATCACGTTAGCCAACGCAAACCCCATCCGGAGCCATTGTTTCTGGCCTGTCGGGAAATCCAGGCGGACCCGATAAAATCTGTCTATGTGGGCGATCACGAACGCGATATTGAAGCCGGCCGGAATGCCGGTATGTTCACGATTGCCGTGCGCTACGGCTACATTGAGCAGCCGGAGACGATTGACCTGTGGCAAGCCGACCGGGTTGCCGACACCGTGAGCGACCTGACAAAGCTGTTATACTAGCCACCAGTCAATTCGACCGGGCAAGCCAAGGCCCGATCATGCCCGAAGCACGGAGACAGGTTATGCAAGATTACCAGGCACCCGCCGATCTTTTGAAAGACCGCATTGTCATGGTAACCGGCGCTGGCAGCGGCATCGGCCGCACTGCCGCCAAGACTTACGCCGCTCACGGCGCGACCGTCATTCTCGTGGGGCGCACCGTCGCCAAACTGGAAGAGGTCTACGATGAAATCGAAGCAGCCGGGCACCCGCAGCCGGCCATCGTACCGATGAATTTCGAAGGCGCGGCGGTGAAAGATTACGAAGAGTTGGCAATGACCCTGGAAGACAACTTTGGCCGCCTGGACGGTTTGCTGCACAACGCCGGCATTCTTGGCGCTCGCAGCCCGGTTGAGCTGTACGATCCGGAAACCTGGAACAAGGTTATGCACGTGAACGCCACGGCGCCGTTCCTGCTGAGCCGGGCGATGATTCCGCTGCTGCGCAAATCCGATGATGCCTCCATGATCTTCACCTCCTCCGGCGTTGGCCGGCAGGCACGAGCTTATTGGGGCGCCTACGCGGTCTCCAAGTTTGCGGTTGAAGGCCTGGCGCAGTTACTCGCAGACGAGCTGGACGACGAACGCCACAACATTAGGGTAAACAGCCTGAATCCGGGCGCGACCCGCACCGGTATGCGAGTGCTGGCCTACCCCGCAGAAGACCCGAAGACCAATCCGGATCCCGACCAGTTAATGCCCGTGTACCTCTACCTGATGGGGCGGGACAGCAAAGGGGTTAACGGGCAGCAGATCGACGCGCAGCCGAAGCAATAAATGGAACTGCTTTTCTACACCACATCCCAGTGCCACTTGTGCGAACTGGCCGAGGCGCTTCTGGTCAGCACGCCCATGCCGGCCCCGATTCCGGTAGACGTCGTGGACATCGCCCAGTCCAACGCCCTGGTTGAACGCTATGGCACCCGCATTCCCGTGCTGCGCCGTAACGATACCGGGGCCGAACTGGACTGGCCATTCACCCGGGACCAATTACTTACGTTTCTCCAATGAGGACCTGCTGATATGCTGATGATCATCTCCCCTGCCAAGACCCTGGATTACGAGAGCCCTCTGGCGACGGAAACACACAGCCAGCCGGACTTTCTGGACGATGCCTGCGAACTGATTGATCAGCTCAAGGATCTGGAACCCCACCAGGTCAGCAACCTTATGAGCATCAGCGACAAACTCGGCCAGCTGAACGCCGAGCGGTTCCAGAGCTGGCACACGCCGTTCACGCCCCGGAATGCGCGCCAGGCTGTATTGGCGTTCAAGGGAGATGTGTATACCGGCCTGGATGCCAAAAGCTTCAGTGAAGGCGATTTCAGTTTCGCCCAGAAACATCTGCGGATCCTTTCCGGCCTCTACGGCCTGCTCAAGCCGCTGGACCTGATGCAGCCCTATCGGCTGGAAATGGGAACCAGGTTCGAAAATAACCGGGGCAAGGACCTGTACGCCTTCTGGGGCAGCAAGATCACCAATGCCCTGAACGAACTTCTGGCCAGCGACGATAAAGTGCTGGTAAACCTGGCCTCCAATGAGTACTTCAAGAGCGTACAGAAAAAACAACTGGACGCACGCTTGATCACGCCACAATTCAAGGACTGGAAAAACGGCCAGTACAAGATGATCAGCTTCTACGCCAAGAAAGCCCGGGGTTTGATGTGCCGTTACGCCATCCAGAATCAAATCTCTGATGCCGAGGAGCTCAAAGGTTTCGATTTGGATGGCTATTATTTCAGCGAAGACCAATCCGATAACAACAACTGGGTTTTCCTGCGGGATGAGCCATAGTCCGGCCAATTAATGGGCTGTGCTTAACATTTTCAGACATCGGTTGATATCGGAGTAACAATGAACGAAGCAGTCTTTTCCCAGATCGCCATGCTGGTGCTTCTGACGGGGCTTATTGCCTGGATGGGTTTCATCGTCTGGGACCTGGCCAAAAAGTCACAAGCCGGCAAATTTGGCACCATTGCCCTGTTTACCGTGCTCGGCGCCGGCGTTGTCGGCTTCATCGTCAAAACCGTGCTGGTCGAGGTCATGCAGATATGACCTGACCATGGCCTCTTTACGGCTGCCGCCCGGTGGCCGTATCATTCCTTCCCTTTTTTCGATTCAGCAAGCTCCGACCTGACGCAAGGATTAAGCCTAATGTGGTTTCGTAATGCCCGAGTTTTCCGTTTTACCAAACCCTTCGACATCTCTGCAGAAACACTGGAAGAAAACCTTCAGGCGGATGCTTTCAAGCCCTGCGGCCCCCAGGAAACCAACCGCCAGGGATGGGTTCCGCCGTTGGGCAAACACGGCGAACAGTTGGTGCACAGCGCCAATGGCTATTTTCTGATTGCCCTGCGCAAAGAAGAGAAAATCCTGCCGGGCCCGGTGGTCAAAGAGATGGTTGAGGAGCGCGCGGAAGCCATCGAGCTGGAGCAGGGCCGGAAAGTTCGCCGGAAAGAGAAAGATGAACTCAAGGAGCAGGTGATGCTGGAGATGTTGCCCCAGGCCTTCTCCCGCAATCGCCGTTGCTTCGCCTACCTGGCACCGCAGGATGGTGTACTTGTGGTTGATGCCGGCTCAGCCAAACAGGCCGAAGATCTTGCCTCCACGCTGCGCAAAAGCCTCGGCTCACTGCCCGTGCGACCACCGGCGGTTGAACAGTCTCCGGCCTTTACCTTCACCGGCTGGCTTAACGAAAGCATTGAGCATCCGGCCAGGATCACGCTGGGCAGCGAATGCGAACTGAAAGACCCATCCGAAGATGGTGGTGTAGTGCGCTGTAAAGGCCTGGACCTCAAGGCTGACGAAATTCGTAACCACCTCGACGCTGGTATGCAGGTCACCAAACTGGCTCTGACCTGGGACGACAATGTCTCGTTCGTTCTGGATGAAGAACTGGGCATTCGCCGGCTGAAGTTCGGGGAAACCCTGCAGGAACAGCTGGACGACGTCGATGCCGACGACGCGCTGGCCAAGTTCGATGCCGCGTTCTCCATCATGACCCTCGAGCTCTCCCGCCTGATCCCCGGGCTATTGGAAGCCCTGGGCGGAGAGGACCGCTCCGCCATCGTCGAAGAATAATCAGCGTGTGGGCCTACAGGTGCCCACCTTTGCCCAGCCGCTCCTTCTGCCAGTCTTTCTTCGGCTCGTTCAGCACGAGCCGAAGATCCATTACTTCTTCCTCGGGATTGTATTTGATCTCAAAACCAAGATGCTCGGCCAGCTGCAGCATGGGCCGGTTATCCGGCAGCACATTGCCAATCATTTCCATGGTGCCGCCAGCCCGGCAGTAATCGATCATCTTCTGCATCAGGGCCACACCCAGACCCTCGCCTTTCATACGGTCATCCACCATGACCGCAAATTCACAGCGCAGGTTGTCTGCGTCTGTCCAGGTACGCACCGTCCCCAGAGTTTCCTCACCTTCGCCGTCTTCCCGGGGCGCGTTCGCGATGAAGACCATCTCCCGGTCGTAATCGATCTGCACCATCTGCGCCACGTCTTCACGGGAAAAATGCTTCCGGTACTGGAAGAAACGATAGCGGATAGACTCCGGTGATTGATGCTCGTGGAACAGCCGGTGAGCCGGTTCGTCCTGGGCCAGAACCGGCCGGATAATTACGCGCCGGCCGGATTTTGGCAGCACCAGCCATTCTTCAAGCTCCCGCGGATAGGGCTGGATAATCGGCTTGACGGGCTGGCCTTCCAGGTCGATGGAGATGTTCACGGCCACCGCGCCCTGCTCGTTGAACAATAAAGGAGAGATTTCCAGGCCCTTGATTTCCGGAATATCGATCACGATCTGGGAGAGCGTGACCAGAGTCTCCGAGACCGCCCGGATGTCTTCTTCAGGCTTCAGGCTATGCTCCTTGAGCAGTTTGTACATATACGTTCGCCGTAACAGCTCCCGGGCCAGCACCATGTTCAGGGGCGGCAGGGCAATCTGGCGATCGGTCATGATGTTGATCTGGGCACCGGCGGCACCGCACACCACGAGTGGCCCGAATACCTCATCCCGGGTAATGCCCACACTGAATTCAATGCCCCCGACATGCTGGTACGAGCGCTGCACCGCAAACCCCAGAAAACCACTTTCCGGGAAGTGCTCACGGTATTCCTCCATCAGAAACCGGCAACTGTCGATGATTACCTGCTCACTGTTGAGCTTCTTGACGGTGCCCTTATAGCGGCGTTGTGTCGGGCTCAGATCGAGAAACGGGTGGCAAACGTCCTCATGGATGACGGTCACATCAATGGGCCGGCGCTCCACCGCAAAGACCTCCAGCACCTCTTCCACATCATCGCAGTAACCGGTTTCAATGGTGTTGATGCCGTAGTCGCCGATGACCTGCCGCGCTTCGCGATTCGACAAATGCCGGCGACCATCCCTGAGGGCTCTGGCCACCAGTTTGCGGGTGTTGGCGCGATCGGAAAAGTGATCGGTAAACGATTCCGGGGTTTCAGTCAGCAGGCGCTGGATACGCTGATGCCGCACGTGCTGCATAAACGCCATCACCGCTTTCTCCGGGTTAAAGAACGACGGCAAACCCGCCCGGTAGAATTCTTCCCGGGAATCCATCACCGTGCTCTGCCCCAGCCAGCAGGTGAAAATATTGAGCCGCGTGCCTTTTGATGCCTGAACCACGGCATCGGCAATCTGCAGGCTGTCTTCGATCAGCGTGGGTGCATACATCACCAGGACGTTTGCCACATTCGGGTCTTTCGCCAGAATCTTGATGGCTTTGCCGTACAATTCCGGCGTGGCATCGTAGTTCAGGTCAATCGGGTTCTTCCGGGTCCAGTAGGGTGGTAACAACTCGCCCAGGTTCTTGACCGTCGTATCAGAAAGCTCCGCCAGCTCACCGCCCAGATCCGCCAGACGGTCTACCGCAAGTACGCCGGGGCCAACCCCGTTCGCCATGATCGCCAGAGACTCACGCCGCAGCGGGCGCATTCGGGTCAGGGTTTCCAGGGCATCAAACATCTGCCCGAGACCATCCACGCGCAACACACCGGCGCGCTGAAGCATGGCATCGTATATCGGATCACTCCGCTTGATGCCTGCCGGCAACTGATGCTGAAACCACTCGGATTCCGGCACCCGGCCGGACTTGACCGCAATCACCGGCTTGGTGCGGGACGCCACACGCACAGCCGACATGAACCGGCGCGGATTGGGTATGTTCTCGATATGCAGCAGAATGGCACGGGTCTGGGTATCCTGGGCGAGGTAATCGATCAGGTCATCATGATCAATGTCCATGCCATCGCCCAGGGTCAGGAAATAAGAGAAACCCACGCCTCTGGCAAAGGCCCAGTCCAGCACCGAGCTGGCAATGGTGCCGGACTGCCCGACAAACGCCACCCGGCCGGGAATCGCCCCCATGTGCGCGTAGGTGGCGTTCAGGTGCCTGGCCGGCACCATCAGGCCGATGGTGTTGGGCCCGAGCACCCGGATACCGGTTTCCCTGGCCGCATCCCGCACGGAGTACATCAGAGGCTGGCCGGTTTTACTGTGGGTACGGGACATACCACCGGTCATGACGATCGCCGTCCGCACCCCACACTCACCCAACTTGCGGATCATTTTCGGAACGGTATCCGGTGGAGTACAGATAATCGCAAGGTCCGGACTGAAATCCAGTTTCGAGACCTTGCGCACACAGGGCACCCCGTGCACGTTCTCGTAATCACTCTGGTTGACCACCACAAGCCGGCCAGGGTAACCGCCCCCCAGCAGGTTCCTTAACACCATCCCCCCCAGGTTATCGGCACGCTCCGATGCACCGATAACGGCAATGGATTCAGGATTGAACAGGCTTTCCAGATAGCGGGTGCTCAACGCGACTCTCCCAGTGTTGTGCGCGACAAAAACATACGGACGTCAATATGACGACTTTCTTATCAGTGTATACCTTATCTTAGGTAGCGATTTCATGATGTAAATCGACTAAGACGTTATTAGACCAAAGAAATACGACAGTCTTCGGTTATCCCTGATAACATGGATTGGATAATAAGCATATTCAGGTTCAGACATTACCCATGACCACGGCCTTTTTTTCTCACGATGACTGCATGAAACACAACATGGGCCCGGAGCATCCGGAGAGCCCCGAACGTCTTTTAAGCATTCTCGCCTACCTCGCCGACACCAATCTGCAACAGGAACTGGACTGGGTCCGGCCCGAGGAAATTACCCGGGATCAGTTGTTGACGGTGCATCCGGAAACCTATCTGCACCAGCTGGACCTGATGCAGCCCACTCGCGGCCGCGTGTTCACCGACCCGGACACCGCGATGATGCCAGACACACTCCGCGCGGCGAGACTGGCGGCCGGCGGCAACGTTCAGGCCGTGGATATGGTGATGAGCAGCCAGGTGACCAACGCCTTTGTCTGCGCACGTCCGCCCGGGCACCATGCCGAACGCGCCAAATCCATGGGCTTCTGCTTCTACAACAACATCGCACTGGCGGCGATGCGGGCACTCACCTTCCATCACCTGGAACGGGTTGCGATTATTGATTTCGATGTCCATCAGGGGAATGGCACCGTGGACATTGTCAGCGGCGACGAACGGATACTGATGTGCTCCAGTTTCCAGCACCCGTTCTATCCGCACTCGCACGTTCACCGGCAGGCCGATAATATTGTCAACGCGCCGATTGCGGCCGACTGTTCACCCGAAGAGTACCGCAAGACCGTTGAAGCGGCCTGGCTGAAGAAATTGCAGGATTTCCGGCCACAACTGGTGCTTATCTCGGCCGGCTTTGATGCCCACCGCCTGGACCCGATGGGCGAGCTGAATCTTGCGACCGAAGACTATCGCTGGTTAACAGAGATGCTGGTTAGTGTGGCGCACGACCATGCAAACGATCGCATCATTTCTACGCTGGAGGGGGGCTATCACCTGAAAGCTCTGGCCGAGGGCGTAACAGCGCATCTGGACGTTCTGAATTCGGTTTACTGAAAACCGGTGAGCGGGAGCCTTGCGGCTAGCCGGAAAACTCCCCGCCCCGACCATTGGCCTGCAACAATTCCGGCCGCTCGCCCTGGCGCTGCAGGCGAATGGTGGTTCGGCGATTGTCCGCAGGTCTGCGGGACACCGGATACTGATCACCATGGGCCCGCACCGTCAGCATATTCTCATCAATACCCTGCGACCGCAGATACTCGGCCACCACATTGGCCCGGTCTTCGGACAGTGCCCGATTATCAATCCGGCTGCCAATGCTGTCTGAGTGGCCGTCGACAAAGATACGCTCGACCGTACTGTCTGCCATGACATAGGCAAGAATGTTATCGAGCAAAGCCATATCTGCAGCCGATAGCCGGGTGCTGCCGCTGGCAAAAGGAATACGGCTACGGCGGATCTGGTCGAAATTAACGGGCAACAGGCTGGCGACACATCCGCGATAACCCGCGTAGGGCCCCGTAAAATTCACGTTCGATAATTGTACGCGAACCGGCTCGCCACTGTACTGTGCAGCACGGGTGAGGGTCGGCTGCATACCGCTGGACAGACCCCGGGCAATCAACACCGCTTCGCGATTACCCAAGCGAACCCCCCGGTCATTATCGGTAACCTGCACGGTTCCAATCGGATTGGGCGCCACACCCGGGCGCCAGGGCGGCGCTTCCACCACCAGACGACCCGGCCCCGGGCTCATCAAACGAAGCTCCGATTCCAGATAGAAGCGCAGGTCTTCGCCGGCCCGATGCCGGAGTACTGCCCGGCCATAGCCCGGAATGTCATGCACCAGGGAGCATTCAAAGACCGACTCGGACAGATACCACTGGCTGTTCTCAATCCCCGCCCCGTAACTGGATGACAACACCGGCGCCGAGGGTAATGACACCAACCCTGCTGTCGCCAGTATTTTCAGCAACCTGCGCTGTCTGAAGAACCAAAAAGGTGAAACCATAGGCCTGCCCTGTGGAGCCTTGAACCAGTGAACTCTTCAGTTAACGGCCATCGCTCCGGGAACTTGAGCGGCATTCGTTTCCGCAAGGTTAAAAACATCTGCTTTTCGCTTCTGATATAATCCGCAAAATTTTGTGCTGGCTTGCGGATTGCTTCTCATGACACGACAGATAACGATGACACGCCCCGACGATTGGCACCTGCACGTGCGGGACGGCGATATTCTCAACGACGTAGTGCCCGCGACAGCGGCCTCGTTCGGGCGGGCAATCATCATGCCCAACCTGGTGCCACCGGTGAGCGATGCCAACGCCGCACTGGCCTATCGCGACCGGATTCTGGCGGCTGCCGGCGAATCGGCTTTCCAGCCTTTGATGACCCTGTATCTGACCGAAAGCACCACACCGGAGACGATTCGAGAAGCCAGGACCGCAGGTGTCGTGGCCGCCAAGCTCTACCCCGCCGGTGCGACCACCAACTCCGCTTCCGGCGTTACCGACATCCGCAACATCTACCCGGTGCTCGAGGCCATGGCCGAATGCGGAATGTTGCTGCTGGTGCACGGCGAAGTCACAGACGCAGACATCGATATCTTCGACCGGGAAAAGGTTTTTCTGGAACGGGTGCTCGCTCCGACACTGGAAGCTTTTCCGGCGCTCAAAGTGGTTCTGGAACACATCACCACTGCCGACTCTGCGCAATTCGTCCGCCAGCACCAGGGCGGTAATCTCGGCGCCACACTGACCCCCCAGCACCTGATGTACAACCGTAACCATATGCTCGTAGGCGGCATCCGACCCCACCTGTATTGCCTGCCCATTCTCAAGCGCAACAAGCATCAGGAGGCACTGCGTGAGGCCGTCGCCAGCGGCGACCCGCGCTTTTTCCTCGGCACCGATTCGGCCCCGCACGCCAGAGACAAGAAAGAGGCGGCCTGCGGCTGCGCCGGCTGCTACTCGGCCTTCGGTGCCATCGGGCTGTACGCAGACATCTTTGAAGACCTGGGCATTCTGGACAAGCTGGAAGCTTTCGCCAGCCTGAACGGGGCCGATTTTTACGGTCTGCCGCGCAATACCGATACCATTACTCTCGTGCGGGAGCCCTGGACCATGCCCGAGCAGTTGCCTCTGGCCAGTGGCAGCATTGTGCCGTTAAAGGCCGGCGAAACCGTTAACTGGCGTCTGGCGTAAACCCTATTCATTCACCACCGCGAACATCGGAGTTCGAGTGTCAGAAGAAAACAAACAGCCCCACCCTTTATCCCAGCGCTTCCGTGGCTTCCTGCCAGTGGTGGTTGACGTGGAAACCGCAGGCTTCAATCCGGAACGGGATGCACTGCTGGAAATCGCCGCCGTGTTGCTGACCATGGATGACAATGGCCGGCTCCATCGAGGCGAAACCCACGTGCAGCAGATTGATCCCTTCGAGGGGGCCAACCTCGAGCAATCCGCTCTCGATTTTACCGGCATTGATCCCTGGAATCCGGAGCGTGAAGCGGTGCCCGAGCGGGAAGGCCTCAGCGAAATTTTCTCTCCCATCCGCAAGGCCGTTAAAGAACACGACTGCAAACGTGCGGTACTGGTGGGGCACAATGCTACGTTTGATCACAACTTTGTCTTCGCTGCGGCGTTACGGGCGGATATCAAACGCAATCCGTTCCACCCGTTCTCGACCTTCGACACCGCTACCCTGGCCGGCCTGGCCTATGGCCACACCGTTCTGGCGCAAGCGTGCAAACTGGCGGGCATTCCCTTCAGCAACAAGGAAGCCCACTCTGCGGCTTACGATGCGGAAAAAACCGCAGACCTGTTCTGCGGAATCGTCAACCGCTGGCAGGATCTGGGCGGCTTTCCGCCCCCGCCGGTCGAGATTGCCGAAGAGCCACAAGGCTGACAAACCGGAACAAAAAACCCGCCGAAGCGGGTTTTTTTCGTCCTTCCTGATGCTTACCAGTAGATTCCCCGCATAATCGCTGCGAACGCGACCTGCTCACTGGACACCTTCGGCTTTTCACCAGACTTACTTCCAGCCGCCGCCGGCGAATCCGGGAACATTCGGTAACCGGTATTCATCACGATTTCACCCATCTTCGGCGCCAGTGCATGGAGCACCTGGGCGAAAATGCCCAGCCGGGTTGCGATGCGCTTGGGCCGGTACACGATGGCGTCTGCCACCATCTGTGCCGCTTCATCCGGCGTCAGGGTGGGTACCGAATCGTAGATTTTGGTGGGCGCAATCATCGGCGTGGCCACCAACGGCATATTGATGGTGGTAAAGGTAAGGTTACGGTCAGACCACTCGGCAGCGGCACAGCGGCTGAACGCATCCAGTGCCGACTTGGACGCCACGTAGGCCGAGAAACGCGGCGCGTTGGTGAGTACACCAATCGACGAGATGTTTACCACGTGACCACGGCGCCGCTCGAGCATGGCCGGTGCAAACCCCATGATCAGGCGAACCGAGCCGAAATAGTTCAGCTGCATGGTGCGCTCAAAATCGTGGAAGCGATCAAACGACAGCGAAAGCGACCTGCGGATAGAGCGCCCTGCGTTATTGATCAGCACATCCACATGGCCATGATTATCCAGCACGGTCTTCACAAAACGATCACAGTCTTCCATATCGGAAAAGTCACACTGATAGGCGTGCACGTTTCCACCCCTGGCTTCCAGACTGGCCGCCACTTCGTCCAGGGTTTCCCGGGTTCGGGCACCAATCACCAGGATGGCACCGGCCTCAGCCAGTTTTTCGGCCGTTGCCAGGCCAATACCCGAGGTGGCCCCGGTCACAACACACACCTTGCCCTCAACCGTACCTCTGAGCGTGCGATCCTTGAACAGATCGGGGTCAAGGTTACGCTCCCAGTAATCCCAGATAACCGGCGCGTAGGAAGGCAGGCGCGGCACTTCAATATCTGTGCCCTTGAGCACCCGCTCCAGTTCCCGGGTATCAAAGCGGGTCGGGTAATTGATGAACGACATCACTGAAGGCGGAATCCCCATATCGTCAAGCACGGCGCTGGTGAGGCGCTTGACCGGGGGCAAGTTCTTGATGCTCTGGCGAATGAACGGCGGAATAAAACCGAACATCCGGGAATCGATACGCATGCCCATCCGGGGCGCGTGACCGGCCTCACAGAAGATATTGAGAATCTCACCCACCTTGTAAGGATCGGAATCCACCAGATGGAAACAATTGCCGTCCTCACCCTCAAGGTGCGCGATATGGTCCAGGGCGTTGACCACGAAATCGACCGGTACAATGTTCAGCCTTCCGCCCTCAATACCAATGGTGGGTACCCATTGTGGCAAGGCGTGCCGGATTTTCTGAATCATCTTGAAGAAGTAATAAGGGCCGTCCACCTTATCCATTTCACCCGTTTCGGAATGGCCAATGACCATACCCGGGCGGTATATCCGGAACGGCACCTTGCATTCCTCGCGTACCACCTTTTCAGACTCATGTTTGGTGCGCAGGTATGGATGATCGAGTTTTTCCGCTTCTTCAAACATATCCTCGCGGAACATCCCCTTGTAGAGCCCGGCCGCCGCAATGGAAGAAACGTGGTGAAAGTGTTTGGCGCCCATGGCTTCGGCTGCCTGAACCGCCGCTCGCGTGCCCTCGATATTGGTAGCAGCCTGGGAGTCTTCGTCCGCCCCCATGTCGTAGACCGCCGCCAGATGGAATACGTGGTCAATATTTCCGTTCAGAGACTTCAGCGTCTTGGCATCCAGGCCGAGATTCTCGCTGGTGAGGTCCCCGATAACAGCCTTCACCCGGGTATCATCAACGCCCCAGCGCTCCCTCAGCTGAGCCAGCTTGTCCTGGGATTGCTCCCGCACCAGCACGTGAACCGTACCGCCTCGCGCTAACAGCTTTTCAACCAGAAAGCGGCCAATAAAACCGGTGCCACCCGTCAGGAAATAGTTCATAGGTACTCCATTCTGCCTTTTGTGTTTTTGTCTTTTACCGACACAGCTTCGACCAAAGTCTTAGCTGATTCCATCGGCCGGCAATTCTACTTAATTGTAATCATCATGTATCGGACTATTTTAGAGCTTTTACTCTGTAAGCCGTTGTTTTTATTAGAGCCAATACTCTAAATTAACCACCCGTGCGGCTTCTCTGTACGGATAGTCGACACAATGAACCTGAGATTAGCACAAGAAATCCCCGCCAAGGCATTCCACCGGTTAATTACCGCACCGCAATGCAACAGACTCCCGCCAATGACATAATCAGGAACTTCCGGCGCCTGTCGCCGTCATTATTAGAGCAAGACACCAAGGTTCAGCCCATACCATGCCAAAAGATAACCCGAATACCGAACGTTACATCGCCATTGCCCGCGCCTGCCTGAAAGCCATCAACGATACTTCGGCTGACAGCGGTTCCCGCGAAGAAAAGATTCAGGCCGTATACCAGGCTATCGACAAGGCGTTCCAGTCTGAATTTGCAGACTATCGTCAGTCCGTTGCGATCATGGCGACCGTACTCGAACGGATCGCATCCGGCGAACTCGATGCTGATCAGGCTGCCGCGCTGGCGCGTAAAACCATCGAGAAGCAGCCGGAAGGCAGCAAAAACAACCTGATGCACTGATCCTTATTACACCTGAACGTGACACCGGACTTCCGAGGCCCTATGACCGCGAAATCTCAGTTACCTGTATTCTCTGGCAACGCCCCGTTACAGATCCTGTTGCTCGTTGTCACCCTGCTTCTGGCGCCGTTGGCGCTGGCAAGCGTGTCGCCCGATCAAAGCCCGAACGACCCAAACCAGTACCGGTTTCTGAAACTGGACAATGGCCTGCGTGTTCTACTCGCCTCGGACCCGGAAACAGACAAAGCGGCCGCCTCAATGAATGTGGCCGTGGGCAGCGGCAACGACCCGGAAGACCGGGAAGGCCTGGCCCACTTTCTGGAACATATGCTGTTCCTGGGCACAGAGAAATACCCCGAGGCGGGGGAATACCAGCAATTCATCCGCAGCCATGGCGGCAGTCACAACGCCTTCACGGCGTTCGAAGACACCAACTATTTTTTCGACATTGAGGCGCAGTTTCTTGAGCCCGCCCTGGACCGCTTTGCCCAGCAGTTTTCGCACCCGCTGTTTACGCCGGCCCTGGTCGACCGCGAACGCAACGCCGTGCACTCGGAGTACAGCTCCAAGCTGAAGGATGATGGCCGGAGACTACTGTCCGTGCGCAAAGCCGCCGGCAATCCGGCGCACGCCTTCAGCCAGTTCGCCGTAGGCAACCTCGAGACCCTGGAAAACACCGAAACAAACCCGCTCCGGCCGGATTTAATCCGGTTCTGGGAGAACAACTATTCCGCCAACATTATGACCCTGGCGGTCTACGGGCCCCAACCGCTGGACCACCTGGAAACCATGGTCAGAGAACGCTTTGGTGCCATCGCCAACCGCAACCTGAAGGCCGTGGTTTATCCTCACCCGCTGTACGACACCGCGAGCCTGCCGGCAAAGGTCACCGCAGAAACACTGAAAGACCAGCGCCGAATGACCCTGTCGTTTCCCATTCCCTCACAGCGGCAGTACTACAAAAGCAAGCCAACGGCTTACGTGGCCAATCTGCTCGGGCATGAAGGGCCCGGTAGTCTGTTCGACGTACTCAAACAAGCCGGCCTGGTAGAGAGCCTGTCAGCCGGGTCCGGCATGGATACCGGAGAGCACGCCACCCTGGATATCAGTATGTCGCTGACGCGGCAGGGGTTGGAACGCCAGGACGACATCACAAACCTGACCTTCGACTACATCGGCCGTATTCGCCAGAATGGCATCAGCCAGCGCTATTTCAACGAAATGCGCCAGCTGGCCATGATCGACTTTCGCTTCCGGGAGCGCGGCGAGCCTCAGAGCGAGGCCATGCGGCTGTCCAGACTACTGAAGGAATATCCACCCGAAGATGTGCTGACCGCACCCTGGCTTATGGAGCGCTACGCCCCCGAACGCTACCAGGCTATTCTTGATCGGCTGACGCCCGATAACGTGATGATCTGGCTCGCCGCCCCGGACCTGGACGCCGACAGTCCGCAGCGTACCCAGTGGTACCAGACACCGTGGGTTCGCGAAACCTTGTCAGGCAACCGGGAAGCATCCGCACTGGCCGGCAAACTGGCGCTGCCGGCACCCAACCCGTTCATTCCGGAGAACCTGGAACTGGTTGCCGGTACCGACATGGCTCACCCGGAGACAATCGCCGAACTCGACGGCCTTGATATCTGGTATGCCCGCGACACCCGCTTTGAAACGCCCAAAGCCAATCTGTACGTAAGCCTGAGAACGCCGGCAGCAAGGAGTTCTGCCCGCAACACGGTGCTCACGAAACTGCTGGTAGACGCAATCAACACCAATCTCAACGCCTGGGCTTACTCTGCCCGGCTGGCGGGGCTGGATTACCGTGTGTATCCGCATCTTCGCGGGGTTACCCTGCGTGTCAGCGGCTACAACGACAAGCTGCATAAGCTAGCCAACCGGATTCTGGGAGAGTTCGTTAATCCGGCTATTACCAGACAGCGATTTGATATCGCCCGCCAGAATCTGATAGATGGCCTTGAAAACAAGGCAAGGGAACGCCCGGTTCAACAAACGTCGGAATTCGTACAAATCGCCTTGCTGGAAGGTACATTCCCGGTTTCAGACCGTCTGGCGGCCGCCCGGGACGTCACACTGGAGGAACTGAAACGGTTCGCCGGCAATTTCCTGAACAAGACCGACCCTGTCATGCTGGCTCACGGTAACCTGACGCCAGCCAGCGCGCTGAACATCGCAAAACAAGTGCAGGCACTGGCACTGAGCGGCCGCGATCGCACCCGTGTGGAACGTGCCCGTATGCGCCGCGTTCCCACAGGCCAAACAGATGTGGGCCTGAACGTTGATCACCCGGACACCGGCTATACGCTGTATCTGCAGGGCGATAACCGGTCTTATGCGGAGCGGGCGCGATACCGGCTGTTGGCCCAGATTCTCAGCAGTCCGTTCTACGAGGAGATCCGCACCACGCGCCAGCTGGGCTACATCGTCTACGCCACCGCGTTTGAAATCCTGGAAACGCCGGCGCTGGGGCTGGTCGTGCAATCCCCGTCAGCCGATGCCGCAAGCATCGACTCAGCCATTCGGGATTTCAGTAAAGCGTTCTCGACTCAACTGTCGGAAATGGACGAGGACCGACTCAACCGGGAAAAACAGGCCGTGATCAGCGGGTTGCTGGAACGCGATCGAAAACTGAACGACGTTTCCAGCCGCTACTGGCGGGAAATTGATCGGGAAAATACGGCCTTTGACAGTCGCGAGGCGCTCGCCGAGGCAATTCGGGCGGTCTCACTCACTGAATTGCAGGAGACCTTCGAGCGCTCGGTTCTTGAACGCGAGCGGGCTCTCAGGGTCAACACCGGCGACAAGGCTGAAAACCGGGAAGAGGCATTGCGGATGCTGCGAGCTCAAAGTCCCGTGCCCGGAACCTGAGTAAACACGAATCCGGAGAGCCGCCCCACGGGGCGCTCTCCGGCCTGACAGAAAGGCTCAGAGATCAACGGAAAACTGGTTGAAGTACACCACCGAGCCGGTGCCCGTGCCAACGTTCAACAACGTGAAGGCGACCTTGCCCTTCTCCTGAATGAACGCGTAGGTGTCTGCCTCATTCTTTACTTCATAGTTCTGGCTGTCGTTCTTCTTTTCATTGTAGACCGACAAGGCACCATCCTGACTGCCATGGCGTATCTGGGCCATGGAAATGATGATTTGCGGAACGTCCCGGGCTTTATTAAAGGTTAAAATCCAGATACCGGACTCAGTTGTCGGCAACAACACCTGCAAAAAACCCTTCTCCGCGCCGTTCTCGTACTGCGAACTGGCCAGATCGTTCATGCCGACCCAATACGAGTACCAGTTGCTCTCGAGTGCCACATCAATGGTATCGAACACTTTCATCTTCACGCTGTTGTCAGGGTCGTTGATTCCGAGTTGATCAACAATCGTGTTGAGCAGAGACTTGGTGCCAGAACCATAGGATTCAAACCCGCCAAATCCCTGGGCGGTAACAGCCTGGGAAAACGCGAGCACCATAAACAACGCGAGCGACTTGCAGAACTTCATGCAGACATCCTTTTTATCCGGTACTAGATGCGACGGCTCCTCGCCATCCCCTGCCTGAACACAGGCAGAGGTCATGATAGTCAGCGACCACCGGCAGAATCTACCCGCAAACGGCAAGTCAATGTGAACAAATGAAAAATGCCAGCCTTGAGCCCACTGCCCCAGACCGTTATTATACGCGCTCTGCTGTTGTGCCCCCGTAGCTCATCTGGATAGAGCGATCCCCTCCTAAGGGATAGGTAGCAGGTTCGAGTCCTGCCGGGGGTACCATCCCAGCACTCCTCAAAAGGTCATTGTCTGACCAAACCTGTTTTAAACAGGCCCATGATCAATAGCAGTCAATGCCCCATTAACCTGAAACACTTTACCGTTGACCTCGGGCACGCCAAATTCCTTCAATCGTGCCGAGTGCTTTTCCAGATAGGCCTGAGCGCTGGACTCATCCTCAAACAAGTAGATGCCACCCGCTTCATGGGTGTTTCTGTTTTCTGTCCAGATTTTCCAGAGAAAGCCCGGCTCGTCTGCGATAGAGCGGGCGAGCTCGGCCATGGCCTTGGCCATCTCATCCCCAAAGGGGCCATCGAACGGAAAATCAATCTGCAGTAGCGTTTTCATATCGGGGATTCCTTCTGCTCAAGATAATTCGTTTTACTTTCAGCTTAAAAGATAGTCACTCAGGCATCACGAGGATCGGTTTCACTCACCCGGGGCTGCTCCCGATGGCTGTCGCGAAACGCCAGCAAGCTCTCCACGCCGGAGAAATCCACCAGATCCCGGAACTCCAGCCAGTCCACCAGGCAGTAGAGACAAATTGCCGGGTAATTCCACTGCTGGAAATCACCTTGTTCAACCATCGCCGCCAGCGTCCGCAGGGTGGTCATAATGCGTTCCCGCTGGAGGTTGTAGAACATCGCGTCCTGGCTGGTATCAATGCCGGAGCGTTCAGAGAGCACCAGGGTGACGGCAGAATCATTGGCTCCGTCAATCAGCGTTAACTGGTTTTCCTGGCCCCAGGTCAGGGCTTCATGCCCGAATGCTTGCCCCAGATAACGGGCGATTACCCGCGAGTCATAGATTTCCTGGTTACCATCGATCAATACCGGAATTTTCAGGGTGGGGTTGTTGCGCCGAAGCTCATCGCGGCCCTCCCCGTAGATATCAAGGTTAATAAACTCGCAGGGTTCATCGCCCAGCAGCAGCCGAATGCGACGGACGAATGGCGAAGTGGTTGATCCAATCAGTTTCATGATTTCTCCATGGGATATGGGGGAGCTCCCGGTAAACATTAAGGGATTGTATGAGGCGGCGGTTTACCACTCACTCCTGGTAAATCATCTTACGTGTCATGCCGCCGTCTACGACAAAATTCTGGCCAGTCACGAATCCGGCCTCCGGCGAGATCAGGTACGCCACCAGCGAAGCCACATCTTCCGGCCTTCCAACCCGGCCAGCCGGATGCTGATCGTGATCCGACTCAGACAAGGTTTCTGCACAAGCGTCATCATCGCCCTGCCAGCTTTGGGTATCAATCCAGCCGGGGCTGATGCAATTCACCCGAACATCCGGGCCAAGACTCACCGCAAGCGCGTGCGTCAAAGCGACAATACCGCCTTTGGTAGCAGCGTAGGCTTCTGTATCCGGCTCGGACTGCATCGCCCGGGTCGAGGCGATGTTCACGATGGCACCACCGGAGTCTTTCAGAAAGGGGATCGCGTGCTTGGCTAGCAGAAACGGTCCGGTCAGGTTGATGTCCAGCCGCCGCTGCCATTGCGCCAGGCTGAGCGCCTCGACCGGGCCGGTGTGCGGGTCTGATATCCCCGCATTGTTGATGACGGCATCCAGCCTGCCAGCCCAGGTCACGGTATCTCGAATCATGCTGGTCACATCTGTTTCGGAACTGACATCCCCTTCAAGAAACAACAGATCGTGAGCTGATTCCCCCAAAAGCGCCTGGCCCGCCGGGGTATCGGTATCACAGAAAGCTACCCGCCACCCCGCATCCGCAAGATGCCGGACAATGCCCCGGCCTATTCCCCTGGCACCGCCGGTAACCAGAACTGCTTTCTGTGTACTATTCATGCTGCTTTTCCTCCACTGCGCCGGTGTCTTTGTGCTGGAATCGCCTGGCGTTACGGACATCCAGCCATCAATCCGCCTCCAGATGCCCCATTGCCCGTTGATAACCCGAGGGGGTAAAACGGAAAGACGCGACCAGCATTAACAGCAGGGTCATCAGCAACATTACCCAGGCTGCGTAAAACGAGCCTGTCAGTTCATGCAGTGCACCAGCGAGATAAGGCACGGTGGCTGTGATCATAAAACCGATCCCCTGCACAAACGCTGTCAATGCGCCCGCAAAGCCGGGATGAGACAGGTGATCCAGAGCCACCGTCAGCGTCAGTGAAAAACACGCGCCCAGGCCGGCACCAATCAGTGCGACCCAGACCGTAAGGGCCGCATCCGGGAAAAATACCAGACCACTGAACCCGATCAACTGCAGCACGACCGCAAGCAGCAACCAGGGCCGACGGTCCAGTCGTCCCGCTGACAGAGCCGGCGCGCCCAGGGCCGCCATCACCTGGAAAACTGTCATGATGCCGATCAAGTCTCCACTGTCCTGGGCGCTCCAGCCCAGCTCCTGGGCAAACGAAGGCAACCAGGCGATCATGCAGGCATAGCCACCGTTCGCCAAGCCGAAGTAACCGGCCAGCAACCAGGCGCGCCTGTTGCGGAAAAAGTTAACAGCAACGCCCTTCCCGCCACCTTTGTCGCGCTCCGATGGCCGGGTGTGCCAGAGCAAAATCGCGAGCACTGCGGGTAATGCGAAGACACCCAGCCCCCACTGCCAGCTGTCGTAATAATCCGCCACGATCGGGCTGACGGTCGCCGCCAGACCGCCTCCGGCCATCAAAGACGCGGAATACACGCCCATCGCCACGGGTACATTGGCAGAGTACCAGCGCTTTACCACACCCGGAGCCAGTGCCTGAACGACGGCCACACCGGTACCGGCAACCACCGTACTGGCAATCAACGTGCCGCCATCGGTTACCCCAAAGCGCCACAAGTTACCCAGCGCAATGGCTAACAAGCCTCCCTGAATCCAGACGGTTTCACGAAACCGCCAGCCCAGCCAGGGCAGCAGCAGCGGGAAAACGCCCATACAGAACATCGGCAGCACTGTCAGCAGCGACAACGATTGCAGGCCCAGGCCGGTGGTCTCTTGTATGGCACCCAACAAGGGCCCTGTGGCGGTCATCATGGGCCGAAGGTTTACGGCCAGGCCGGCAATAATCAATAACGGCCACAGGCGCGCCAGAGCACCATAGGATCTGTCGTAATCGGTATGCATAGGTCGTTCCGGGAGTTAAATGACTTTGAATGCGTGGCGATTGTTACGCAGAGCCGAGCCGATACGGCAAAGGATCTATATCAGACCAACTCTACGCCGGGGCAGAAACCGGACGCAGAACCGAAACAGCCAGCGTGTCAGCAGCAACAGGGGCAGCAGTACCAAAAACCAGGCCGGAACCTGAACAGCCCAGGGCGGCACGCCAAGCACCGTGGCTATGCCCGCAAACAGATCGTTCAGCAAGGCCGGATGTTTCACCACCACGTAGGCCAGCGCTGCGATAGCCGGCCATCGGGCATTGCTGACCATGATGGACGCCATGCGCCCTGCCCTGGCAAGGCGCGAAGAATAAGCCGCAGAGCGCGCACTCACCGTTGCTCCCCTGCTGGCAGAGGCGGCCGCCCTGCCCGCTTTCAGGAATTTGGCGGCACTCCCGATCAAAAGCACATCGACAGCGGCCCAACCCACATCCTCGGCCCGGATCGGCTGGTCGGTCCGATAACGGGATTCCAGGGTGCGGATGCCTCTGGTGAAAAACTGCACAAGGCCTTCGGATATCCGCTCGGTCCAGATCCAGTGGACTTTACCATCCGGACCCACCTCGAACTGTCCGGTAAAGTCCTGACCTTCCTTGTTGACGAAATTGATGGCATACCAGGCTCGCTCAGCGGCGCTTAGCGGGCGGCCGGTGCCCGCCACCCGGTTGATCAACTCGACAGAGCCAACCGAAGCCCGATAGAAATGCATAACCGGTGGGATGAGGTATTCGCCGTGAGCGCTCAGCGCTTTCTGGAATTCCGCTTCCGTGCCGAAAAGCTCCATCAGAAAGCGGGCATCTTCCGGGTAGACGTGCAAAGCCGCACGGGCCTTGAGCAGGAGCAAAGGATCATCGCGATAGTCCAGCAGCAGCGCCTGAATGGCCAGAGGCTGCTGCAACAGCCCGGACCCGGCACCGAAAGCATCCTGTGCCTGTAACCGCACCATACGTTCTTCGATTGGCTGCGGCTTCAAACTCACAGCAATAAGCACGGCACCGGCCAGCGCGAAAAGCGCCAGCCACAGAGTTCGCCGTCTTTGCCGCGAGCGGAACAGCGCAGGCTCCGTCATTCCATGCTCCTGCCGGGAAAACCTCAGTCTACACGGAAAGTCTCCAGCATGGGGGCGATGCCGGGGAACATACCGATGGCGAGCATAACCGCGCACAGAATCACAAACACCAGCCCGGGGATAATCCACCGGCCAGTGTGGCCCAGCTCCTTGCCGCGTTCTTTGCAGCCAATCAGCCCCAGGTTATCCAGCAGTACCGTCAGTGACCAGCCGAACACCGGGTTCACAAGGGCTGAAGCAAAAATCACCACAGCGGCCGATTCGGTGGTCTTGCCTTTACGGGTCATTTGCATACCCGCTTCCAGCAACGGCAGGAACACACCCACAATCAGCGCCACGCTGAGCACCGGCGGCCACACAGCCAGATCCATCGGATAGCCCAGCAATGCGGTTACCACGCACAGGATACCGGTCACAACGGCACCGGCGGCAATCGGGCGCTTGGCAATGGCCGCCGGCACAATATACGTGCCCCAGGAAGAGGTAATATTGCCGCCGCCCAGCAGCGTTCCCACCACCTGGCGTGCCGACGCCGATACCATGGTATCGTCGATGCTCATCAACACCCGCTCCGTCCTGGGTGGGTAATTGAGTTTCTGGAACACCTGGTGCCCCAGAAAATCCGGCGACCACATGGCCACCGCCAGCACGGCAAAGGGGGCAACCGCCAGAAAACTGTGCAGGTCGGGCCAGCCGAGCTGCCAGCCTGTGTTTTCACCCCACCAGTAGGTTGGGTCCATGTTGGGGATACCAGGCTCGGTCACGAACTCGAACGGGGCACCCAACGCGAAGGCAATCACCGCTGCCAGAACCGACCCTAGCGGAATGGCCAGCCAGCGCATTTTGATATGCTCGAGCCACGCATACATCACGATTGTCGCCGCCACCACGATGAACGCCACGTATCCTTTGTCGAAGCCCTCTGCCCAGCCAAACAAACGATCGATCTGGCTGGTGATCCCGATAAAACCCAGATACAGCAGCAGACCGCCGCATACCCCGTTACTGGTCAAGCGCGCCAGCAAACTGCCGCCCCGGGAAATCCCCAGCAGAAAACCGAAAACCCCGATCAGAATACCCAGGGCCATCGGATGCCCCCCGGAGGCAACAATCAGCGGTATCAGGGGAATCAGGGGGCCGTGTGTTCCCGCCAGATTACTGGTGGGGTTCAGGAAACCGGAAATCAGTATTACAAAGAGCACCGCCGCAATGATCAACTCAAAGCGCACGTTCTCGGTGACAAACTCGGCCGACAGGCCCAGAGGCGCTGCGAAGGCGGCCACCACGGCTGCCACCATAACGACTTTGCCGATGGTTGCGGCCATCGCCGGCACAAGGTCTTCCCATTCGAAACGATAGTCCCGGAACGGTAGGTTAGGCTGCCATCGGCGGGGCGCCATAACCTGCAACTCATGGTCGAGGTAATCCTTGCGGGAGGTGAACTGTGATCTTGGTTTGCGGTCGGCCAGGTAACTGCTTTTGCTGTTTTTATCGGTCATGAATACTCGCACGTTGGAATTTTTGTGCGGGCGATGGTAGGGATCCGTTCGCGGTTGAACCATTGGGCCTTTGGCTAAAACAGAGACCTGGTGCACGCAACGTCGGGCAAACGTGTATTCGCATATGACATAAAACAACTGCTGATAGCGGCATTTATTGCTGAAAAGCTATAAGATATAGGCGTTTAATCGTCTCGGCTTTCGCAAGCGGCACTATGGACATTTTCGAGCAAAAACGGCGCATAATCACCGTCGCGATCGTTGCAGTGGTTCTCACCGGCATCATTATTGCCGCTGCGGTTTCTACGCCGCTGATTAACCAGATTCACAGCCAGGCATCGAGCTCGGCAAGCCAGGTGGCCAACGCGAAAGCAGCCGGTATCCAGGGGTTTCTCGACCGGCATCAGGAGCTGGCCCGCCAAACCGCCAGCCGCTCGGAACTGGCGCGGGCCATGGCAACCTATGCGAAGGGCGACATCACTCCTGAGGCCCTGGCAGACTTCTCACGGCCGAGACTCGAAGACGCCGCCCGACGAATCGACAACCTCGTTGCATTGATACGCTACGATGCCTCGGGCAAGGAAATCGTTCGCGTCGGCCAGTTTAAAGACCAGATACCCACCAACATAAACTTGCCCTCAAGACTGGATATCCGGGGCTATACGTTGGCCGCCGACAATTCCGCAACGCCCTTGCTCCACGCGTCTGCCCCCATCATCACGGATGAGAAAATCGTGGGCTACGACTTGCTGTTATTCGATCTTGCACCACTGAAACCAACGTTCGAGGTGGGTGACGACTCCAGCCTGTGCCTGGTGGACACCAATAGAACGCGGCGACTGGCACTCACCCCAACCGGCCAGCGGCTGCAACTGTCGGCGCCGGAGGGTTGCCTGGCAACCGCCGATAACCCCGATGTCGCAGACTCCGACTTTTTCCGGACATCACTCTCCGATGGCACCCGCGTTCTGGCCTTTATTCGTCCACTGGACGGATACCCCTGGGAAGTGCACATGAACTCCCGGATTTCCAAGGTCTTTGAAGAGGTCATCGAGGACATCGTGGTCAGCGTCGCGCTCATCCTTCTGTTATCGGCGGTGGCCGGCGCCATCGTCTGGTGGTCACTCAACCCTGTGGTCCACGCCTTGATCAATCAGGCATCGCAAATTGCCCGCTCGGCCGAAGAGCTCAGGCTCGCCCAACAGGTTTTCAGCCATACCCATGAAGCCATCGTGATTTGCGACCCCGGTTTACGGGTGATTCGCGCCAATCCGGCCTTTCAGGACATCACTGGCGCAACGGCGAAGGCACTCAAAAACGCCAACCTGATGGCGTTTATCGACTGCGACCGAGGCAAGAACATCAGTCGTGCCGAAATCCAGCGCCACTTGCTGGCCGAGAACGCCTGGCAGGGTGAAGTCTGGCTGAACGGTCCCGAGGCCGAGGCCTCCCCTAACCTGCTCACCATTTCACCGGTGCGTAACACCCGGGGCCAGATCCAACAATTAATTCTCACGTTCAGCGATATCACGGCGAGGGTAAGAGCCGAACGACAAATGTTCAGGCTCGCACATTTCGACAAGCTCACCGGACTGCCCAACCGGACCGCCCTGGACACCCATCTGGAACAGGCGATTGAACAGGCGCGGCGCCAGCATCATCAATTTGCGCTGATGTTTCTGGACCTGGATAAATTCAAAGCCGTCAACGATACCCTGGGGCACCAGGCCGGCGACGAGGTACTCCAGAACGTCGCCCGGCGGCTAAAACACACGGTGCGGGCAGACGACGTTGTGGGGCGTCGCGGTGGTGATGAATTCCTGATTATTACCGGCCCCCTGGATGACCACGAAGATACTCGCCTGATTGCCCGTAAAATGATCGAGGCCCTTAACCAGCCGTTTCATATTCAGGGACAGAAGGCCCGCATTGGTGCGTCTGTGGGCATCGCGCTCTACCCACACGACGGCCAGACTGCCGGGGAGCTCCAGGCCAACGCAGACCAGGCTATGTATTCGGTGAAAACCAGCGGCCGGAATAACCTGGCTTTCGCCTGACGCTCTCCAGCTCTGGCCTGCTCCTGAATTCAGAAGCCTCAGGACATACAGGCCAGAAAAGCCGGGAAAGTGATCAGGGCGTGCGAATCCGGAACAGCACGGAATAGAGCAACGGAATAACCACCAGGGTCAGTGCCGTTGCGAACAGCAACCCGAACATGATGGTCACGGCCATGCTCTTGAAAAACGGATCCATCAGCAAGGGCGCAACCCCGAGTATGGTGGTCAGAGCACCGAGCACAACCGGCCGTGCCCGTGCAAGGGCAGCCTGAACCACAGCGTTGAACGGTTCGATACCGGCACGGATGTCATTGTCGGCCTGATCAACAAGCACGATTGCGTTCTTCACCATCATCCCGATCAGGCTGAGAAAACCGAGTATCGCCATGAACTCGAACGCCGCCTGGAAAGACGCCAGCCCGACAACCACGCCAACCACCGCAAAAGGCACCGTTAGCCAGATCACCAGGGGTTGGCGGATCGCATTGAACATGAACACCACCACCAGAATCATGGCTGCAAACCCGTAGGGTGCAGACACGGCGAGGCCCTCATTGGCATCGTTGGAGGCCTTGTATTCCCCATACCAGGTCAGATCATAACCTGGCGGCCGTTCGAGGGATTCGATCTTGCCGCGAACCGCGTTGAATGCCTCGGCCGTTACCACGCCGGGAGCCGGATCGGCCTGAACCATAATTGTCGGCTCGCGATCAATCCGGCGAATCATCGCATCCTGCCAATTGACCGTCATGCGCTCGGTCAGCTCACTGATCGGCACTGATGCGCCCAACTTCGGGCTGAATACCTTGATGCTTTCCAGCACGCGGTCGCGCTGCCGTTCATCCAATGGCGCCCTCACAATCAGCGGAATCAGGTCGTCTCCCTCGCGGTACTGGCCGACGGCGCGCCCGTTCAGCGTTTGTGCCATCGCCTGGTTGAGTTCGACGCTGGTCAACCCAAGTTTCTGAAGCAGGGAGTGATCGTATACCGGCACCACAACCGGCACTTGCTGGCGCCAGTCATCCTGCACCGCAATCAGACGACTTTCCTCTTCCATCACCGCTTTCGCCCGCTCGGCAAGCTCACGCAGCACGGCCGAATCCGGCCCACTAAAGGCCGCCTCTATTTTCTTGCCACCGCCACGGCCGAGCATGAATTTCCAGACTTTTATCGAAGCATCGGGGTACCGCGCCGTTAGCTTATCCTGCAACACCGGAATCAGCGGGGAGATTGCCTTGGCATCGTCGACATCAATCAGCAGCTGCCCGTACGCAGAGTTCCTGGGTTCCGGCGAATAGGTCAGCATAAAGCGTAAACCGCCACCACCAATAAAGGAGGTGACATCGGTTATCCCATCGTGTTCCGCCACATCACTTGCGATACCGCCCAACACTTCCTCGGTTTGGGAGATGTCGGAACCTTGCGGCAGATACACGTCGATCACAAACTGAGCGCGCTGGGACTCCGGCATGAAACCCGGTGGCACCAGGCTGGTACCAGCCATCCCGCCCGCGAACAGAACCAACAGCACCAGCCCGGTTGTCTTGCGGTGCCCCAAAACCCAGTGCAGCAAACTGCGATAGCCACGTAAAACCGGGCCTTCGGTTGCTGTCGTGTCGGTTTCCTTAACCGTCAGGAATTGATAGCACAGCATTGGGATAACCGTCACCGAGAGGATCCAGCTGAGCAACATCGAATACAGAATGACCCAGAACAGCGAGCCGGCGTATTCGCCCATATCGCTTGGTGAGAGTCCGATTGCGCTGAACGCCAGAACCCCCACTATCGTCCCGCCCAGCAGCGGCCACTTGGTGGACTGGACCACCTCGATCACGGCTTTGTAGCGGTCTTCACCTTGTCGGAGTCTGACCAGGGCCCCGTCGGTCACCACGATCGCGTTATCCACCAGCATACCGAGCGCAATGATCAACGCCCCCAGGGAAACGCGCTGCATGGCAATGTTGTCCATGAGCATGATGATCAGCGTGCCGGCTACTGTCAGCAGCAGAACAAAACCGATGATGATGCCGGAACGCAAACCGATGAACGCCAGCAGAACAATGAAAACAATGACGACCGCCGCTGCCAGATTGGCAACAAAGTCAGACACTGAAGCCCGCACGGCATCAGACTGCACAGATACGGGATTCAGCGACATACCAACCGGTCGCTGATCGTCAATTTCAGCCAGCCGGGCTTTCACCGCATCGCCCATTTCAACCACGTTGCCGCCGGATATATTGGAAATACCGAGACCAATCGCCCGTTCACCGTTGTACTCCATCAGGAAGGGTGGCGGCTCCTGATACCCGCGCTCAACCGTGGCCACATCCTTCAGCCTGACGGTTTGCTCGTCACTGCCAATGCCCAGTGGAAGGTTTTGCAGTTGCTCAAACGAGCCCACGGCATTTTTCGGGATCACCGGCAGGCGCATGGGCCCGGCCCGGAGGTCACCGGCCACGGTAATACTGTTCTGCTTCTGCAATACCTGATAAACCTGTTCAGCCGTTACGCCGAGGTTTTCCAGCCTTTCACTCGAAATCTCGATATAAATACGATCCTCGCGCTGGCCAATGAGCGCGGTTTTCGCAACGCCGTCAACAAGCGCCAGGTCTTTGCTCAGAAAATCGGCGTACTCATGCAATTGCTTGCTGGTATAGCCAGGTGCGGTGATGGCATAAAACAGCGCATAGACATCGGCAAAGTCATCGTTGACAAACGACGGCCCGGCCCCGGAGGGCAGTGACCGCTGGGCGTCATTCACCTTGCGCCTGAGCTTGTCCCAAACCTGCTCCAGCTCGGCTTTGGTCTTGGCAAACGACAATTCGATCTCAACATTAACCTCAGAACGCCCTTGCATAGAGACCGAGGTAATCTCTTTTACCTCTTGCATGGTCTGGACGGCGGCTTCAATGGGGTCGGTTACCTCATCCGCCACATCCTGGGCACTGGCACCCTCGTAGGGCGTAATGATGACCGCTTTTCGAATGGTGAATTCGGGGTCTTCAAAGCGCCCCAGATTCATATAGCTGATGTAGCCACCCAGCAAGACCAGGAACACAATCACCCAGACACTGGTTCTTTTCTCGATTGCGAAGCGGGCGAAATCCATTACGGCTGCTCCTCGCTGTCGAGAGGCCGAACCTTCATGCCCTCGGTCAACGCGCCTACGCCAGCGGTGACAATGCGGTCGCCAGTGGCAAGGCCATCTTCCACAACCACCTGGTCATCCATCAGACGGCCTACCTCAACCAGCCGTTTCTCCACCTTGCCTTCGTCGCCAACAACCCAGACAAATTCGTCTCCGGTATTGGTTGGCACCACCGCCTGCACCGGCACCTGAATCACCGCTTCGCCCTCAGTGCCATCGCCAATGGCGTGTACCCGGGCATTCATACCCGGCAGCACGTTCTGGCCCTTGGTGTCGATGAGCTCCAATACCACCCGATAGGTCTGGGAAATCGAATCGGCTACCGGCGAGTAGCTTTTGTAAGACAGGGGCAGGCGAACCTCGCTTTCACCCTCAATCAGGGCATAGCCTCTTCTCTGGCTTATCGGTTTCAGAAAAAACTTACTCGGGATATTAACAACCACTTCCAGCTGCTCAAGATCGTTCAGCACGTAAACGGTCTGGCCGGCATTAACATTCTGAAAATTACTGACGACTTTCTGTGCAATAACACCGGTAAACGGCGCCTGCAAACGACTGTTATCGAGATCCTGGCGAGCATTCGAGAGCCGGTTTCTGGCCAGGTCCCGCTGCGCCTTCAATTTCTCCAGATCCGCTTTGGCGATCGCCTGGGTCGATTCGAAAATCTGAAGACCACGTTGATAGTCCGCCTGCGCTTTATCGAACTCGACTTTTGCCGAATCAACCGCTCTGAGGAATTCTTCTTGTTCGAGCTCCGCCAGCACCTCTCCGGCCTGAACCTTGTCGCCTTCCTCCACCGTCATCGTTGTGAGCTTTCCGGGCACTCGAAACGCCAGATCCGCTCTCTCTGCGGCACGAACAACACCGCTGAAGCTCATGCTACCCATGCCTTCGGGATTGATGGTCATAATCGCAGCAGGCCGAGCGGACGCTGGCTTGGCCGGCTCCACATCGGGCGTATCGCCGGAACAGCCCGCCAAAAACACACCTAACGCTACGACCGCAACAAACACACTTTTGCCGGTAAGCAAACGACTCATGGTTCTCTTTCCTCTCATTCTCGCGACTCCGCACGGCGGTGTTCGACCTGGCATCATCCGTCCCCAGCCCGGTCCGAACGGTCAATTTATCGGCCTGCCACCATTGAACATCCCACAAACGACCCTGATTTTAGTCAATCATACCGTGTGAGGCAGGCAATATACATACATACATGAATGTATAAACCGAAACGCAACGTTGGTTAACTCTGCTCAAATTCCCGTACCAGCTCACGCAGAAAATAGCAGCCAGCGGAACTCAGGAAGTAATGAACCGCTCCCGAGCGAAAAAGCAGATTGCGTTTGAGCAGGTATTCCAACGCCTCGGCAAGACCTTTTTCGAAGCGTGCAGCCCTCAGAATTTCCTGATATTCCTCGTCGTCTGCCAGCGCAGCAAGATCCTGCTCATTCAAGCCCGCATCCGGGCGCCCCAGATACTCCAGATCCCGCCCGCTGCGCGCGAAATAACGCCCGATCAGCAGCAATACCACCTGCACCCGGAAAGCATTCTCGTCGTGCTCTTCACTCTCGTCGTCACTGCTTTCCTTGAGAAAGAAAAACGCACCGGTTTCGTTGAACACCAATTCGCTGCCCAGGTGCTCGTAGAAGGTCCGGAAATGGGACAGGTGGTTGTACAGCAGATTGTAGAGCGGATTGGCACGCAGCTCGGAGCGGTTGCTGTCCCACACATCCCGCACAATCACCCGGCCGGCCTGGAATTCCCGGTAAATGGCGGCGCTCCGGGCCGGCAGGATCTGCTCGAAGCTGGACGAACCTTGTGAATGGTCCACGGATTCCTTTGTTTCCATCGCGTCAGAGAATTCAGGCATGGTGTTGCTCTTCTTGATTGGTCTCGGTATCGGTTTCCAGGCGGCGCTTGCGATAGACAAACTGCTCGCTGTCGGATGACTGATCCAGGATTCGAAAACGGTTGGTGGTCACCACCTGCAGGCCTTCCGGCGGCGAGTTGACCAGCCGGTTCAACGCCGCCAGCAGGTCCGGAAAACGATAGCCGGGGACAAAACCGTCCAGGCGACCGTGCAGCTCCCGCACCAGATCCGTGGTGGGCCGAAGCTCCAGAGTCTCCAGCCATTGATAGAGCTGGTTGATGCGCTGGACATCAATCCGGGTGTGCTTGCCGCTGCCATCCACTTGCTGCAAAACCGGTACTTCAGCCTTGCGGCGGAGGTCGTTCAGGCGCAAGTCCAGTTCGCTGAACAACAGCTGGTAGTAGCTGGACGATTCGCCGAAGGCGTAATGTTTGGGGCGTTGCTGGGCCCGAAGGCCCACCAGAAAGCCGGTGCTGCGGGCAAAATCGCCACCTTCCAGCCACTTTCGTTTCAGGCTGAGGGTCTCGGTTTCGTCCTTGAGTTCCTGCAGCTTGCCGTAGAAATGCTCCATGGCGTTGTACTGGACCATGCCCTGGCGCGTCTTGCGCAGGAAGTGTTCCACCTCCTGGGCCACCGCCTGAATGGGTTTGTACAGGGCGTTCAGGCTGATGGAGGAACGGAACAACTGGTCTGCCAGGCTGTGATCGCCGTGATTTTCCAGCAACCGCACCATCGCTTCCAGGGTCTCGAACAGGTTGCTGCCATCCGGCAGCCGGGTATCCGGGTTCAGAAACACCAGAGTCGGCTTGATGTGGCGTTCGTACAGGGTCACGATCTGCTCGAACAGGTTCTGGCGGAACTCCAGGAATTTCTCAGGCGCCCGACTGGCGTCACCAGATAAATCCGCAAGCTGGGCACTGATGGTCTGCATGCGCAGCACGTTCTGGCGCAGTAAGCCGATGAGCTGACTGACCCGTTCGTTCAGATCATCCCTCAATTCGGTGTAGTCCGGGTCCGCGTCACTGAAACTACTGGTTTCCAGGCGATTCCGCACATCCCGCAGAGTCACCAGATGGCCCCGCAGGCGGGCATCGGTCAGTTCTTGGTAAAGCGATGCGTTACAGGCCCGCATCAGGTTGATCAGTGCATCCTGGAACACCAGGCGACGCTCTCCTTCGGCCTTGATGATGTCGATCACCAGACCGCTGCGGAACAGATTGTCGGTATTCAGCGCAAAACGCACCCGATCCCGATCGGCATTGCCAAGGGCACGGGTGTAGTCCATCACCTCGGCTACCAGATCGCTCTCGCGGATATACCGGGCTTCATTCCGGTCCATCCGTTCAATCATCCGGAACAGAATCTTCGGGTGCTCGAACAGCAGCCGGGTGGTGTCCAGGGTGCTGAAGCGTTTACTCATCCACCGGCTCCAGCAGATTGTTCTGGGTCTGGTCCGCCCAGTGGCTCAGGGGCTCGCCGTTGGTGAAGCCTTCCGCCCCACCCCAGAACACCAGGGTGCGCTGCGGGCTGTAGGGCCGCGCGGTGCGCATCTGTCCGACTTCCAGGTGCCGGCCGATCAGGTAAATCATCTCCGCGCTGGCGCTGTGGGTGGCTGCCGAGAACAGGTTGAAGCCCTGCTTGCGGAGACGCTCCAGCAGTGAGGGCATCTGGCTGATGTCCACGCTGGCCAGCTCGTCCAGCACCATGGGGAACGACAACTGAACGCCCGGGTACAGCACCCGCTTCAGCAGCCGGTATACCAGTTCCAGATTGATCAGGGCGGTGGTCGAGGTGGACTGGCCCTTCTTGTCCAGATTCGCGGCGTTTTCCTTTCGGGTGCGGTAGGAAATGCCGGTGATCACCTTGTCCATGGTCAGGCGCTTGCTACCGCCCTCCCCGAAAAAGTCCGCCACGAACACCCGTAAACGGTCATAGAACGCATCCGATTGCAGCTGGTTGCCATAGGGATCGATGTTGTTGGCTTCTTCCACCAGATTGCGGAATTTCGGATCGGTGTGGATGTCGACCCGGATTTCCACCAGGTCGTTGATGCGCACGCCCTCCAGCTCGCGGTTCAGCTGTGCTTCAAAACGGGCAATGTGTTCGTGGTTGGATTTCAGGGCCTGCCGGTAGCTGGCCACGGTTTCGTTGTGGATGCCAACCTGCTGCTCCAGCACATTCCAGCGCTCGGCCATGCCGGCAAACCGATCCGACAGGCTTTTGAAGGTCTCACGGATCACGGAGGACGCCGGGCTGTCTTTCTGCAATTCGCCTTCCGTGTCTTCGTGGATGCCGAGATAAACAAACTGGCGCAGGTGGTCGAGGATGCTGCGCCTACGCTCTTCCAGGTCGTCCAGCTGGGTTTGCAGGTCGTCGAAAGCAGCAACAGACACCTGCTCAATCACCAGCGGCTGCTCGGCTTCCACCGCTTTCAGATGCGGAAAACGGTGCTCTACCGTGCCAACGCTGCGGCTCAGACCCGCCAGCTCACGCTCCCGCTCTTCGATACGCTCTTTGTCGGCCCTGGCTTTGGCGGCCTTCTGCTGAACCGCATCCTGCTTCTCCTGCTCCAGCCGGGCCTGTTCTTCCAGCTTCGCCAGCTGCTCTTCCGCCGCCTGCTTTTCCTCAGTGGCATCCCGAAGGGTGGTCGCGGCGGCCGGGTAACGGCTCAGGGTATCCAGATCCTTCTCGATGGCACGGATTTCTTTTTCTGTACGCTCTATCAACTGTGGCCGGTCATGTTCCTGGTTGGCAGTGTCTGCCAGCTCCGCCCGTTCCTTTTCCATGCCACGCAGCTCACCTTCAATATGCCGGCGCTGCTCTGCGAAGTCGGTCTGCCGGGCCGGCTGGGCCTGGTATTCGGCATCGAACCAGTCAAAGCCTTTGTCATTGGGCACAAACAGCCGGGCAAACGCTTCGATGGCCGCCTTGCTGTCCGCATCCAGATCCTGGCCCGGGCTGGCCATCACCAACCGGGGGTCTACGGCCCGCAGCGGTGCGGCGGTAGCCTCGTCCAGCTGGTTCTGAAGCTGCCAATGTTGCTTGCTTTCCCGTTCCTTCAGGGATTCCAGCTTGCGCTCGAGTTCCTGCTTCTTTTTCTGGATCTGCTCCAGCCGGATCTCGGCCTGGGCGGCACTTTTCAGGGCGGCCAGATGCCCTTTCTTGCTATCGAGTTCCTCTTTCAGGATGTCCTCGATCTCCTGGAGAGTCATCTCCCCGTACTGGGACACCAGCAAATCGCCATCTTTCTGGTTCTGCTCGGCCTGCTTGATGCGCCGATCAGCGGAACGGATCTCGCCCTTCAGGCCGCTGGCGTCCTGCTCCAGCTTTTTCAGGGCCTGCAGCACATGGCGCAGCGTCTCGTTCTGCTCGTTGAACGCCTCCACCGCGGCTTTACGCCTTGCGCCAATGTCCTGCAGAGCATGGCTCACACCATCGCGAAACGCGGCAAAATCATGCTGACTGCGAAGCAAGGTCTGGTAGGCCTGATGATCCCTTTGCAGCTTCTCGAACCGTGAGCGCTCTTTTTCGATCTGGTTCAGCTGGATTTGCTGTTGTTTCAGCTGATCGTGCCGGTTGAGAAACTCATCGATGTTGAAATCGAAGGCGTCATCGGCAAACTTTTTGTCCGCCTCGATGATGCTGGCCACCGCATTGGACATGGCCTGATCGTCTGCCTTCATTTCAAACAGCAACAGAATCAGTGTGCGCAAAGACTGCACCCGGCGCTCGTCCGACTCACCCAGGGGCAGTACGGAATAGCGCACCGCATCGGCGTTCATCAGCTCGCTGCTGTACAGCATCTGTTTGAGCTTGGCCGGGTCATTCACCAGTCGGGTGTCTTTGGAGAACTTCTTCAGCGCCTCGGATAAACGGCTGAACGACAGCTCCGGCACCGCCTGGCCGATTCCGTCCTCGTCATCCCCATTCCAGAACAGGGGCCGCAGCTGGTCGTAACCCACCGGCACGAAAGCGCGGCCATAGCTGAGCTGGCTGGCACTGTCCCGGTACAGAATCTGGCAATGCACCCCGGCCGGGTTTTCCGCTTCCATGATCAGGAAGCTGAACTGACTGGGAAAGTAATGCTGATAGCTTTCCTCGTTGGAATAGAAACTGCCCGCACTGGCATTGCGGAAGGCAAATTTCTTGCGGCTGTTCTTGAAGTTGTTTTCCGGCAGCAGGAACAGCCGCAGGGAATTCAGCAGACTAGACTTGCCCAGATTGCCGGGGCCCAGGATCAGGCCATGGTTGTCCACCGGAATTTCCACGTAACAGAAGCCGGCGGAATCCACCAGCACCAGGCGACGGATACCAAAATTGAAATTGCCCGGGCTTCCCTGGGAGTCACTCATCCAGAATTATCTCCTGTTCCATGAATTTGCCAGCGGCGAGGAAAACCCGCGCCCGCGACACAAACCCAAGATCTTCCGCCAGCATGATGGCCTTTGTAAACCTTTCGCCAGCGTCTTTGAGGAAGCAATACTCCGAAGGACGTTCACCAGGCGGTCGATCCATGGCTCACCTGTAACGGCCTTGGTAAACTTGCAGAAAAGTTTACAACCCGAGGCAGACTATGTCCCTGAAGTATCGCGTGGTTCCCGTCACCCCCTTTGAACAGAACTGCACCCTGCTCTGGTGTACTGAAACCCACAAGGCAGCAGTGGTCGACCCGGGCGGCGACCTGGGCCGGATTCGTGCAGCTGTTGACGCTGAAGGCCTCGCCCTGGAAAAAGTCCTGCTTACTCATGCACACATTGACCACGCCGGCGGCACGGCGGAGTTGGCCAAATCCGCCGGGCTGCCCATTGAGGGGCCACACATCGAGGATAACTTCTGGATTCAGGGGCTGGCCATGCAGGCACAGATGTTCGGTTTTCCGGCGCCGGAGGTGTTTACGCCCAACCGCTGGCTGGAAGATGGCGACACCGTGGCGGTAGGCAATGAAACCCTGGAAGTACTCCACACGCCAGGCCATACGCCGGGCCATGTCGTGTTTTTTCATCGCGGATCAAAGCTGGCCCAGGTGGGCGATGTGCTGTTCAATGGCTCGATTGGCCGTACGGATTTCCCGAAAGGCGATTACAACACCCTGATTCATTCTATCCGGGAAAAGCTGTTTCCACTCGGAGACGATGTCAGCTTTATCTGCGGCCACGGGCCGATGTCGACGTTCGGCCGGGAACGGGCCAGCAACCCGTTCGTATCAGATCACCGGGGCTGAACGCCCCGGTCTTTCCTGCGCTCTCAGCTCTGCGACAGGCGGAACTGCTCGATGGTTTTCCGCAAGGTTTCTGCCATTGCCAGCAGGTCGCCGGCAATCTGTGCGGTCTCCTGAGCGTCGCTTGAGGTTTGCTCAGCCGAGCGGCTGATCTCAATGACGTTCTGATTGATGGAATCAGACACTTCACTCTGCTCGTTGGCCGCGCTCTCCATCTCCTCATTCAGGCCCGTAATTTCCCGAACGGCTGCGGCAATGGTCTGAAGCTCGGTTTCCACTTTCAGAATGGAGTCAACCTGATGCTGGGCAAGTTCAGAGGCGTGGCGCATGGTGCCCACACAATCCACCACCTCTTTTTTCAGGCCCTCAATGGTGGTACGAATCTCTTCGGTGGAAGTTTGGGTGCGGGAAGCAAGCGCCCGGACTTCGTCCGCAACCACCGCAAAGCCACGGCCCTGCTCGCCTGCCCGGGCCGCTTCGATGGCCGCGTTCAGGGCCAGCAGGTTGGTCTGGTCGGCAATTTCCGATATCAGCTCAAGTCGTGAAGCCATTTCCATTGTACGCTGGTCCAGCTGCTCAATACGCTGGGCGCCGTTCTGCACTTCCGCATTGAGCGACTCGATTCCCTGAACCGCGTTCCGCGCCAGTTGCTCACCCGTTTCCGCCGAACTGGCTGTATCCGCCGATTTACGTGCCGTGGTGACGGCGTTTTCCCGCACCTGCACGGCTGAAGCGGCCATTTCGGTGGTGGCACTGGCTACCTGGTCGGTATTGTCCTTCTGGGCCAGCACTTCCCGCTCCGTGGTGTCTGCTTTATCGGCAATGGTGCGCGCAGCGGCCTCTACCTGCTCTGCGTTATCCATCACGGTATGCATACTGTCGCGGATTTTGGCAACCATGCGGTTGAACGCACGGGAAACAGATCCGATTTCGTCGTTGCGGGTTACCTCCAACTCAATGGACAGGTCTGAATTACGGGAGATCTCGTCCATCCGGTCGTGCAAACGGGCCAGGCGCGAGAACACTAGGCGGCCCAGCACCACCATGGTCAGCAGGAAAATAACCGCAAAAATCAGGATCTGGGTACCGCCACTGACCAGTAGCTGCTGTTGCAGTTTCGCATCGCTTTTCGCCAGGGAATAATCCACCCGGATCGCCCCGAGCACATCCCCCTCCTCGGCCTGATGGCACCCCAGACAGTTCACGCCCTGGTAGTTGGCGCTGGCCACCACGGGCTCAATGAGGGTATAGATACGGCCATCGTCGTTTTTCGAATAATGTTCCACTCGCTCGCCGTCAAGCGCCTTCATGTCCAGAGGCTCACGGCGCTGTTCGTCGGCATTCCCTGTTCCGTAAAGCGCGTTCAGCTGATCACTGCGAATCACCCGGACATCCAGCACATCGTCCGGGGCCATGACTTTTTCCCGCAGAACATCACGGTTGTTAATGGTTCCGGTCACCATCATGGTGTTCAGACCATCAAAAAAAGACTTTGCCAGCCCATCCACGTATTTGTGGCTGTATTCCTCCACGTGGGCCCGCTGCGACTGGGCACTGTAAACCACGGTGAATACCAGAATGACCGTGAAGGCCGCCGCCAGCGCTGCCAGCAGTAGAAACCGGATTGAGTATTGTTTTTTCATGTTACCCCGACAACTGGAGATGAGCTTTACATCCAAGATGTAGTGACGGCTAATTGACGCATAACTTTATAGATATGCATCAGTTTTTTTCTGACCTGGGTCATCCTGGCATCGACTGCGGAACACTCCTTGCAGTTTTTGACATTTGCCATGGGGACTCCCGGCAAAGCCATCGCCGAATTGGCCTGAAACCTGCTAGGGCACTCCGGTAGCGGATTATTCCGTGTCATCCGGCAAAGTTTTTCCGTTCAAAGGGAGCCAGGCAACCATGTCATTGCTGACATCACTGATACAGGCCAGCACACGCTTTCAGCAAGCCATGGACAACCGTGCAGCGCAGCCAGAGGCGCCCGAAGGGCAAATGAACAACACCCAACCGCCTGCTGCAGAATCTTCAAACCGCAATGACGACCGATTCACACCCTCGCACAGCCAGGATGCCTCCTCCCACAGCCAGAAAATCCGCCAGCTACCGTTAAGCCAGTACAAACAAACCGTTGCCCAGGATCTGTCTTATGTCCGGGAAACCCTCCGGCACAAGCTTGCCGAGTACAATGTGCACCCGGCAACCGCGCTGAGCGTAAGCAAAAATGAACAGGGGGGCCTTCAACTGGAGGGCAAACTTCCTGAACAGGTGCGGGAACAGATGCAACAGGATCTCGCCAATAACCGGGGCTTCGGCGACGCGCTAAAACGGCTGAGCGTGACCGAACCGACACTGCATTTTGTCGATAACGCCCTCAAGCTCAACCAGGCTTACGGCGTGAACAATTCCCTGCTGGACTCCCTGGTCAGCGAAAACCAGCAGTTCAACGGGCTTCAGGATGTGATTCACCGCTACGACAGTATGCGCCGCACGGCAGCGCCGACAGACACCGCCATAACGGCACAACAGCGCTACGCTTTCAGCCTGAACACCCGGGCCTGAAGCCCGGGTCGGCTGCCCGGTCAGACCTGAAACGGCGCCGGGTCGCCCTTGCCGACTCTGGTGACTTCCGGTACATCACCGGTGAAATTGACCACCGTGGTAGCCTCCATGCCGCAGAATCCGCCATCGATAACGAGGTCGAGTTCGTGCCCCAGCGTCTCGCGAATGTCGTAGGGATCGGTTAACGGCTCGGTTTCGCCCGGGAGAATCAGGGTGCTGCTCATGATCGGCTCGCCCAACTCGCCCAGCAACTCCCGGACAATTTCGTTGTCCGGAACCCGGATTCCGATGGAACGACGCTTCGGATGGAGCAAACGCCGGGGTACCTCGCTGGTTGCATCCAGAATGAACGTATACGGGCCCGGCGTAAAGTTCTTCAGCAAGCGGTACTGCGTGTTGTCCACTTTGGCATAGACACCGATATCAGACAGATCCCGGCAGACCAGGGTGAAGTTGTGCTTGTCGTCCAGGCGCCGAATCCGCTTGATGCGATCCGCCGCCTGCTTGTCGCCAAGATGGCACCCCAGGGCATAACCCGAATCGGTGGGATAAACGACCACCCCGCCCTTGCGCAGAATTTCAACCGCCTGCTTGATCAGGCGTTTTTGCGGTGTTTCCGGGTGAATCTGGAAAAACTGGCTCATCCGTTTGCTCCCTGTTGAAGCTTCTTATCCATTGCAGAGTCACCTTTCGACCCCCCCATGCAGTTGGGGGAGTCCGGTGACGCGAGACCACTGGCCTGCCACTCTTCCGGCGTATAAAGGTGTAACGCCAGGGCATGCACCGGGCCGGCCAGCTCATCCGCCAGTACCTTGTAGATCGTCTGGTGACGCCGCACTTTTATCTGCCCCTCAAAATCCGCCGACACCAGCGTTACCTTGAAATGGGTTTCAGAATTGGGTGGCACCGAATGCATATGGCTTTCGTTTTCCACCAAAATCACGCTGGCGTTAAAGTCTCTGGCCAGCTTCTCTTCAATGCTGTTCTGTACTTTCATCGTTCACTAACTCCTTCACGGCCGCCTCCACCAATTTTCCCAGTCTACTACAGTACGCCGCGAAACCCCGAAGCCCTTGACACAAAAGCCCCAAACCGACACATTCGCCTGCCAGCAACCAACCCCCCGACACCCATGCATCTGTACATCGCCGAAAAGCCAAGCCTGGCCCGCGCCATAGCCGCCGCACTGCCTGGCCCCCACGAAAAAGGCCAGGGCTGGATACGCTGCGGACAGGGGCCGGACGCCGCGACCGTAAGCTGGTGCATTGGTCACTTGCTGGAGCCAGCTGAGCCGGCCCGTTACCACCCGTCCTGGAAGAAGTGGCGGCTTGAAGACTTGCCGCTGTTTCCGGAGCCCTGGCAGCTGGTACCGAAAGACAGCGTGCGCCAGCAACTCAAAGTACTCGAAGCCCTGATACGCAAGGCCGACCTGATCATTCACGCCGGCGACCCGGATCGTGAAGGCCAGCTGCTGGTGGATGAAGTGCTTCGTTATCTGGAAGCCAAAGCCCCGGTCAAGCGGGTGCTGATCAACGATCTCACCCCGAAGGCGGTCGCCCGCGCGGTGCAGACCCCCAGAGACAACCGGGAGTTCCGGCCCCTCTCCCACTCGGCCCTGGCACGTCAGCGGGCCGACTGGCTCTACGGCATCAATTTGTCGAGGTTCTACACGCTCAGCTACCAGACCCGGGGCGAACAGGGTGTATATTCGGTCGGCCGGGTGCAGACACCGGTTCTCGGGCTGGTGGTGGAGCGGGACAACAGTATTGAGGATTTCCAGTCGAAACCCTGGTTTCGGGTTGAGGCCACCTTTCATGCCGGAGAGCCCGGGGCGGAGGGCACCCCGTTCGTCACCCACTGGCTGCCCGGAGACGAATTCCAGGACTATCTTGACGATGAAAACCGGCTTCTGGACCGCTCCATTGCCGAGCAGATTGTGTCTGAGATCAGCGGTCGCCCCGGTCGTGTTGCCGAGGCCCGGTTCCGGGATCGCAGTGAAGCACCACCGCTGCCGCTGTCCCTATCCGCACTGCAGATTGAGGCCGGACGGTTGTACCGGATGGGCGCCAAGGACGTTCTCGATACTGCCCAGAATCTTTATGAACGCCACCAGTTAATCACTTACCCCAGGTCTGATTGCCGGTACCTGCCGGAGGAACATTTCAGCCAGCGGGCGCAGGTGATACGCGCCATCGGCCGGGTGGCTCCGGAGTTATCCGGATTTTGTGAAAGCGCTGATACAGAACGCCAGTCCGCCGCCTGGAACGACCAAAAGGTGGACGCCCACCACGCGATCATTCCCACCGTGCGGCCAGCGCCCAACGGTAAACTGTCGGAGGCCGAGCAAAAAGTTTACGACCTGGTCAGCCGGTTTTATCTGATGCAGTTCGCGCCAGACGCCGTGCATCGCGAGGGCAAACTGACGGTCGCCATTCAAAATCACCGTTTTCGCGCGACCGAAACGGCAGTCGCACAACCTGGCTGGAAGTTGCTGGAAATTCGCAAACGGGAATCCGGGCAGGAGCCTGACAAAGCGCCACTCCCGCGGCTTGAAAAAGACGAACCGGTGCTATGCAGCCATGCACAGACCCGGGAACGTAAAACCCAGCCACCGCAGCATTTCACCGATGCCACACTGCTCTCTGCGATGACCAACATCGCGCGCTTTGTGGCAGACAAGGAACTTCGGAAAACCTTGCGGGAAACCGACGGCCTGGGCACCGAAGCCACACGAGCCGCAATCATCGACACGCTTTTCCGCCGGGACTACCTGTGCCGCGAAAAACGCTTCATTCGCGCTACAGAGAAAGGCAAATCCCTGATCGCAGCCTTACCGGAATCCATCCGGGCGCCAGACCGCACCGCCGTCTGGGAGGCCACACTGGAAGGCATCCGCCGGGGTGAGAACGACCCGAGAGCGTTTCTGGACGCATTGAAGCACGAAATCCGCGGGTTCATGGACAGATCGCCGCAGACCGGTCCCGCCCACAAATCAGCCGCAGAAAACGCCATACATTGCCCGAAGTGCCGGGCCCCAATGGTTGAACGAGAGGGCAAGTTCGGGGCCTTTTTTGCCTGCACCCGTTACCCCGCCTGCAAAGGCACCCGGCCACTGGAAGACCACACCCCCTCCGATGGCACGAGCCAGAAACCGGTCCCCTGCCCGGCCTGTTTTTCACCTCTGGTCAGGCGGAAAAGTAAAAAAGGCTGGTTCTGGGGCTGCAGCAATTTCCCCGGCTGCCGACAAACAGTGGATGACCACAGCGGCAAACCGGCTGTGGACTTACGGAATTCTACATAACGATACTGAATGAACGCTCTTTTTTTGGGATAATATCGGATGGGCAGGGTTACATCAGGTAACTTTGCCCGAGGACATACCACTCAGGCAACATGATCGAGGTTCTGGCTCAATGCGCATTGCTCTGCTGGAAGATGAACACGAACAGGCGCAGCACATTCGGTCCATCCTGTCTGAACGGGGGCACGACTGCGACAGCTTTTCTACCGGCCAATCATTTCTGGGGGCCGTGCTGCATCGCAGCTATGACTTGCTCATTCTGGACTGGCAGATTCCGGATATGACCGGAATCGAGGTGCTTGAGAGCGTGCGGGCACAACTGAACTGGGCCATCCCGGCGGTGTTTCTGACCCAGCGCGACAGTGAGGCCGATATCGTACGCGCGCTTGATGCCGGCGCAGACGACTACATTGCCAAGCCCGCGCGTGCAGCGGAACTGGTGGCCCGCATTAATGCTCTGGCCCGTCGCAGCAACCCGGAAAGCGAAAAAGAAGTCCTGGTGTTCGGCCCGTTCGAGGTCAATACCCACCAGCGCACCATCCACCTGCATCGCGAGCCTCTGGCACTTACCGATAAAGATTTCGACCTGACTTTTTTCCTGTTCCAGAACCAGGGTCGCCTGCTGACCCGGGAAATGCTGCTCGAGCGGGTTTGGGGGCTGGCCCGGGATATCAATACCCGCACGGTCGATACCCACATGAGCCGACTCCGAAGAAGGCTTGGGCTGAATCCTGAAAACGGATTTCGAATCAAGACCATCTATCAGCGTGGCTATCGGCTCGAAGCCATCAAGCCTGATGATATCAACGACACCCCCCAAGACCACATTGCCCATGCCTGAAGCCTTGCGCGCCATTCTCAAAAACCTGGCGGTTCTGCTGCTGTCGGTACTGGTACCGGCGACAGCAATCGCAGAGCTCTCCATCACGCGGGGTTCGGGAGCAGCACTTTCCACCCCCCAGGAAAGCGTTCAGGAATGGGTATACACCTTACGGGACGGGGACACTCTCGCCAGCGTGACCCGGACACTGCTCTCCCAATCCATGTCGGGCCAACGGCTACTGGCTTACAACGGCCTTGCGGGCAACGCAGAGCTCTCTGCCGGCGACACTGTGCGCATCCCGGTAAACTGGCTGAAGCGGCAACCGGAGCCCGCCAGCGTCATTTCCGTGACCGGGCACGTGCAGTTGATTTCGGGCATGGATGGCCGGAAACTACCCCTCACCGAGACCTCCACTATCCGGGTGGGGGATGAGATACTTGCCGGTGCCGGGTCAGCAACCATTGCCCTTGCCGATGGCTCCGAACTGCGCATTTCGCCGAATTCCCGACTGATGTTCAACCGGCTGACCCAGTATGGAAAATCCGGCATGGTTGATACCCGGCTGCGCCTCCAGCGGGGAGAGGTACATACCCGGGTTCGCCCGCTCATCGAAGGCGGTGCTCGCTTTGAAATCGAAACCCCTTCAGCCGTCGCCGCCGTACGCGGCACGGTCTTCGCCATGCAAGCCTCAGCCAATGGCAGCAGCGTACAGGTAAGTGAGGGTGTGGTCGATTTTGGCCAGCCGGGCAATACCCGCCGCATCCCCGCCGGCTACGGCGCCAGTATCTCGACCACCAACGCCGGTGCAGTGAATATTCGCCAGCTTCCGCCGGCACCCGCTATTGCTCCCTTACCTCCGGTTCTGACACGACTGCCCGCCGAGATGACCTGGGATAACACCGGCTACCCGCGTTATCGCCTCGACATTTTTGATCAGGCCGCAGGCACCTGGGTTCAGAGCCATGAGGTGACAGACACCCGCTTCGATATTGCCCAGCTCGACAACGGCCGCTATGAAATACAGCTGGCCGCGGTGGATCGGCAAGGCATTGCCGGTATGCCGGGGACCAGCAAATTGGAAATTGATCTCCAGGCCCGAAAACCCGCCCTCGTCTCACCCGATGAAGGCGCCAAAATAAATGACGATATGCCCGAATTCCGCTGGCAACTCAATGGCGAAAACGAGGTCGCCCGGGTCGAAATTGCGGAAGATGAGAGTTTCCGGCAACTGGTTACCACCAGTGAGTGGGCTCCCGAAAGCCAGGCGCTGCCCTCCCGGCCATTGAGCCCCGGGCAGTATTTCTGGCGGGTTGTCACCGAGGCCGGAGGCAGTTCGGTTGCCACCTCAGACGCCCGCAGCATGGTGATAAACGGAACCCTGCCGCCCGTTCGGATTATCAGCGTGAACTACCTCGACAGTCAGGTTCGCGTGTTCTGGGAGGACGTTGAAACCGCCAACAACTACCGGCTGCAACTGGCTGAAGAGCCCGGTTTTCGCAACATTATCAAGGAAGCTGATATCGCCGATACAACAGCGGCCTTGCGCCTGATTCCCGGAAGAAGGTATTTTGTGCGCGTTAAAGCGCTTTCTGACGGCCCGCTTGCCAGTCGCTGGGGCCCGGGCAGGGAGCTTTATCTCGACTAATATTTAAAGACAGCAAGGCCGATGCAACGGGACTGGTTACCCATAACAACAACACCCTGGTCCCTGGGCCTGCTGCTTGCCGTCTCGCTGCTATTACTGCAGACGACCGGACTCCCCAGCCGCATCAATGACTGGATCTACGACAGGGCGATCACAACCTGGCCGGCCCCTGTGGATGAGACGGTGGCTATCATCGCCATTGACGAATTCAGCCTCGAGCAACGTGGCCGCTGGCCATGGGACAGGAGCCTGCACGCCGAACTGATCAATAACCTGAACCGTGCCGGCGCGGAAACCATCGTGCTGGATATTCTGTTTTCAGAAACCGGCCCCGGGGATGACGAACTCGCCGCTGCCATGAGGCAGCATGGCAAAGTAGTACTGCCTGCCTACCTCACAGCCCCAACCCGGGAACGCCTGATCACCGAACAGTTACCCATACCGGCGCTGGCCCAGGCCGCCGCGGCCCTGGGTCACGCCCATATTGAACTGGACAACGACGGCGTTGCCCGCGGGCTTTACCTCTATAACGGGCTTTCCGGCCGCTTGTGGCCAGCCCTGTCACTGGCCTCTCGTTTGCCGGCTTCAACCCGAAACGCCTCACATCTGCCCGACTACCTCAACGTGAGACAGGATTATCGGCGCGTGCCACTGGCAGGCGGTGCCGGAACGCTGCCCACCTACTCCTACACGAGTGTGCTGAGCCACCCGCCCTCCCGGGACGCTTTTGCCGGTAAAACCGTGTTTATCGGCGCAACCGCGGCCGGTTTCGGCGATATACTGCCCACACCGTTTTCAGGCCTTAGCCGGCCGATGTCCGGCGTCGAATTCCATGCCAACGTTTACTCTGCGAATCACCAGAATATCCTGATCACCCCGGCAAAAGCCTGGGCATCGCCCGCATTGAACACCCTGGTACTCCTGTTACTGGCTCTGCTTCTACCGCGACTGCGTCCCGCGCCCACCCTGCTCGCCTGCCTGTCCATAACCGCAGGACTCCTCGGCGGTTATGTGCTACTTCTCATTGGCACCCGAGTTCAGCTGCCTGTCGCGAACGCCCTTTTGCTGCCAATGGCCGCCATTCCCATTGCCAGCGCACTCCGCCTGGCGATGACCAACCGCTTTCTGAACCGCCAACTGGATGACATGGCCAAAACCCCTCGCCTGTCATTACCCGAGCCCTCAACGCGCTCGCCGCAACAATTGCTGAACCACCTTCGGGCACTTCTGAACCCGCCAGGCTGGCTGCTGGCGGAAGAACGGGATCTTCTGGAAGTGAAAGACATGACGCTGGCCCAGGCACCACCCACCGAGACAGCCGGCCACTGGGAACACCAGCAGAACCAGAGCTGGATTCGGCTGACCCAGGGCGGCGCATCCTACCTTCTCGGGTTAACCCTTCCCAATGACCTCAGTCGCGAGGTCATCCAGCGGTACCTGAATCAACTGGACCTGAAGCCAGGCAGCTATGACGACGAACAACACGGCCCCCGAGAAAACATTTCTGCCCGCATCGAGAAGGTCCGTATCTCCACCCAGAAACTGGGCCAGATGCAGGCTTTTATTCGTCACAGCTTCGAGCATATGCCCGATGGCATCATCGTAACCGACGAACTCGGCGTTATCCGGTTTGCCAATCGACACATTGAAGACTGGTTCCGGGAACCCATGCCAAGCCTGGAAGCCATGCCCCTGGCAACGCTGCTCGAAGGACACGACCCACGAGCGCTTCCCGCCTGGTACGAAGCCATCTCCGAGACGCTGACCATCAGGCAAAGCCGAACCCTGGACCTGACAGTCAATGGTAAGGACTTTCTCCTTCACCTCGCGCCTTTTGCCTTACCGAACAGCCATCAGTTTGGCATTATTGCCAACGTATCCGACATTTCCGATCTCCGGGAACAACAGCGCCAGCATCGGGAGGCCATTGACTTTATTTCCCATGACGTTCGCTCGCCCCTGGTTTCCCAGCTGGCTCTGATCGAGCAGCTCAAAAGGGACCCGAGCCACATAGATATTCAGCAACTGGATCACCTGGGCAGGCTGGCACGGCGCAGCTATCATCTGGCGGAAGAATTCGTTCAACTGGCCCGGGCCGAACAACTGACAGAAACCCGCTTCTACGAATGCGAACTGCTGGCGATTGTCGAGAATGCCCGGGACAGCGTATGCGAGCAGGCCCAGGAAAAAGGCATTTCGATACTGCTCAATGGCACCGAGGATCTCTGGCTGAAGGGTAACGCCGAGCTTCTGGAAAGAGCCGTCATCAATTTACTGACAAACGCTGTGCAATACAGCCCGGCGAACTCGGCTATCAGTGTTTACGTCTACCAGGCCGCCCATCTGGCCTGCCTGGCCATCTCCGATGAAGGCTACGGCATAGACCCGAAGGAACTGCCGTTACTGTTTGACCGGTATCATCGGCAGAAACGCAGCGAAACCACAGGCACTCATGGGACCGGGCTCGGCTTGTCGTTTGTAAAAACCGTGGTGGAAAAGCACCGTGGCGAGCTGGGGGTGGACTCAAAACCGGATGAAGGCACGACTTTCACACTGAAACTGCCCATCGCCAACCCGATGCTTTAATGTGCCCCCGCCCAGCGCTCAGGACCGGATGGTTTTACTGACAGGCTCAGACGGCTCACTCAACAAACCCGCCGTATCCTGCACCTGAATGGTGAAGTACCAGGTTCCGGGCTCAAGACTACCGACAACATACGACATCTCGGGCTGTCCGCTCGCGCCGTCCACAGTGATTTCCCGGCTCAGGTCATCGGTATCCTGGCCGTAACGGATGACGTATCGGTCCAATTCGCCCATGGCGATCGACTCACCATTTACCCGTGTCATCGGTGCGGACCAGCTCAATACCGCTGCCCGCTCACCAACCGCTTGATCGCTACCCCCGGTTGATGACTCTGCGCTTTCCTGCTGATTATTCTCAGCTCCGCCACCGGAGCCACCGCCTCCGCAGCCCGCAAGCACCATCCCTAACAGCAACGCGGCAATCCATGCCTTTGACATATAAATGACGCGTTTCATGGTCTTCCACCATCTATTTTCCGTCGAGTTTGTGAAATTCTATAAAATCGACGCTGATGATGATGAGAAAACCGTCATTTTTGAAGATAAAAAACTGTCATTTTTCTGTCATTACGGGGCAACCCGAAGTCCGGAAAACCCGGGAGGAAGAATTAAACACAGGCGGGCAAAATACAAAAGGCAGACCAGCTGACGCCGACCTGCCCTTTAGAAAAAACAACATAAAGAATACGCAGATAATAAAAAAGCCAGCATAAGCTGGCTTTTAAATTGGTAGCGGGGGCTGGATTCGAACCAACGACCTTCGGGTTATGAGCCCGACGAGCTACCAGACTGCTCCACCCCGCATCAAACTGGTTGTTAACCGGGTTACCCCTGTCAACGTGGCGCGTATATTACCGCCGCCTCCTGCCACTGTCAATCCATGTTTTCAAATAAATCCACCGGATAGCCCGGCTCCGCCGTTTCCGGCTCGGAGCCCAGATAAACGCCCGCGTGCTCGAGCGCTTGCCGAACCGGCCGGAAAGACCGGCGATGCTCCGGCGTAACCCCCAGACGATTGAGTGCTTCCAGATGCACTGGCGTGGGATACCCCTTGTGCCGGGCCAACCCGTATCCCGGATATCGAAGATCCAGTTCGGCCATTTCCCGGTCCCGGGTAACCTTGGCCAGAATAGAGGCGGCGCTGATTGCCTCTACCCTGCCATCCCCCTTGACTACCGGCTCGGACGGCCACTGCCAATCCGGGCACCGGTTACCGTCCACCAGGACATACTCGGGAGCCATCGACAAGCCCTCAACAGCCCGCTGCATGGCAAGCATGGTCGCCTGATAGATATTCAGTTCATCAATCTCATGAGCTTCACAGCGGCCAAGACTCCAGGCCGCTGAAGACGCCACGATATCCTCATACAGTTGCAGGCGTTTTTTCTCGGTCAGTTTTTTCGAATCCGCCAGGCCCGGGATAGGGCGGTCCGGATCCAGAATTACGGCGGCAGTGACAACCGCACCAATCAGGGGGCCACGCCCCACCTCATCGACACCAGCCAGCAATCGACCGCGATACGCGCACTCAAACGGCGGCAAAGGAGCCCTGGCAGCCATCAGAGTTGCGCACCCAGCAGGCGGCTGACAGCGTCTGCAGCGCGCTCATCCGCTCCCTGGCGAAGCGTCTGGTGCAACACGGTAAAGGCTTCGTGCAACCTGGCACGCTCCTGATGATTTTCAAGCCTCTCCAATACCGCGGCCCCCAGCTTCTCGGGTGTGGCATCATCCTGTAACAACTCGGGGACCAGCGACTCTCGGGCAAGGAGATTGGGCAACGCCACCCACGGCACTTTCACCAACCGCGATAACACCTTATAGCTGAGATTACTCAGGCGGTAACCCACCACCATCGGTTTCTTCAGCAACATAGCCTCAAGCGTGGCCGTGCCGGACGCCAGCAATACCACATCACTGGCGGCCATGACCTCCCGTGAACGCCCCCGAACCAGCGTCACCGGCAAACTGACTTCCAGCGACTCGACCAACGCTCGCACCTGTCGCTCACGATCACGGTTAACACAGGGAATAACCAGTTGCAGGTCCGGCCGGCGCACCTGCAACCATCGGGCCGTCTCGAGAAAGAGCGTGCCCAGTCTTTCAACCTCACCACCCCGGCTGCCCGGCAGAATCGCCAGCACCGGTTTGTCGAGTGCCAGCCCGAGACCTTGCCTGGCCCCTGCGGTATCGGTCTCAAGAGCAATGCGATCTGCCAGGGGATGCCCGACAAACGACACAGGCACCTGGTGTTCCTCGTAAAACCGCGCCTCAAAGGGAAACAGCGTCAGCATCAGATCAATCGACTTGGCAATCTTGAAAATACGCTTTTGCCGCCACGCCCAGACCGAGGGGCTGACGTAATGAACGGCAGGTATGCCCGCCTCCCGGCAGCGCCGCTCAATGGCCAGCGTGAAGTCCGGCGAATCAATGCCGATGACCACATCGGGAGGCGTCGTAAACAGATAGTCCAGCAGGCGGGCCCGGATGCTGAACAACTCGCGAAGGCGGCCGAGCACTTCCACCAGCCCCATCACCGACAGTCGTTCCATGGGCACCAGAGAATGAAACCCTTCCGCAATCATCTCGTCGCCGCCGATACCCACAAAGCGCGCGCCGGGATACCGCCTGCGCAATGCCCGGATAAGACCCGCACCGAGTATGTCCCCGGAGGCCTCACCCGCCACGATGGCAATGGTTTTTACCGATAAGGAGGCCGAACCGGCCTGTGGATGTGTCACCAGCGATCTCCGGCTGGCTTAACGAATAATGCCGCGATCCGCTCCCTTGAGCGAGTCGATCAGCGGAAGGATCTCTGGTACATCGGCAAAACTGTGCTCCAACTCCTCCACGGCCTGCTCCGTAGTCAGGCCCTGGCGATAAACCACTTTGTAGGCTCTGCGAAGCGCCAGCAGTGTCGCCTTCTCAAAACCACGGCGCTTCAGCCCCTCCACGTTCATGCCGTGAGGCTGCGCAGACTGCCCGCTGGCCATAACGTAGGCTGGAATGTCCTTGAGCACGATACTGCCGCCTGCGGCCATGCTATGGGGCCCGATATGACAGAACTGATGAACCATGGTACCGCCGCCAAGAATGGCGTGGTCGCCCACCGAGACGTGCCCTGCCAGAGTCGCGCAATTCGCCAAAATGGTGTGATTACCAACGATGCAATCGTGGGCGACGTGGACGTAAGCCATCAACAGATTGCCACTGCCAATGCGTGTCTCGCCACGATCCTGGATGGTGCCGCGATGGATGGTGCAGTTTTCACGAATGACATTGTCATCACCAATTACCAGTGTGGTCGGCTCACCCGCGTACTTTTTATCCTGGCATTCTTCGCCAATGCTGGAGAACTGGAAAATCCGGTTATTGCGGCCAATAACGGTTGGCCCCTTGACCACCACGTGAGAGAGTATCTCGGTGCCTTCCCCAATCTCCACGCCTGGGCCAATATAGCTCCAGGGGCCTACCGTTACGTTGTCCGCCAGTTTGGCTGACGGGTCCACAATCGCTTGAGGATGGACACCCGACCAGTCATTTGTCGCCATCAAACTTCTCTCTCAGCGGTGAGTATTTCTGCCACGCAAACCACCTCGCCATCAACGAGAGCACGGCAATCAAACTTCCAGATCCCACGCTTACCCGAAATAAACTCGGACTCCATATCTAAACGATCTCCGGGTAACACCGGGCGCTTAAACCGCGCTTTGCTGGAACCAGCCAGATATTGTACCACGCCGTCAGCCGGTTTCCGTTCCACGGTCACAAAACCGAGAATTCCGGAGAGCTGGGCCATGGCTTCGATAATCAAAACACCGGGCATAATCGGATTATCCGGAAAATGGCCGGCAAAAAAGGGCTCGTTAAACGAAATATTCTTGTACCCTTTGATCGACTTTCCCTTGTCGACCTCGGTTACCCGGTCCACCAGTAAAAACGGATAACGGTGTGGAAGGTACTCCAGAATTTCATCGATATGCATCATCTTGATCGGCCTCAGCCCTCTAATTTCTTTTCCAGTTCCCTGACCCGTCGCGCCAGGGCGTCCAACTGACGGAAACGGACCGCATTTTTACGCCACTGCCGGTTGGTATCGGCACTGGTTCCGGAGGAGTACACGCCCGGTTCACGAATATCTCCCGTCACCAGCGTCATGCCTGTGAGATGCACCTGGCTGGCAATCTCAAGATGACCGGCAACCCCGGAGGCCCCTCCGAACACGCAATGGTTCCCGATGCGGGTACTGCCGGCGATACCGACTTTTGCGGCCATGGCGCTGTGGTCGCCTATGTGAACGTTATGGGCTATCTGAATAAGGTTATCGAGCTTGACGCCGTTACCGATGACCGTGTCGTCCAGCGCACCGCGGTCAATCGTGGTGTTCGCACCCACTTCCACATCGTCCCCCAGCACCACGGCGCCCAGTTGCGCAATGCGGTGCCAAACGCCCTTCTCATTGGCAAACCCGAAGCCATCAGAGCCAATCACCGCGCCACTGAGAATATGGCAGCGCTTTCCCACCACCACATCGTGTGCCAGCGTTACCCGGGGGCGCAGAACACAGTCGTCACCGATATGAGCACGTGCCCCCACAAACCCGCCGGCGCCAATGACTACCCGTTCACCAATACAAACGCCGGCTTCAATAACGGCATGGGGGCCAATGGAGGCGGATGACGGGATGCTGGCGGTTTCATCAACAACCGCACTTGGATGAATGCCCTGAGCAGCTCTGGGGGCCGGATCAAACCAGTGACTGAGGTGAGCATAGCCGAGATAGGGATTGTCCAGTAACAGGACATTGGTCGGAACGTCCCCGGCTGCAGCGTCGGACACGATCACCGCTGAGGCAGCCGTGTCACCGAGGTATTTTGCGTAAGCCGGATTTGCGAGAAAGCTGATCTGCCCGGGCCCGGCCGCCTGGAGCGTTGCCAGGCCGGTAATCCGGGTATCGGGGTCTCCCCTCAAGTCGGCTCCCAGCGCGTCTGCAATTTCCTGCAGCCGAAAGGACGTCTGTGTCATTTCTGTCTCCTAACACAGGGGCCGGGGGAGCCCCCTTTTATATCAACGGTTCAGTTTTTTCAGCAGTGCTTCGGTCAGGTTCATCTCGGGCTTTACGTAAACCACCGCTTCGCTGGGAAGAATCAGGTCCAGGCTGTGCTCCTCCAGAAGCTCTTTAACAGCAACGTCCACCTCTGGGCGTGCGCCTTCCAGAAACTCCTGCTTGCGCTGATTGACCGTGGAGTTGAGGCGTTCCTTGAGGAAGTTGAACTCCTGCACTTTTTTCTGGAATTCGGCAGTCAACTGCTTCCGCTCGGCTTCGTTCATCATGGCGCCGTCTTTTTCAAGGCGCTCTGCGAGCTTGCGCGCGGCGTCCTGCGCTTCGCGAACCTTGACTTCATCTCCTGCGAAGTCCTGCTGAAGCTTTTCACTGAAAGCCTGGGCATCATTGGAAGAAAACACGGCCTGCCGCAGATCCACCACACCAATCCGGGTTTCTGCCGCCGCCTGCACTGAGACAGCCATCAAAACCGCTGCGATCAAGGTCTTCATACGTGTCATTCATCGTCTCCTTTGTTTCATTCTTTCTTTTTTTATCCGGTTAGAACGTCTGGCCCAGTGAGAACTGGAAGACCTGGGTATCATCACCGGATTGGTCGTTGAGCGGCTTCGCCAGACTGAATGCCAGTGGGCCAACGGCGGTTATCCACTGAAAACTGATACCGGCCGACGTCCGCACCTCATCCAATTCGGGATCAAAGCCACGCTCGGTATCGAACACCTGGCCGGCATCGACAAAAAACGAGGTACGCATCGACCGGGTATCACCCGCAAACGGCGTTGGGAAAATCAGCTCCAGACCACCCTCGGTCAGCACGTTGCCCCCGAACGGGTCCGGATCGGAAAAATCACCCTCGGCCAACTGAGCCTTGTTACCAAGCGAGTTTGCTTCATACCCCCGAACCGAACCATACCCGCCGGAATAGAAATGCTCGAAGAACGGCATCTGGCTGCGATCCCCATAGCCATCGCCGTAGCCGATTTCAGAGCGCGCCCGGAAGACCCATCTGGACGAATCCGTGAGCGGAAAGTAAAAATCGGTTTTATGGGTAGCCTTGTAGAACGTCAGGTCACTGCCCGGCACGGCCACATCCAGCGACAAGGAATGGCTGTAACCATTGGTTGGCAGTATACCGCGGTTCAGAGTGCTGCGGCGCCAACTGGCAAACAGGAAGTAATTGGTGAACGAATCCCCCTCGTCGGCAACAAAGTCACGTACTTCCTGAGAGGAAAACACACCCGGCTTGATGTTCGACTGGGTTACGCCGGCACCAAAATTCAGCCGGGTGATGGAGTCCGTCGGGTAACCGAACGTGACCCGGCCACCGTACTCGTCGAGCAGATAGGAGGAGATGTCCTCTTCCTCATAATCGGTCTCCCGGGCAAACAGGCTGAAGCCGCGGCTTACGCCGTCCACGGTGAAATAAGGGTCCAGGTAGGAGACATTGGCGCTTTTTACCGAATCACTGACATTCACACCAAAGGACACGCGTTTGCCGGTGCCAAAGAAATTATTTTCGGAAACAGACGCCCCGAGAATCACGCCGGAGTTCTGCGAGAAACCTACGGATGCCGACAAGCTGCCCGTGGGTTGTTCCTGGACACTGTAGTTAACATCCACCAGGTCATCCGTGCCCGGCACGGGAACCGTTTCCACGTCGACCGTCTGGAAGAAACCCAGGCGCTCGAGACGGGTTTTCGAGAATTCGATGCGGTCAGACGAAGCAACGCCACCTTCCATCTGGGTCATTTCCTGACGAAGCACTTCGTCCTTGGTCGATACGTTGCCGGAAAAACTGACCCTGCGGACATAGGCCCGCTTGCCAGGTTCGACAAAGAACGTGACCGCCGCGGTATTGTCTTTACCGGGTTCAGGCACGGCATTGACGTTGGCGAACGCGTAACCCTCGCGGCCCAGACGGAACGACAGCGCCTCGGAGATTGCCGTCATCTGGGCACGGGAGAACACATCGCCTTCTTCAACCGGAATGAACTTGCGCAGCTCTTCCTCTCCGACAATCAATTCGCCCCGCAACCGGATATCCGAGATGGTGTACTGGGGGCCTTCATTCAGCGCGATGGCAATGAAGACATCCTGTTTATCCGGGGAGATCGACACCTGGCTGGATTCAACGCTGAAATCCAGATAGCCACGGTCCAGATAGAACGAGCGCAGTGACTCCAGGTCACCACTCAGACGTTCCCGCGCATACTTGTCTTTGTTGGTGAGGGAGTTCCACCAGCTGCTGGTGCGCAACTCGAACAGATCAATCAGTTCGTCGTCGGTGTAATCCTCGTTGCCCACGATATTGATGTGCTGGATTGCGGCAACCGTGCCCTCGTTGATATCCAGACGAATAGCCACCCGGTTTCTCGGCAGCTCTTCAGCGGTGGCTTTGACCCGCGCATTGTAGCGGCCCTGGGCAATGTAGGAGCGGAGTATCTCAAGCTCCAGCTTTTCCAGCGTGGCGCGCCGGAACACCTGGCCCTCCTCCAGTCCGGCGCCAGCCAGCGCCTCCATCAGCATACCGGTTTCAATGTTCTTGTTGCCCTCGATCTCGATGGACGAGATGGATGGACGCTCCCGCACCGAAAGAATCAGCACACCGTCGTCGCGGCTCGCCTGGATGTCGGTGAACAAACCGGTCCGAAAAAGGTTTTTGATAGCACCGGCCAGCCGGGTCTCATCCATTCGTTCGCCGATATTGATCGGAAACGAAGAAAAAACAGAACCAGCTGAAACCCTCTGAAGGCCTTCTACCTCTATGTCCGCAACCGTGAATTCATCCGCCAGCGCTGGCTTCATACCGGTTGCGGTAATTGCGAGGCCAACGGCTACAGCTAGGAGGGAACGTCTCATTCAGTTATTTCGCCTGGTTAATGTGCGGTAAGGAGCTCGCAATTCTCACAACCGCATCAGGTCGTTGTAAAGAGCAAACACCATTAAAGTCAGGATCAAAGCCATACCAATTCGTAATCCGAAGGCCTGAGCCTGCTCGGAAAGCGGTTTCCGGCGAATCGCCTCGATGGTGTAATAAACAATATGACCACCGTCCAGAACGGGAACCGGCAACAGATTAAGCACGCCAAGACTGACACTGAGATACGCCAGGAAACGCACAAAGTCCTCGAAGCCCGAGCTCACGCTGGCCTCTGCAACCCGGGCAATGGTTATCGGGCCACTCAGGTTGGTTGGCGACAACAGGCCCGTTACCATCTTCTTGATCGCCACCAGGGTCAGGCGGGTATCGGCCCAGGTTTCGCTGACCGCATTCGGAATGGCCGCAAGAGGGCCATAGCGCACCTCTCTCAGCACACCTTCCGGCCAGGATACGGCGGTCACCCCGGCGCCGACGAAACCGATCACATGGCCATCATCGGCCGTTCTTGAGGCCGGCGTTACCGCCAGGTTCATCTCGGTGCCGTCGCGTTCTACGGTCAGCTCCAGAGTCTGTTCCGGAGCATTACGGATATGCTCTACCAGAGCAAACCAGTCTGAAACCGGTTCCCCGTCAACGGCCAGAACGCGATCACCACTCTGCAACCCTGCAGCACGGGCCCGACCATCGGCAGCAATTTCCCCCAGCACCGCCGGAATATCGGGCCGCCATGGCGACAGCCCGAATTCCGCCAGAGGGTTTGGCGTATCGTCACTCAGCCGCCAGCCATCCAGCGTGCCGGATACCGTGCCGCGGGAACCGTCCCGGGATATCTGCAGTGACACCTGGCCGAACTCACCCGCACGCTCCAGCAGGCGCATATTCACATCCCGCCAGGAGTTCACCCGATGCCCATCAACCTCATGGATTTCCATACCGGGTGCCAGCCCCACCCGCTCAGCGACACTTTCCTCGGCAACCTCGCCAATCACCGGCGCGACCGTGGTAACACCCACTACACTCAGTACCCAGTAGGCCAGAATCGCAAACAGGAAGTTAGCAGCCGGGCCTGCGGCCGCAATGGCAATACGCTGTGACGGTGGCTTCGCCGTAAACGCCTGATCGCGCAGTGCTTCGGGCACAGGCCCTTCGCGCTCATCCAGCATTTTGACGTAACCGCCCAGGGGGATGGCCGCCACCGCAAACTCGGTGCCGTGCCGGTCGTACCAGGAAAATAGAGGCTTGCCAAACCCCACAGAAAAGCGGAGCACTTTGACACCGAACCGACGCGCCACCCAGAAGTGTCCGTATTCGTGAAGCGTGACCAGAATTCCAAGCGTTAGCGCCAGTGCCAGTACGGTTTGAATAATCTGCATAGACGTTCCGGTTTGTGGCTGAATGGGCAGTCTGTCAGGCCCGGGAGAATCAGACAGCCAGCAGGCTTATCTGTTCCCCCGCCCGGCGGCGAGCTTCGCTGTCTTTGGCGAAAATAACCTCAAAACTGCCCGCCGACACCACCTCAGTGGCTGCCAGGGTTCGCTCTATGATAACGGGGATATCGGTAAAGCACAGCTGCCCGTCAAGAAATGCGGCGACGGCAATCTCATTGGCCGCATTCAGCACAGCCGGCGCCGTACCGCCTGCCGCGAAGGCCTCGGCAGCCAGGCGGAGACAGGGGAAGCGCTGCACATCGGGCCGTTCGAAGTGGAACCGACCAATGGCGAACAGATCCAGCGCCGCGACGCCCGCCTCGATACGCTCGGGCCAGGCCAGACCGTTAGCAATCGGCGTGCGCATATCCGGGCTGCCCAACTGCGCCAGCACCGAACCATCGGCGTACTCGACCATCGAGTGGATAATGCTCTCAGGATGCACGTGCACCTGAATATGCTCGGGAGTGGTATTGAATAACCAGCAGGCCTCGATTAGCTCCAGCCCCTTGTTCATCAGGGTTGCAGAGTCCACCGAAATTTTCTGCCCCATGGACCAGTTGGGATGGGCGCAGGCCTGAGCCGGAGTTACCGCCCGCAAATCTTCGGCGGCGTACTCCCGGAACGGCCCACCAGAGGCTGTCAATAAGATCCGGGTGATGCCCGCAGCACGGGGATCACGAACCTGATCCGGGGGCATACACTGAAAAATAGCATTGTGCTCGGAATCGATCGGCAAGAGTTCCGCACCACAGCGATCCACCGCGTCCATAAACAACTGGCCAGACATCACCAGTGCTTCTTTGTTCGCCAGAAGCACCCGCTTGCCTGCCCGGACTGCGGCCAGAGTCGGGGCCAGGCCGGCCGCACCCACAATCGCCGCCATTACCGTATCTGATCCGGCCGACGACGCCACCTCGCACAGGCCGGCCTCACCGCTGAGTACACGGGTCTCCGGCACTTCTTTCAATAGCTCTTGCAGGCGCGCTGCCGCGGCGGCATCCGCCATCACGGCCACAGCCGGCCGGAATTCGCGGCACAGTGTCGCCATTTCTTCTGCCCGGGTTCCGGCGGTCAGCGCAAACAATGAGAAACGGTCAGGGTGCCGGCGGATAACATCAAGCGTGCTGAGACCGATGGAGCCGGTCGCGCCAAGTATGGTGAGAGAGCGCTTTATCATGCCAAACCCTGACCAGCGGTCAGCCACCCCAGCAAGGTAATGATCAAAGCAAATACAGGGATGGCGGCCGTCAGGCTATCAATGCGATCCATGATACCACCATGGCCGGGTAACAACTGGCTACTGTCTTTGATACCCCTGAATCGCTTCAGCATACTCTCAAGCAGATCACCAAGTACCGAAACAAACCCGGTCACCAGCGTGGCCACTGTCAGAAGCACGGCGTTTGCCATGTCGGCGTCCGCCAGCACGCTGGCAACCACGGCCAGCAGGGCAACGGCAGCCAGACCGCCCCACACGCCGGCCCAGGACTTACCAGGGCTCACACGCGGCGCAAGCTTGGCTTTACCAAAGGCCCGGCCAGCAAAATAGGCACCGATGTCTGCCACCCAGACCACCAGAAAAATATAGAGAATGGCCATCAGGCTGTTGGATACGTCACCGAATTGAAAGTCGCCATTCCGGAGATGATTCAACCCTACCCAAGCCGGAACCAGAACCATCCAACCCATCAGCGCCCTGACCGGTGTCGCTCCCCAACGCCCGGAACCAACCGGATATTGCCGCACCAGCCAGAAACAGACAAGCCACCAGGCTATGGCCAGCCACAGCACCATCATGGCCGGGATCTGATTGACAATGAACAGCAGGGCCGCCAGCACAACAGCATAGCCCACGCGACCGGGCTGACTGTCGATCCCCGACATATTCGCCCACTCCCAGGCGCCCAGCGTAATGATGGCACCGGTAAAAAGAGCGAAGCCGAGGGGCTGGAGAAAAAAAATACCACCGATTGCAATCGGTGCCAATATGAGCGCGGTAATAATTCGGGTTTTAAGCACAGTATCGGTCGCTTGGTCGTTATTGTTGTGCAGCGCGAGCGGCAATCTGGTCGTCGGTCTGACCGAAACGGCGCTGACGATGGGCGTAGGCGTCAAGCGCCTGGAGCATTTGTTCGCGCTTGAAATCGGGCCAGAAAACGTCAGAAAAATAGAACTCTGTATAGGCCAGATGCCAGAGCAGGAAATTGCTGATGCGCTGCTCGCCCGCAGTCCGGATGAGCAGATCCGGCATGGGCAGGTCACCGATGCTCAAACGCTCCTGAATCAGGTCATCGGTTATATCAGAAGGCTCAAGCTGCCCACTGCGAACCAGCTCAGCTACCTGGCGGGTCGCCTGGGTGATATCCCAGTGGCCACCGTAGTTGGCTGCGATCACCAGTGTCATGCCGGTATTGTCGCGGGTCAGGGCTTCAGCCTTGTCCATATGGTCTCTGAGAACCTGGCTGAAGGCCGAGCGGTCTCCGATGACACGCAGGCGGATGTTGTTGCGGTGCAGCTTGCGCACCTCTCTCTCCAATGCAATCAGGAACAGCCGCATCAGAGCCGAGACCTCATCCTTGGGACGGCGCCAGTTTTCGCTGGAAAAGGCAAACAACGTGAGGACTTCAACCCCCTGCCTGGCGCAGGTTTCCACCACCGCCTTAACCGCGTCTACCCCTGCCTTGTGGCCAGCCACTCCCTTCAGCCGGTGCGCCTTCGCCCACCGATTGTTGCCATCCATGATGATCGCCACGTGTCGGGGGCAGTTGTCTGCTGCCACCGGAATTTCTGCGGTTACCTTTGCCGTCATGAAATCCTCTGTGCAGCGGGACATTCCCGCTGCTGGTTTTTCGCTTCAACGAACCCGGGCGATCAAACCGCCATCAGGTCCTCTTCTTTCGACTTCAGCATCTTTTCAACTTCAGCAACGTATTTGTCGGTGAGCTTCTGAATCTCATCCTCACCCTGATGCTGATCGTCTTCGCTGATTTCCTTGTCCTTGACCAGCTCTTTGATCATGGAGTTTGCGTCACGACGCGCATTACGGATAGACACACGCCCATGCTCTGCATCTGCCTTGGCCTGCTTGACCATGTCTTTACGGGTCTCTTCGGTCAGCATCGGCATAGGCACCCGGATGATGTCGCCACTGGTGGCGGGATTCAGGCCCAGGTCAGACGTCATGATGGCCTTTTCAATGGTGGGCACCAGGTTCTTTTCCCAGGGCGACACTGTCAGTGTGCGGTTATCTTCCACGTTCACACTGGCCACCTGCTTCAACGGTGTCTCCTGGCCGTAGTAGTTCACCATCACGCTATCGAGAATGGACGGATGCGCCCGGCCGGTGCGGATTTTGTTAAAAGCCGAATGCAGAGCCTCCAGGCTCTTTTTCATCTTCTTCTCGGCGTCAGCTTTAATATCGTTAATCACGTAAGCTTCCTCAATTCGTTTGTCTGATTCTAATCAGGCACCGGCACCCTTAGCGCCGCGCCCGGGCTCACTCGATAAGTGTGCCATCCCGTTCGCCGGTTACAATGCGGGTCAAAACGCCGGGACGATTCATGTCAAAGACGCGAAGCGGCATACCGTGATCCCGCGCCAGGCAGATCGCCGTCAGATCCATCACGCCCAGCTTTTTGTCCAGAACCTCATCATAAGTCAGGTGATCGTATTTTTCTGCAGCGGGATCGAGGTGCGGATCAGCGGAATAAACACCATCCACCTTCGTTGCCTTGAGCACCGCATCGGCTTCGATTTCGATGCCACGCAAACAGGCCGCGGAATCTGTGGTAAAGAACGGGTTACCGGTTCCCGCACTGAAAATCACCACGTCACCTTCTTTCAAGTCCCGCACGGCACGACGACGATCGTAATGTTCAACAATACCACTCATGGGAATGGCGGACATCACGCGCGTCCGGATATTCGAGCGCTCCAGCGCATCGCGCATGGCCAGCCCGTTCATAACCGTGGCCAGCATCCCCATGTGGTCTCCCGTCACACGATCGAGGCCGGCTGCGTTCAAGGCTGCCCCACGGAACAAGTTACCCCCACCGATCACCAGGGCCACCTGGACACCAATACCAATCAGCGCACCGATTTCCAGGGCCATGCGATCAAGGACTTTGGGATCAATACCGAAACCGTGGTCTCCCATCAGGGCTTCGCCACTGAGCTTGAGCAGAACACGCTTGTATCTGGGCTGGTTCTTCGAAGTTGTCGGCATGATGATCCCCTTCTCGTCTGTTGGCTATCCGGCGTCAAACCCGCTGCAGGCTTGTATCTGACATACTCCTCAGAAAAGGGGTATCTCAGATACAAGCCCGCCACGAAAGCCGGGCGAACCCGACTGACGTGGCAGACTCAGGTGGCACTGTGCATAGTGCATCAGTGCCTTAAAGCGGAATCAGGCCTTGCCTGTGCCGGCAGCAGCAGCTACTTCTGCGGCAAAATCCACTTCTTCTTTCTCGATGCCTTCACCCACTTCCAGGCGGACGAAGTCGACCAGCTCGCCACCGGCGGCCTTGATCAGATCACCCACTTTCTGGTCCGGGTTCTTGACGAACGGCTGTTCAACCAGGCTGTTCTCAGCCAGGAATTTTTTGATGCGGCCACCCATCATCTTTTCAACGATTTCAGCAGGCTTGCCTTCCATATCGGGCTGGGCCTTGATGATGGCTTCCTCTTTTTCCAGCTCTTCAGCCGGCATATCTTCGGGCTTGCCGACGCGCGGGTTAACCGCAGCAACGTGCATGGCGATATCGCGGGCCAGCTCTGCATCACCAGCACTCAGGGCAACAACAGAAGCGATCTTGCTGTTGCTGTGAACGTAACCACCCACAACCGGGCCTTCCACTTTCACAACACGACGCACAGTGATGTTCTCGCCGATCTTCTGAACCAGCGCTTCACGCTTGGATTCCAGATCGCCTTCCATCAGCTTGGCAACGTCTGTTTCGCCTTTCTCGAAGGCAACGTTCAGGACATCGTCAGCGAACGCCATGAAGTTGTCGTCACGGGCGACAAAGTCGGTTTCGGAGTTCACTTCCAGAATGAACGCCACGGTATTGTCGTCAGACACCTTGATCAGTGACACGCCCTCAGCGGCGGTGCGGCCGGCTTTCTTGGCGGCTTTCAGACCGGATGACTTACGCAGCTCTTCAATCGCAGCGTCAACGCTGCCGCCAGCTTCAACCAGTGCTTTTTTGCACTCCATCATGCCAAGGCCGGTACGCTCACGCAGTTCTTTGACCATTGCGGCGGTAATTGCAGCCATGTTCAATCCTCTTGTCTATTCCGAATTCGGTGGGGAGATATGCCCGCATAAACGGGCGGGCACATCTTACAACTCAAACGCCAGGCCGGGATGTTACTCAGCGGCCGGAGCGGCGCCTGCGGCATCTTCGCTGACTTCAACAAACTCGTCAGCGCCGGCGCCTGAAGACTGCGACGCCTCCATGCAGGTGTCGGCTACCGCTTTCACGTAGATCTGGATAGCGCGGATAGCGTCATCGTTACCCGGAATCACGTAGTCAACGCCGTCGGGATCACTGTTGGTATCAACAACACCAATAACCGGAATGCCCAGCTTGTTGGCTTCCTTGATGGCGATACGCTCGTGGTCTACGTCGATCACGAACAGTGCGTCGGGCAGGCCGCCCATATCTTTGATACCACCAATGGAACGCTCAAGCTTGTCCATTTCACGGGTACGCTCAAGGGCTTCTTTCTTGGTCAGCTTGTCGAAAGTACCGTCCTGGCTCTGGGTTTCCAGGTCACGGTAGCGACGGATAGACTGACGGATGGTCTTGTAGTTGGTCAGCATACCACCCAACCAGCGGTGGTTAACGTACGGCTGACCGGAACGACGAGCTTCTTCTTTCACAATCTTGGAAGCCGCACGCTTGGTACCAACAAACAGGATCTTGTTCTTGTTCTCAGCCAGTGACTGAATGAAGTTAAGCGCTTCATTCATGGCCGGAACAGTCTGCTCCAGGTTGATGATATGAATCTTGTTACGGGCGCCGAAGATGAACTTCGACATTTTCGGGTTCCAGTAGCGAGTCTGGTGACCGAAGTGAGCACCTGCCTTGAGCAGGTCACGCATATTTACCTGAGCCATGATAGTTACCTTTTAGCTTCGGGTTAGTCCTCCACGCGTCCGATTGACCCAACCTGAACTGCTTCAACAGCAGCAAAGGCACCCTGGGACAACGTGCCGACACGTGTGTGAATTTGCCGGATTCGTTTCCGGCGGGCGCGTTTATACCATAACTGCCGGCCGTAACGCCATTACTTTTAGCGCCGCACTATCGCCAGCATAGCCCGCCGGTGCCTTGTACCTTATGTCGCCGCCCCTTAAAATGCGGGTTTGACACAAATCAACAGGAAGCGTGATGCAGGTAACTATCAAGACCCCCGAAGAGATTGAAAAGATGCGCGTGGCCGGTCGACTGGCTGCCGATGTTCTGGAAATGCTCGACGAACACGTCAAACCCGGCATCACCACCGAAGAACTCGACCGCATTGCCCACGATTACATCGTGAATACGCAGCAGGCTGTCCCTGCCCCACTGAATTACAAAGGTTTCCCCAAGTCGATCTGCACCTCCGTCAACCACGTGATCTGCCACGGCATCCCGTCGGAGAAAAAGGTGCTGAAAGACGGCGACATCATCAACATCGATGTGACTGTCATAAAAGACAGCTATCACGGTGACACCAGTAAGATGTGGATCGTGGGTAAACCCAAGCCTGGCAGCGAGCGCCTGATCCAGATCACCCAGGAATGTCTCTATAAAGGCATTGAGCTGGTCAAACCGGGAACCCGCCTGGGTGATATCGGCCACGTCATTCAGCAGCACGCCGAAAAGCATCGTTATTCAGTCGTGCGCGACTACTGCGGCCACGGCATTGGCAAAGTGTTCCATGAGGAGCCCCAGGTGATGCATTACGGCAAGCCCGACACCGGCATGGAACTCAAAGAGGGTATGACCTTTACCATCGAACCCATGATCAACCAGGGTAAATACCAGACCAAGCTGATGGCAGACGGCTGGACTGTGGTCACCAAAGACCACAAACTCTCGGCCCAGTGGGAACACACACTGCTGGTAACCGCCGATGGCTGTGAAGTGCTGACCCGCCGATCGGAAGAGTCCTTCTAAGTGGATCGTAGCGAGCTGGAATCCCGCATCACTAACGATACCTCACCGGTATTCGCAGCGCGCGAAGTGCTGCGGGGCAGCTACAACGCCGACGCAGAGGCCTTTCGCCAGGGGGCCGATGTCCGGGCTCTGGTTCATGCCAGAGCCAACACCGTCGACAAGGTGTTGCGGCTGATCTGGAATCGCTATCCATTTTCCCGCTCCTCTGACATTGCCCTGGTGGCGGTGGGCGGCTACGGCCGCGGGGAGCTGCACCCCCATTCCGACATTGACCTGCTGATTCTGACCCGAGTCGGGATAGAAGAGAGCTGGCAGGATGATCTGAGCGCGTTCATCACTCTGCTCTGGGACCTGAAACTCGACATCGGCCACAGTGTTCGCAGCCTGTCAGAATCGGTGCAGGCCGCCCGGACAGACATCACCATTCTGACCAACCTGCTGGAGACGCGAACCATTGCCGGCCCGGACGGTTTACGGGCCGAGCTCAGTGAGCAGGTGTATTCAGACGACGTCAGCTCAGACCGCGACTACTTCCTCGCCAAACGGGAAGAGCAGCAGCAACGCCACAGAAAATACGGCGACACCGAGTACAATCTGGAGCCCAACGTCAAAGGGTCACCCGGCGCCCTCCGGGACATCCAGACCATTGGCTGGATCACGAAACGGCATTTTGGCCTGCAGAATATTGCCGACCTCACCCGTTTCAGCATCCTGACCGAAGAAGAGCATCAGATTCTGTATCAGGGAGAGACCTTCCTCTGGCAGCTCCGCTTTGGTCTTCAATTACTGGCCGACCGCAACGAAAATCGCCTGCTGTTTGACCACCAGCGAGCGCTGGCGCAAATGCTCGGGTACCAGGACGAAGGCAAACGCCTGGGTGTGGAACTGATGATGCAGCAGTACTACCGCACCGTGCTTGCACTGGCGGAGCTGGCGGACGTAATCCTGCAGTATTATGACGAGGCCATCATTGGCAGCGGCGGAGAAGATGAAATCCGCCCCTTGAATAAGCGTTTCCAGGTTCGCAACCTTTACATTGAAGCGGTAAACAATCAGGTGTTCGCCTACGCCCCGTACGCGATCATGGAAATCTTCGTGCTGATGGCGCAACACCCGGAGATCAAAGGCATCCGGGCCACTACGATTCGTTCACTCCGGGCCCACAGGCATCTGATTGATGACGCGTTCCGCTCTGACCTGGCCGTCACCACGCTGTTTATGGAGCTGCTACGCACGCCCCATGCCCTGGACCAGACCCTGTCGGCCATGAAGAAGTACAACGTGCTGGGCCGCTACCTGCCGGAGTTCGGCCAGATCATTGGCCAGATGCAGCACGACCTTTTCCATATCTATACGGTAGACGCCCACACCATGCGGGTGATCCGCAACATGGTGAGGCTCAACAGCACCGAGGCCAGAACCGAATACCCCCTGGCCTCGCGCCTGATACACCGGCTACCCAAACTGGAAACCTTGTTTATTGCCGGCCTCTACCACGACGTGGCAAAAGGCCGGGGCGGCGACCATTCCGAGCTTGGCGCCATTGATGCCGAAGCCTTTTGCGAGCGGCACCATCTCAGTGAACGGGACACCCAACTGGTGTCCTGGCTGGTGGAAAACCACCTGTTGATGTCGATGACCGCGCAGCGCAAGGATATTTCCGACCCGGACATCATTCAGGCCTTTGCCCGCGCGGTACCCAGCCTCGCCCACCTGGACTATCTCTACATCCTCACGGTTTGCGATATCAGTGCCACCAATCCCAAACTGTGGAACACCTGGCGCGCGTCGTTGTTGCGCCAGCTTTATATAGAAACCAAACGGGCGCTGCGCCGCGGCACTGACAATCCGGTAGACCGGCAGTCCTGGATCCGGGCCACCCAGGAGGAAGCCAGGGAAATCCTCCACGCCCAGAACATGACCGATGAACAGATCGACCAGATCTGGAATACCGTGGACGACGAATACTTCCTGCAGGATTCCACTGTCGATATCGCCTGGCAAACAGCCGCCATCATTCGCCACGGCGACAACCCGGATCCTCTGGTGCTGATCCGGGACACCCGGGGTGGCCCGACTGACGGCTATTCCCAGATCATCATCTACATGAAAGATCGTGTCGCCCTGTTTGCCGCCACCACCGCTGTTCTGGAGCAGCTGAACCTGAACATTGTGGATGCCCGCATCAATTCCACCGAAGGTCCCTATTCCATCAGCTCCTATGTGGTTCTGGATGACAAGGGCCAGCCGCTGGGTATCGACCCGGCCCGGAAGGAGCGCGTACGCAAGCGACTGATTGAAGAACTGGACGACCCGGAAGACTATCCGGACATCATCCATCGCAGAACGCCAAGGCAGTTGAAACACTTTGCGTTCCCGACCGAGGTGACCTTCTCCAACGACACCATCAATCAGCGCACGGTGATGGAACTGATCACGCCGGACCGCCCCGGTCTGCTGGCGCGGCTTGGCCAGGTGTTGCTGGAACACCGTGTGCGGCTGACCAACGCCAAGATTGCCACTCTGGGAGAGCGGGTTGAAGACGTGTTCTTCATCACCGACGAACAGGGCGAACCCCTGCGTGACCCGGGCGTGTGCCAGGCCCTGCAACAGGACCTCTGTAAAATGCTGGACGAGATTCAATGAACCCCAATCTGGAAAGACTTCACCCCTATCCCTTTGAGAAACTGGCCAAATTAAAGGCCGGCATTTCAGGCCCCGAACACCTGGCGCCGATTTCCCTGGGGATTGGCGAACCCAAACACCCGTCGCCGGCCTTCGTAAAAGAGGTCATCGCTGACAACCTGGAAAAACTGGCAAACTACCCCACCACCAAAGGCACAGACGAACTTCGCGGGGCCATTTCAACCTGGGCAACGAAGCGCTTTAACCTGACAGCAGGTTCGCTCGATCCGCAGCGACACGTGGTGCCGGTCAACGGCACCCGAGAAGCCATCTTCGCGCTGGTTCAGGCGGTTATAGACACCACCAGACCGGCGACCGTGGTCAGCCCCAACCCTTTCTACCAGATCTACGAAGGGGCGGCTTTTCTGGCCGGGGCGACGCCGGTCTATCTGCCCTGCGACGGCAGCAACGGTTTCATTCCGGATTTTGATGCCGTCCCCGAATCGGTCTGGCAAGACTGCCAGATTCTGTTCCTGTGCTCTCCCGGAAACCCCAGCGGTGCTGTGATCCCCCGGGAAACCCTGATCAAAGTGATTGAATTGGCCGACCGGCACGACTTTCTGATCGCCTCGGACGAGTGCTATTCAGAGCTCTACCCGGATGAAAACAACCCGCCGGAGGGGCTGCTGCAAACCTGCGCCGCCATCGGCCGTCACGATTTCAGTCGCTGCGTTGTGTTCCACAGCCTGTCAAAGCGCAGCAACCTGCCCGGCCTGCGCTCCGGCTTTGTCGCCGGTGACGCCGATGTTCTGGCCGGCTACCTGAAGTACCGCACCTACCATGGCTGCGCCATGCCGGTTCACAACCAACTGGCCAGCATCGCGGCCTGGAACGATGAGGACCATGTCCGGGAAAACCGGTCGGCCTACCGGGCGAAGTTCGAGGCCGTTGTCCCCATTCTCCGGGAGGTCATGAACGTCGACTTTCCCGATGCCGGCTTCTACCTCTGGCCGGAAACACCCATAGACGACGAAACCTTCGCCCGGGAATTGTCTGCCCGGCAGAATGTGCACGTGTTGCCCGGCCGCTATTTATCCCGCACGGTTGACGGCCGCAACCCGGGTGAAAACCGCGTACGCATGGCGCTGGTGGCTCCGCTGGAGGAATGCGTGGAAGCCGCAAAACGTATTGTTGAGTTTGTAAAAGGTTTTGAGCAATGAAGCTATACGGCATCCGCAACTGCGACACCGTCAAGAAAGCCCGGAAATGGCTGGATGAACAAGGCGTGGACTACCAGTTTCACGACTTCAAGAAAGACGGCCTCACCAGGGAGCAACTCAGCCACTGGGAAACGGCCGTTGGCTGGGAAACGCTGCTGAACAAGCGCGGCACCACCTGGCGGAAACTTCCGGACGAGGTTCGTGATACCATTAGCGCCCAATCTGCCCACCAGATCATGCTCGAGAATCCTTCGATCATCAAACGTCCCGTTGTAGAGCGTGGTGACGATGTAACCGTGGGATTCAATGCAGACGACTGGGCTGCGTGGCTGAGCTGAACACTTTCTGACTATTTGATGACAACAGGAGCAAGCACCCGATGAGTTTTGCATTCGGTATCGGAATCGGCACCCAGAACAACCAGGGCGAATGGCTGGAGGTTTACTACCAGCAGCCGATCATGACACCCGACAGAGACCTGATCGACGTGGTTGAGTCCGCGCTGGATTACCAGGGCGGCAACCAGGCCATCAGCGTGCAGGCAGAGCAATTGGTTCAGTTCGCCAACGCCCTGCGCCAGCTGGGCCGGACAGACCAGGCCAAACTGGCCGAGACGGCCGCCGAGAGCAAGCGCCCCGTGGTGGTAACCGTACTGGCAACGGATGATACCGCCTCCAGCACGCCGGAGGTGTACCTGAAGCTGCACCTGATTTCCCATCGCCTGGCCAAGCCCCATAGCCTCAAACTGGACGGCATCTTTGGCCTGCTGCCGAACCTGGCGTGGACCAACGAAGGCGCCATCGACCTGAACGAACTGCCCGAGCGGCAGCTGCAGGCGCGCATCGAAGGCCGCATCCTGGAAGTAAAATCGGTCGACAAGTTCCCGCAGATGACCGACTACGTTGTGCCCAAAGGCGTGCGCATTGCCGACACCGCTCGTGTGCGCCTGGGCGCGTATGTAGGCGAAGGCACCACCGTTATGCACGAAGGCTTTATCAACTTCAATGCCGGCACCGAGGGCACCAGCATGATCGAAGGCCGCATTTCCGCCGGCGTGATGATTGGTAAAGGTTCAGATCTCGGCGGCGGCTGCTCCACCATGGGCACCCTCTCCGGCGGCGGCAACATCATTATCTCGGCGGGCGAAAACTGCCTGCTGGGCGCCAACGCCGGTATTGGTATCCCTCTTGGCGACCGCTGCACTGTCGAGGCTGGCCTGTACATCACGGCGGGCACCAAGGTGGCCCTGCTGGACGACCACAACCAACTGGTAGAAGTTGTAAAAGCGCGGGATCTGGCCAGCAAGAACGACCTTCTGTTCCGTCGTAACAGCCAGACCGGTGCCGTGGAGTGCAAAACCAACAAATCCGCGATCGAACTGAACGAAGAACTGCACGCCAACAACTAAGGCCGCCGCTCTGCCACAAAACCCGCCGGCATCGCGGGTTTTGTGGTTTTATTTCCGATTCCATTCGAACAGGTTTTTCTCTATGTCTCTCTCGCCCACCCTGGAACTCGCCATGGACCTCATCCGCCGCCAGTCTGTGACGCCGGACGATGCGGGCTGCCAGGAACTCATGATGTCGCGTCTCGCTCCATTGGGCTTCAGCGGGGAAAGCCTGCGCTTTGGCGAAACCGACAACCTCTGGGCCCGCAAGGGCGATGGCGGCCCCGTGCTGGCCTTTGCCGGCCACACCGATGTGGTGCCCACCGGACCCGAGAAAAGCTGGGCGTACGCACCGTTCGACCCCGTCATCAAAGACGGTTATCTATACGGCCGCGGCGCGGCCGACATGAAAGGAAGCCTGGCGGCGTTCATCACCGCCTGCGAACGTTTCGTGGCTAATCATCCGAATCACCGGGGCTCGCTGGCGTTGCTGATCACCAGTGACGAAGAAGGGCCTGCCCAGGACGGCACCGTGAAAGTGGTAGAGACCCTGGAGGCCCGGAACGAAAAAATGGACTGGTGCCTGATCGGCGAACCGTCCAGCACGCATGAGGTGGGCGACGTAATCAAGAATGGCCGCCGCGGCTCACTGCACGGCTATTTGACGGTTCACGGTGTTCAGGGCCACGTGGCTTATCCACATATGGCGGAAAATGCCGTACACAGCGTTGCACCCGCACTGGACGCGCTGGCCAAAGAATTCTGGGACAACGGCAACGACTTCTTCCCACCCACCACGTTCCAGATCACCCGCATGGAAGCGGGCGTGGGCAGCAACATTGTGCCCGGGGAATGCCTGGTGCATTTCAACTTCCGCTACTGCACCGAAAACACCGCGGAAAGTCTGGAAGAACGGGTGGTTGCCATCCTCGACCGCCACAACCTGAAATACGATCTGCAATGGCACCTCAGTGGCCGGCCATTTTTGACCGATAAAGGCGCGCTGGTGTCTGCCGCCCAGAACGCCATTCGCTCTGTCACCGGCCGCAAAACCGAACTGTCTACTTCCGGCGGTACTTCAGACGGCCGTTTTATTGCTCCCACCGGGGCCCAGGTACTGGAACTCGGCCCGATCAATGCCACCATTCATAAGGTGGATGAGTGCGTAAAAGCCGAAGATCTGGACACGCTGTCAGAGATCTACGAACAGATTCTTGTGGAGCTGCTTGGGTAAAAAACAAACCAGGGGCCCTTGCCGGGCCCCTGATCAGTAATGTGGTGGCGGCGTTTCCTCTTCCTCCGGGCGGATGTTCGACGGCGAGATGTCTTTTAACTGCTTATGCAGAAGCTTCTTGGCGTCCCACAGTTCCCGGATATCCATTTCCTGCTTGGCCACCTGATCACTCAATGTGTTGATCAGCTCATCCTGGAACGCAAGTCGCATTTCCAGTTCTGCCAGTCGATCTTCCAGGGAGGTTTTGCTCATGAGATTTGGTCAGCCCTTTCTTTAATCTGGTATCATGCCGGCTTTTACCGGCCAGGCATGCCATTTTACCCGATGTCCGGCTTTTTATCGTCAGTGTTAAACCATGGAGAATAAAGAACCAATGCGTAATCCAGCCAAAGCGATCCTTGTTGCCGTTCTGATCGCAATTCCGGCGCCTTTTGTACTCGGGCTTTTGCTTACCACCACACCAGAACCTCTCAAAATCCTGGCACTGGGCCAAGGCCTGGAAGCTCTGGGCAGCCAGGGAGGCGTAGCAGCCTATCTGTTTGCTTTTGTGATCTTCGCCGTAGCCGCGTTTCTCGCAATTGCCGTCGCCGGCAAGCAGCCTGCCACACAGAACTCAACCGCTCGCAAAGCGCCTGCTCGCGCTGCCCAGCCGAGCAACCAATACGACGATGAAGAGGACGATTTTGACGACAGCACTCCCGAAGGTAACGAGGAAGGCACCGTCAAATGGTTCAACGTCAAAAAGGGCTTCGGCTTTATCGTACGTGACAGCGGCGATGAGATTTTTGTGCATTTCCGCGCCATTCGTGGCCGTGGCCGTCGCGTGCTGCGCCAGGGCCAGCTGGTCCGGTTTAACGTGGTTGAAGCGGACAAAGGCCTGCAGGCAGACAATGTGTCTATCCTGAGCGACTGAGCCTCTCAGCCCCTCACGCCAAGAAAAAAGCAGCCTCTCAAGGCTGCTTTTTTCGTACAGGAATCTATGCTTCTCAGTTCCAGACCACTAACTGCTCACCACGCTGATCCAGCCGCCACCACTTTTCATCCTCCACCGGATCTCCCTCTTTCCACTCGCCCGGGCTACAACGGATTTCGGTATCCATGGCGCGCCAGGCACTGCGGGCACAATCCAGGTCGCTGTTCCAGGGCAATTCATCCCCCTCCAACAGCAGCGAGGTGAAACGTTTGCCAAAAGCGCCCGGGTAAAGCGTAATTCGCACTCGATTTCCGCTATACCGGGCGCTTCCCTTAACCACGGAACCGACATCAGCGTCGTCCAGACGCAGTTCATCAAGCTGCCCCTCCAGCCAGCCAGACACGGCGGCCGGTTCAAGGTCACGAATGTAGATTTCCAGATCCTGCACCCAAGGATTCTCCCTGCTGTTGTTCGCAATGCCGCACATAGTGAACCGGCCCGGGCCTCGCTGCAACCCACCGCTCCAGTTCCTCTCGCAGGTCTTCCACCAGCAATCTTCGCAAGGTTCCGTTGCGCTTGCGCTCATGCCAGGTGATATCCGCTGCAACCTGGTCAATCCTCAACGCCTCGGCCTCCTGCTCCGGAGTGATGGCATCTTCCCCGCGAGCCATGGCAACCAGGGACTGACGGCGACAGGTTTCTCTCTGGCCTGCCAGCGACAGCGCCGACACCGAGCCCCGGTTGGCGAATAAATCCAGCCGCGCACAGGCTCGCCGAACCCACTGAAGCAAGCCTCCCGGGCTGCTCACACAGCGGCTCTGCCTGGAAACCGCGTAATCCAGAGCAGCCTGTGAAATCTGAACACCCCAGCGTTTTTCAATGGCCGGTTGATGCGCGGTCAGAATCGCCTTTCGCTGGTATGAACTCACCATCGGCAATTCCAGAACCTCGAGATCCCGGCCCAGTATCCGGCCCAACCGTGCCCCAGCACCCGAATCCGGCTCCGAACCGCACCCCACCAACAGAATAGGCCCGCTCCAGTCGGAAACCAGAGTGCGCATCAGCCCCAGAGGCTCTGCGATCAATACCAACAAATCTTCCGGGCTGACATTATCCAACACCAACGCCGGCCAGTGGTCCGCCGCTGCACCCCCGGATGGTAGAACCGGTTGGTCACATGACAACACTTCGGATTCCCGTCGCGGATCAACCTGCACCCAGGACAGCCCCGGGGTTGCAAGCAGGGACTGCAGCCAGGCGGTCTTGCCGGCACCCCTCACGCCGCGGACCCAAATCAGCGCCTCGGGATTGGCAGCCAGTGCCACCGCCACGTCTTCCGACAACCCTAACCAACCGGTATCGGTGATAGCTACCGGATCAAAAAGCGGGTCAGACCCGGCTGCGGTGAACACATCACTGGCCGCCGGCCAGTGGCCAACCAGTTCCAGAACAGCCACATAGGCTTTATCCTGCAAACGCTCACACTGTGCAGTGAGCGCCCGCAACAAACCTGGCCAATCCAGCCAAGACTCCCGGGCATTCTCTCTTGCCGAAGCGATCCAGTAGATCAGTTGGGAGGACAGGTCTCCATCCCCGGCTACCTCAGTCACAATCGGCTGTTCACCCTGAATGGTGCGTACCAGTTCGTCCAGATCAATACTCTGGCGCTGAAGAAACGGCGGAATGGCGGGGACGGCATCGAGTAATGCCAGCAAAAAATCTTCAGCGGTAATCACCGAGCCACCCCGGCGCACAACGTTGTCACGGGCCATCAACAACGCGGTCTGACACTCGGGAGACAGACATCCTTGCCAATCTTCCATTGATTATTCTCCTTCCCTGGCTTGCCGGCATCGTCCTGACGCCGCTCTGACAGCGATGGATTCTAAAATCCGTCGTTCCCGCTGACAACGCCCGGGACCTGTTTCTGTGAACAGGGCGGCTACTGCCATGGTATTAGTCGGCCACTTTCGGCCATGGCAACGGCATCACAAACACCCGATCTTTTTCCACCCAAGAACCGGAGTCCTCGCATTCACCCAGAATCGCGAACAACTGGGGCGTGCCAAGTGCCTCAACACGCTCAAGCGCCCTCTTCCCCAAAGACACATCCGGAGCCTGCGGCTGGGCCCAAGGGCCAATCCAGTTCGGTTTATCCAGAGGCACCCAGCAGGTGCGGTTCTGCTGCCGCGCCTCGTCAACCCACAGCCAACGGCCGCGAAGGTGAGACGCCGGTGCCTGAGCCGGAGGTGCCGGTACCGTTTGTTCATCCGGATAGAACAAGTACCCCGGCATGAAGATGCGGGGAACGATAGGTTCGCAAATGCCGAGACTGGCTAATAAATCCAGCGTCTCAGGCCTCCGGCACAGCTGGCTTTGATGGTTCACCAGCCGATCCGTTTTTAAATCCAGACGATCCCGGGCGTTGGGGCCGAACCATCGGGTCTGGCTTTCCTCCCCCCGGAAACCCAAATAGAACTTGATGGCAATCTCGTGATGTTCAAGTTGCCCCGACTCGCGATTGCGGACCAGAAAATCAAGCTCCCCCAGAGTACGGTCGCCCGCACGAATCTGCTGGTTTTGCAGGATAATATCCCACCCAAGCAGATCCCGAAGCAGCACCTCGTACAAACGCTCGACATAATGGCCAAGCCGGCGCTCCGGGCTTTCCGCCAACCGCGGAGGCAGAGCCTCAGGATTCTTCTCCCATTCTTTGAGCATCGTCAGAAACCCGGGTGCCAGATGCGCCGACGGATTGAAGCTGAACTCATGCCGCAATAACTGAGGCGCCAGACACAACCAGGCAAGGTGTCGGACAGCAGGTATCTTGAACGCCAGCAACGTCTCGATCATTTCATTTTTAGTCATAGCCGAAGAATACCGTAAACTGGTGCAGACACCATTCAGAACGATGCAAGTGAAGGAGAACCTTATGCAATACCTGCACACCATGATTCGGGTGAGCAACCTGGACGACACACTCCACTTCTTCTGCGACCTGCTGGGCATGGTGGAAATCAGCCGCAAAAGCAATGAAAAAGGCCGCTTTACCCTGGTGTTCCTCGCCGCCCCGGAAGACGAAGCCCGGGCCCGGGAAGACAAAGCGCCCATGATCGAACTGACCTACAACTGGGACCCGGAAGAATACACCGGCGGCCGAAATTTCGGGCACCTGGCCTACCGCGTTGACGACATCTACGCCCTGTGCGAGAAACTCCAGGCCAACGGCGTAACCATCAACCGCCCGCCACGGGATGGCCATATGGCGTTCATCAAAACGCCGGATGGTATCTCTATTGAATTGTTGCAGAAAGGCGAGGCACTGCCGGCTCGGGAGCCCTGGGCAAGCATGGAGAATGTCGGGAGCTGGTAAAGCCCCGTTGATTCTGTCATGGCGCCGGTGTTCGATGGGCCATGACAGAACCGAAAACCTTTTTAAATCGGCCCCGCCCGAGTAAGAAGCCGTTACTCGAAGATGTACGTCCCACTTTTACACTTCCTCACATCCATAAATCCCATGTGAGGAAACAGTCGGACCTTGTTCGTGTACGAGAGCGCCCCCCCGGCAACGGCCAGCAAAACACCCACGATCGAGACGACCGGGAAATGGTTGAAGAAATAGACATAGCCAGCAGCAACAGTGATACAGAGCAGAATAAATGAGGCATACCCGGTGAAAGACTTTCTGAACAGGCCGACAAAATAGAAAATCGTTAGAATGAACGTTGCGACGATGGCTTGCCAGCCGAACTCCTCATCCATCGGGACCACGTTGGAGTAGATCACCCAAATCCCAAAACACGCCTGAAGCAGGCAGAGCGTCAGTAGGATCCGGTTAAGCAGGACGGTTTGCATAGACGGTGAGCCATGCTCGAACGTTGCGATCTTATTAGCCAGACGCATTTGATTGCCCGACTGCTTTTTGAGCTGCTCGAAGATTTCGTTTCGGCTTAAGCCCTGCTTCATGAGTTCTTTGATTTGATAGTCCATTGTTTACTCTCCTTGTAACGTTAAATTGGCCAAGCACCCTCAGGCCGTTTCCTGCCGACTCTGGCGATAGGTGGGCATATCCACACTGCCTAATTGCGGAGTGACTCTGCATTGCCTACGGCCCCAGGCATGCTGCCGCTGGTTTTTCAACAGCTCCGCTCCCGCTTCCTCCTGCCATTCCTCCAGGTCGAGGTCTCGCCAGTAGCGGGGGTTACGGCCAATCGTCTGGTCGTACTTGGCGGTCACCGGGTCCAGGTGACGAAACGGCTCCAGCCGGGGCATATCTGGCAGGGGCTGGGTGACGTCCATGTAGCGTTGCAACATATCCCACAGGGCCAGCACCTCGGTTTTCTCTGCCTCGATATTACTCAGAGACGTTTTATTGAATTGCTTCTGGGTGTACCGATGCACGAACATCAGTCGGTAGAAGATGCCGCCCCGCTGCACCACGCGCTCCACGTAGGCATCGAACTCCACAAACGGGGCCTCAAAAACACGCCCCTTGCCCAAGGCAAACTTTACCTGCCCGGCAACCCGGTTGAACTCGCTGCAGCCGTCTTCCAGAGTTTCGTCTAACTTCTTTTCCAGGGTTTTCTCAAAGGGTTTCAGGAGGGCGCCAACGACGTTGGTCATAAGCCAATTGGTGGTAGGGGGGATGATCCAGAATGCAAAGAAAATCCATGAAGGCACTAAGACTACGAGCAATAGCGTGAAAAGAAAGGCTGGCAACTCAAAATAGTCAGAAACACTAATTATACTCCAACCAACTAAAGCCACCCCCCCGATAAGAAGTGTAAATATCCAAGTAAATGGCACCAGCAATATCAGAAATTTGAGCCCCATTTTTTCATTTAGGAAACGCAATCGCTGGTGATCCCACCACCAGTGTTCCTTATAGAATTCTGGATCGTCTCGTTCACTGGACTGAACGGTATCAATATCCCCCACGATTCGGTGATACGGATTAACGTTCGCGTAAGCACCATACGGCTGAAGCTCGTCACCCGTTCGTTCTCGTTTAGTCCGAGTTTCCGGTAGCTCGATCACCTGATCAGACCGATAGGCAGTCGAAGCGTAATGTTGTGTCTCCATTGGCATGGTCATACAGAAACTTCCCTAAAAAACCAATACGGTGCTAATGGCTCAGAACGCGGATTAACAATACGGCTGGGTTTATCTGGTGCACGGCCATGGCGGGTATCATTATAGGGCTCGTAATTCCCCGTGACAGGCGCGGGAAAGACTACGGGGCCCAGTTCCGTATCCACCACGGCCTGCAAGCCAACACGTACCACTGTGCTGACCTCCTCCTGATACCCAAAACTCTGGAAGCTGCTGCTCTGGAGTTCTCGTTTAACCAAAAAACGCACGGCGGATTCATGAGGCAGGGACTGCCTCGCCATAGCATTTCAAACCGGCCAGGCATCTGCCGGGCGTAGCTTTCGGTATTCCGCCATCGAGATCTTACCGAGTTGCGGCGTGAGCCGGCACTTGCGCTTATTCCAGGGATATTCCTCCTGCCGCTTCAGCCATTCCTTGCCCTCTCCTTCCCTCCAGGCTTCCAAATCCAGATCGCGCCAGAAGCGAGGGTTACGGCAGGTGTGCAGGTCATGTTCAGCGGTGACAGGATCCAGGTGTCGGAATGGTTCCAGCCGTGGTACATCTGGCAGGGGCTGCGTCACATCCATGTAGGTCTGCAGCATATCCCAGGTGGCCAGTACCTCTGATTTGCTGGGCTCAATGGAGCTGAACGCCATCTTATGAAAGGACTTCTGGGTGTAACGATGCACCAGAATCAGACGGTAGAAGACACCGCTTTGTTGGATAACACGGTCAACATAGGCATCAAACTCCACGAACGGCGCCCGGAAAAAGCGCCCTCCTCCCAGGGCCAGCTGAACCTGGCCGGTGATTCGGTTGAATTCGCTACAGCCGTCGTCAAGGGTCTTGTCCAGGCTTTTGTTGATGGCTTTTTCGAAGGGCTTCAATACGAAGCCCATTCCGGTGCTCATGAGCCAGTTTGTGGTTGGCCTCGCGATCCAGAACGAGATCAACATCCATCCTGGTACGAGTATCAAACCTAAAATACCAACAAGGAGGCCTGGTAGGTCATACACACCGGCAATCGTGAGCACACCCCACCCGATTAATGCCATCCCACCAATGACCAGCGTCAAGATCCAGACAAAAGGAACGATTAACAGTAAAAGTTTAAACCCAAACTTCTCATTCAGAAACCGAATGCGTTGGTGGTTCCACCACCAGTCACTTGACGTAAACTCCGGATCAGACGTCTCATGATCTTGAAGCGCCGCGACGTCCTGAATGGTTCCAAGATAAGGGATTGCGCCCGCATAGACACCAATGGGCTGCAATTCTTCTCCAATCCTCTCCCGACTGCCAGGAGATACCGGCAGGGGGTTAATATTTTTGGCGCGAAATGCCTCGCTAGAATACGAGGAGATATTCAAACCCTCACTCATGCAGTGACCTCAGCAAAGTACCAATACGGAGATTGTGGTTGGATATCGGTATTCCAAACGTTCATTTCTTTGGAAGGTGGCTGGCCGTGCCGTGCAACGTCGAACGGCTCATAATTCTCAAACAGAGGTGCGGGAAAAACCAGTGGCCCTAACTCTGTGTCGAGTGTTGCCTGTAGTCCCACTCTAACGCGGGTAGTCACAGATTCTTCAAGATAGGGACGCTGGTAATGGCTATCTTGAATCTCACGCTTGACCAAGAAACGCACCGCTGATTGCTGGGGCAGCGACTGACGGGCAGTTACTTTAATGAGGGGCGTTGCATCAACCACCTTGGTGGTGGTGTGTGAATTCATTAATCCTTGAGAGGGAACAGTAGTTGTCGTTGATAGGTATGCGATTTCCTGAACCACCAATCTGAAGGGGCTAGCAGGTAGGCCCTCAGTGCATTCCTGTTGCAACCTAAGACGGCTGACTAGCGGTAGGCGAATAGTAATTACGTAGTCCTCTGGCTCTGGTGGATAGGCCTGATGCACCAACCCTGGGTCCGGCTCCACGTCAGCATATCGATGCGCTACCACTTCAATTGGTGAGAGCAACGCAAGCAACTGACTATAATACGCTTTATCGTCCCGGCCAGGCAGCGAGTCGTCAGGATGAGTTCCCCAGGGACCTCGCTTGATCAGCTGTTCGAAGGTGTTGTCAGTTACTGAACCTGCATAGAGACCACCACCAACCGCCATAGCTAGACCAAAAATAGCCCATCCCCAGCCGGGAATTGCCAACAACGTGTGCATGAGCGGGGAGGCAAGGACAATTAAACTACCAGTCATTGCGATGGCGTGTCCTGTGGCAGCATCGAAATCCCGATTTGAAAGACTGATGCGCATCTCCCAGAAACTCAATCCGGCGCCGATCGCGCCTGCGACGAACGTAGCTAAGCCTGCAACTCTAACCAAAGTTCCGGCTTTGACAGCCCTGAGCCGTTTTCCTACTAAAAGCCAATTTTTCATATCGAACAAAGGGCGAGACGCTATTTTGTAGGCTAGTCCCGTAGTTCCACCGTTTGCCGCAGCGGATCGACCTAGTATTTCACTGAGTTTTAATGACGCGGCAATCAAATCTGATCCTGCGCCGCCTGCTGCCTTTGCAAAAGACAACGTGGCATTTCTTTGTTCTGAATCGTAAGCCTTCAAGAAGGATTGAAATTCAAGGAAAACGTTAAAAGCCGCTAAAACCACCAACCCTCTAGACACCGCAGGCCCGTCAACCACCTCATTTGCGCGCTTCGCAAAATCAACCTTCAACAAACTCAACTTTCGAGCCTCTGGATGATCATCTGGTGCTACGAATACCGAGCTTGTGCCAGCGACCCTTTGGATCGATTCCTCGATCTCGTCGGACATCCGCGCGGGGCTTGTGGAGCCTACCATCCGGCCAGAATCATCCATCAAGTCGGCGTACAGGTAATCCTTGGCTCTTGTGAGAACACCCTCAGTTCGATCAAAGTCTGTCAGACCGCGTTTCATTCCGTTGCTGTAAACACCGACGATAGAGCCGGAAAGGGTCGCATCCGCCCGCGTCATTACATCGATGCGCCTCAGGCTGGGGTCCCCGAGTGCGAAGTTTGAGCGGGCTCCCTGCATGATTCTTGGGAGCTCAACTTCCTGAATATGCCCGCCTTCCATCAGGCGCTTACCAACTGCAAGCAGTGCCGAACTCCACTCGTTGAGTGAGCCTGCGATCATACCGCTCACTTTACCCGCATTAGCGACGCCTCTGATCCCGGACTCGGTCTCACTGTGCTGCTCGTTTAACTGTTTCTCAAGGTAAACCAAAGACTGCATATTCAGCCGATTCAACCGCTCTTCATCGATGTCTGCCGTATCCTGAACCAGCTTTTCAAGGCTTTGCATCAAAGGTTCGGCACCTTCTTCTGCAGTTTCAGGAGCCCACTTACTCAAAAATGCGCCCTCAAGAACCCAGCGGCGGAGCTCCTGCAGAACCCAGTCCCTACCGACAACGCCCTGGGCCTGGAGCACGCCCGGAATTTGCTGAAGCAGATTAAGGTTATCCGCAACCAACAGGTATCCCTCGCAAATTGCTACATCCTGACAGGTCCGGTAATCCTCGAGCACTGCATCGTAATCGCCGCTGCTCAGCAGTCGGCGGAGCGTGTCGAGGTGCCGGTCAATCACAGCGATGGCATACTGCTTTTCTTCAGTTTTAAGGGTTTGATCCAGTTTGGAGCGGTCGACAGCCGATGCATATTGGGCGAAGGGGTTTTGGCCATTGGGTCGAGGGTCGAAAATCGCCTGGCGGATAAGCATTGCAGAGTGCGCCATCGGATTGTCCCGAATGGAGGCATCCACGGCATCCATATAATGCAGGGCAAGATGAAGCTGCGACAAGGAGTGCCGGACCTCGAACAAAGGATCTGGCAGCGCCAGGCAGGCAATCCCCGGTTGCTGTCTCAAAGCGCCCAACTGGTCCTCGCCTGGCTCACAACTTAGGTCGAACGGTGCTTCAAGCAGCCGGCCGAGCTTGACGCAAAGTTCAACGTCTGCCGGACCGTCAAAACCCAACACATAATTACTCGGGTTCTCCAGCATCAACTCGATGCCAAGGTCCCTCTCCCTAAGTTCCGATACATCCTCAACCCTGGACGCCACAAAGCCGCTTTCGAAGTTCAGGCCCTCTACACTGGATGTAGCCCAGGCTGGACCTACACCGGTTGTTCTAGCCTTGCAGGCGGGTTCGTTCTGTTCAAGCTGCTCGATATAGGACCAATCCCACTGAACTTCGCTGTACGCCATGCGGAAGTCGTGCATGACAGCCTGTCCCTGGAGGAAAACCGGTATCAATAGATCGTCGAGCCAATCGCCACTGGAGGGCCTGATAATCCGAAGACCAGAGCCAGGGTCCATCACTTCCGCGCGAACGGCCTCAAGATCCACGTCACTAAAACGCGATTTTTCGTCGATCTCCAGCTCTCGCCAGAGTCGGCCTTTGCGAAAAATGTACAAATACCCGGGACGAAGCATTGCCACAGCTTTGCCCTGATAAACGTTAACGCCGCCACTGTTGACCGGCAGATTACTGGCGATCTCCGCCAGAGGCTTTACTCGAAGCAGCGTATTTTCCTGATAATCGTCCCGCTCAATATTGGATCTTGCCTGCTTGAGAAGAGGAACAGATATCTTGCCGCCGTCACGCTTGGGGATCGTCAGCACCAGGTCTTTGGGATCTGTATCGTCATAATCCGCTCTTCTGAGAATTGAGCGATCCAGAGACTCATCTGAGAAATCCACCGTGTCCGTCATACGCTCTCCCCTCCTTCGCTTCCTTTCACCGCCTCTACTGAATCCCGCTCCAAGTGCCCACCAATCACATCAATAATCAGCTTTCGATCAGAGCCCGGTAACTGTTCAAACTCCGTTTGCTCGGGAGAGGCACCTTTACGCTGACGAACCATTGCCAGTTCAGGAGACTGCTGCATTGCTGCCCGATCTCTATCAAGCACTGCAGGCAGTTCCGGAGCAACTGAACTCTGCCCCGAACCACTCCCCGGGCTGCCCCCGGAATTAATCTTGATCCCCGGCCCACTCAAGGTCACGCCGCTGGGGTCCAGCTTGATAAAGCTTCCACCCCCGGAAATCGTCAGCTCAGCACCTGCATCCAGCACAACCTTGGCACCGGCCTTGTGATGCACTTCGGTGCCGGCTTCCGAGGCCATGGTACGGGCGGTTTTCTGATGGTAGGTGCCGCCCACGGTCTGGCTGCAGTCTGCGCCAACGGACAGCCGGTTTTCGCCGTCGGTGGTGCAATGGTCTGCCGCTTTGGTGTGGCTGAAGCGGTTGTTTTCCACCGTCAGGTGGCTGTCGTTCCTGATGACTTCGGTGCGGTTGTTTTCCGTCAGCAGGTCCAGGTCTTTCTGGGCGTGCACGTAGATCTGCTCTTCGCCGGCTTCGTCTTCAAAGCGCAGTTCGTTGCTGCCCTCGCCCTTGTGGGTTTTGGTTTTCAATGTTGTGCGGGTTTTGTGCTCCGGCAGCGCGTACGGCGGTGTGTTGGTGGCGTGATAGGTGCGACCGGTGATAATGGGCTGGTCCGGATCGCCGTCCAGGAAACTGACGATGACCTCGTGGCCGATTCGGGGCAGGGCCATGAAGCCATATTGGCCACCGGCCCAGCCCTGGGTCACGCGCAGCCAAGCACTGCTGTGTTCATCGTTCTTTGAGTATCGATCCCACGGAAATCTTACCTTCACCCGGCCATACTGGTCGCAGTGGATTTCTTCACCCTCGGGACCGGTGACGAGCGCCATCTGGGGGCCGTCCATCAGCGGTTTGTGGTTGCACAACGGCCGCCAGGTTTTGTCCGCCGGGATGACGGTGAATTCGTTGGCATAACTGGTCGGTTCGCTGCCGCCCTCTTCTTCCAGGGCCTGGGGCTGTTTGCCGGTGTGGGTGATGGCGGTCAGTAGCCATTCCCGGTTCAGGGTCTGGCTGTCGTGGCCCTGCAGTGCCACTTTGGCGCCGGGGGTGAAGTCCGGGCGGTTGCTTTTGCCGTTGGCCATAGACGCATCGTTTCGCAAGGCATCCAGTTTGTTCTGGGTGAACGGCTGGCCGCTGGCGTCGGCTTTGTAGCGGCCGGGGTAGTCGTAGTGCTGGTAGTCTTCCCGGTGATTCGCGTTGGCAGCACTGTGTTCATGCATCAGGGCGTAGGCGGGGTTTTTGAAGGTGTAGTCTTTCATCGCCACCGATGAAGCCCGCACCCGTTCCTGGTAGGCGAACTGGAACACGCAGGCCTGCTTTGTGCTACCACCGGCTTTGGTGTTGCAGGTAACCGGGTCCAGTTTCGGGGCGTCGCCATGGTGGTCAGCGAGGATTAACGCCGGTTGTTCTTCGCCATCCACGCTGCCGTGCTGGTAGCGGTAGTGCCAGCCTTCTTCGGCGGCCAGCCGTTCCAGAAACTGCAGGTCGGTTTCCCGGTGCTGGACGCAGTATTCCCGTTCTTCCGGTGGGCGTTTGACGTCAAAGATGGAATCCACAATGCCCCGCTCTTCGAGCAGGGTGCGCACGACGGCGTCGGTGGCCTGGGTCTGGAAGATGCGGCTGTTGTGCATCAGGCCCAGGCGCCATAACGGCGGCTGAATCACCACTTCGTAGCGGGTGCGGCGGTGGCCGGTGTCGCCCCGAACGAATTCGTTCACCACGCCGGTGAACCGGCGCAGGGGCTGGCCGTTCTGCCACACCACCAGGTCGACCGGTTGTTCCAGTACGTCGGCGGCGGCTACATCCGGGTCGGTGCTGGCCAGCTGTAACCGGCCATGGAACAGATCAGACAGCCGTTCGGTCAGCGCGAAGCCAACCACGACAAAATGATCGGAGGGGAATTCGCCTACACGGGCGGTGAACTGCAATCCGCTTGCCTGGGGCATGACTTCGGTCCCTGAAGA